>JBFHRI010000211.1:0-5256 GCA_041591755.1 Oleiphilaceae bacterium
ATCGAGCCCTTTCAGATTCCGTCTGGATCGATGCTGCCCACCCTGGAGGTCGGTGACTTCATTCTGGTGAACAAGTACGACTACGGTCTGCGCTTGCCGGTTCTCGGGACGAAAGTGCTGGAGGTTGCCGACCCCAAACGGGGTGATGTGATCGTGTTCAAGTATCCCAAGGACGGCAAAACCAGTTACATCAAGCGTGTGATTGGTGTGCCCGGTGATCAAATCCGGTATGAAGACAAGCAGCTGTATATCAATGGCGAGTTGATTCCAGAGGTCTTTTTAGCCAATCTGCCACCCGAGACGATGTACCAGCAAAAGCTGGGTGACACAGCCTTCAGAATTTACGAGAGCAAGCATGTACCCATGCACAATGGCCAGGGTGAGTGGTTGGTGCCAGAGGGTCATTATTTTGTGATGGGCGACAATCGTGACAACAGTAATGACAGTCGCTTTTGGGGCTTGGTGCCGGATGAGTTGGTGGTGGGGCGTGCCTTTGCCATCTGGATGCAGTGGACAACACTGGTTTCCATTCCTACCTTTGACAGAGTGGGTTACATCGATTAACGCCTTATATACATCTCAGGAGCAATTATGAAATCAATGAATTTCAGCAGTGCCTACTACCAACGGGGCGCTTCGCCTTTTGTAACGCTATTGTTCGTTAGCATGCTGGCTTTCTTTGTGACGATTGGCTTCAAACTCGCGCCTGCCTATTATGACTTTTGGAACATCCAGGAAGTCGCTGAATCCTTTAAAAATGATGCGAACTTAGCGCAAGTCGATGTCGGCGAGATTGAAAGCCGCATTGATAAGCGCTTGATGACGAATAACATTCGAGACCTCAATCGTAAGGAGGCGATCAAGGTAGCCATACAGGAGCAAGTGCTCTACATCGACGTCGAATACGAAAAACGCGTCAAAATGTTTGCGAATGTCGACGCGGTCATGAGTTTTAAGCACAACGTCGAAATCCCCTTCCGCTAGTAGGTACGTGAGTGACATATCAACCCCTCGCGGCACTGGAACAACGTTTGGGCTATCAGTTCAAGAATCGTGAACTGCTAAACCTGGCGATGACGCATCGTAGTTATCGTGGGCCCAATAATGAGCGTCTGGAATTTTTGGGCGATGCCATTCTCAGCGTCATCATCGCCGAAGATCTGTATCACCGCTTTCCCGCTGCCAAAGAAGGGCAGATGAGTCGCATGCGTGCAGCTTTGGTGAAGGGCGATACGATTGCTGAAATGGCGCGTGAGATGCAGCTGGGTGATTGTTTGAACCTGGGCAGTGGCGAGCTTAAATCCGGGGGGCATCGGCGCGGTTCGATCCTGGCCGATGCCTTTGAGTCTTTGATTGGTGCGATCTACCTCGATAGCGACTTTTTACAATGTCGTACGCTGGTCCTCGGATGGTACCACGAACGTTTGGAAGCGCTAACGCGTCAGGGCACCCAGAAAGACGCCAAAACGCTCTTGCAAGAAATGCTGCAGGCGCGCAAGTTAGCCTTGCCCCAATACCACATGAAGTCGGTTTCGGGCGAAGCGCATCGACAAACCTTTTTGGTTGAGTGTGTGGTGGAAGCGCTGGGTTTGAGCGCTGAAGCCAGTGGCAGTAGTCGCCGCGATGCTGAACAAGATGCCGCGCGCATGCTGTTAAACTCCCTGAATCCCGAAACAAATTCTTAACCCTTCGAGCCGATCATGAGTGATGTAGAGAACACCCCCGACCCAGAACTGTCTGCAGATGCCGAAGCAACCGCGTCCGAACAGGGCCCGAGTCGTTGTGGCTATGTCGCGATCGTAGGACGGCCGAATGTCGGTAAGTCGACGCTGATGAATCGCATTTTGGGCCAGAAGCTGAGTATTACCTCGCGCCGCCCGCAAACCACACGGCATCAAATTCATGGCATTAAAACCGAGGGGGCATGCCAGGTCGTTTATGTCGATACGCCCGGCCTGCATCGCAAAGAGCACAAAGCCATCAATCGCTATATGAACAAGGCCGCGGCCGATGCCCTGAGGGATATCGACGTGATCGTGTTTTTGGTCGATCGCACGCGCTGGACCGATGAAGATGAGTTGGTATTGGAGCATATCAAAAAGGCCAAGGCGCCGGTGATCCTGGCGATCAATAAGGTCGACAGAGCGCAAGACAAAGGCCAGCTATTGCCTTATTTGGAGCAGGTGTCCAAGAAGTACCCCTTTGCCCATGTCATACCTGTGTCGGCGAGACAGGGCCATAACATCGAGCAGTTGGAAGCACTGATCGATGGCTATATGCCTGAGAGCGTCCATTATTTTGATGAAGATCAAATCACCGATCGGAGTCAGCGCTTTCTAGCGGCGGAGCTGGTGCGCGAGAAAATCATGCGACAGCTGGGGGAAGAATTACCGTATGCCGTGACCGTAGAAATCGAAGAATTCAAACAAGTCAAACATGTACTGCATATCAGCGCCTTGATTCTGGTCGAGCGCGAAGGTCAGAAGAAAATTCTGATCGGAGAGCAGGGCGAGAAAATCAAAATTATCGGTCGCGATGCGCGTGTCGACATGGAAACCATGTTCGATAGTAAGGTCATGCTGAATTTATGGGTCAAAATCAAGCGTGGCTGGTCGGACGATGAGCGCGCCCTGAAAAGCCTCGGTTATCAGCACGATTAAGGCAGGTTCTAATCCTTTCTTTGTAGGCAAGCGGCGATGCGGGTACAAGATCAGCCGGTTTATGTATTGCATCGCCGACCCTGGCGCGATAACAGTTTAGTGCTTGATGTGCTGACGCTGCATCATGGTCGTCTGAGCGTAATCGCCAAAGGCGCACTCAGTAGCAAGCGCAACGCGGGGGCATGGATGCAAACCTGTCAGCCGCTGATCATAGGCTGGAGCGGGCGCTCTGCGCTGAAGACGCTCACCGAGTTCGAAACACCTGCAAGCTCCGTCGCCTTGCAGGGAGAGCGATTATTCTGCGGGTTTTACTTGAGCGAGCTGGTGCTTGCGCTGTTACCCGAGCACGAAGCTTATCCAGAGGTATTTCATGCTTATGCGCAGGCACTGGAGTCGCTGTATATTCAGGATGAGCTTTCAGTAGTGCTGCGTCGCTTTGAATTGGTCTTGCTGCAGAACATTGGGCTCGCCCCGGATTTTGGGCGCGACACGCTGAAGCAACCTATCAGCGCAGACGTGTTCTATTGGTTGGATATGGAGGAGGGGTTTCGCGTCTGGTGGCCACCCGATGCAGCGCCTCATGCACAGCCTCTACCCACTCAGGTCTTTCATGGTCGCACACTGCAAGCGCTGGTTGCCCTGCTCGATAGTGCACCGATGACCACGGCTCGTATCGAGATGCCCAAGGAGGCCAAACGACTGATGCGTCTGCTGATCGATGCGGCCTTGCAGGGTCGCACCTTGCATAGCCGGGCCTTATTCAAGCAACTCAATGCGGCGCAAGCCAAACAAAAAAACGCAGGGACCAAGCCATTTACAGAGGAATAGGGGTATGACTAAACGGGTGTTATTGGGGGTCAATATTGACCATGTGGCGACCTTGCGGCAAGCGCGGGGCACACGTTATCCAGATCCGGTCTATGCGGCCTTGCAAGCGGAGGAAGCTGGCGCCGATGGCATTACCATTCACCCCCGCGAAGATCGGCGCCATATTCAGGATCGCGATGTCTGGCTGCTCAAAGACATGCTGCAAACCCGCATGAACCTCGAAATGGCGGTGACTGATGCCATGCTCGACATGGCGCTCAAGGTGAAGCCGGCGCATTGCTGCCTGGTGCCCGAAAAACGCGAAGAATTGACCACCGAAGGGGGCTTGGATGTGGTAGGCCAGGAACTCAAGATCCAGCGTGCCTGCGCGCGGTTGGCCGACGCGGGGATTCAGGTGTCGTTGTTTATCGATGCCGATCCTTATCAAATCGATGCAGCCGCACGTTGTGGTGCACCGGCAGTGGAGCTGCATACGGGGCGGTATGCCGAGGCCCAGACCGTCGAAGAAGAGGCTAAAGAATTGGCGGTACTCGCTAAGGGTGTCGAGCATGCTGCACGTCATGGCTTGATCGTCAATGCCGGGCATGGGTTACATTACCATAACACCGAAGCGGTCGCGGTCTTGCCGAATATCAACGAATTGAATATCGGGCATGCCATCGTGGCGCATGCGGTGTTTGTCGGTTTCAAACAAGCGGTGCGGGAGATGCGTGAGATCCTGGATCGCGCGGTGCTGATGAACCCGGAGCGTGGCTGAGGTGATACTCGGTATCGGTAACGACCTGGCCGATGTGCGCCGCTTTGAAGCGGCACTAAAACGCTCGGGCGAACGTTTAGCGCAGCGTATTCTGGCCGCTGAAGAGCTTAACGGCTTTCAGGCCTCGCATCGTCCCTCCGTGTATTTGGCCAAACGTTTTGCGGTCAAAGAAGCCGTGGCCAAAGCCTTGGGCACGGGGTTTCGTGAGGGCGTGTCCTGGCGCGAGATCATTTTGCGTAACACTGAGCTCGGCCAACCCTTTGTCGTGCTCGAGGGGCACGCGCACCAGCGCATGGCCTCCCTTGGGGGGCGAGCACTGCATGTCTCACTGAGTGACGAGCAGCATCTGATTAGTGCGTTTGCGGTACTGGAGGGTTAGGGTTGCCAGGGCAGAGCCTTTAGTAGGCGCAGCCCCGAACCCCAGCGGCTTCTTAGGCTGCGCGTAGTGGTAAGCCTTTAGAAGGAAATGCGCAGACCGAGGTAGCCACCGCTTTCGAAAGTATGATCCTCATCATTTTTCAGCTCGGTGTTGATATAACGGACACCGGCGGATACATCGGCATTTCGAATGATGCGATAGTTGACTTGGAAATGCGCACGACGAAATGACTCGGAGTCTTTAATCGCGAGTATTTTGGGTGCGTAAAAGGCCTGCGCCTCAACCGACAAACCAGGCAGATCGGGTAAGTTTACGACCACTGAACCGCCTAATCCGGCTCCGCCACCTTCAAAGGGGCCCTGATCGACATAACTCAGCTCCATCCCCAAACTAATCGTCGTCGGCATATTCGCCATAGCCGTACGATCACTAGCCATGACATTGATGTTAGTGATATTCAGATTTGGCTCGTTATCTTCATCTTTAAACAGATAGCCGCCACCGAGCAACAGTACCGAATCGGACTCATAATAGTTGTAATTCAGATGCACATCGTCAGGGCTGACGCGAATGTCGAAGTCTGAAGCGAAAGCCGGTGATGCAGAGGCAGTGATTGAAGCGAGTGCAAAAAA
>JBFHRI010000212.1:0-5242 GCA_041591755.1 Oleiphilaceae bacterium
CGCCTGCGGTGCGGAAATATTTACGACGCTGGCACCGGGTTTGGTGAGATAGGGATAGCCGGCTTTCATGACATGAAAGGTGCCCAGCAGGTCGATTTCGACCACGGATCGTATGGCATTATTCGACATCTCATTGACGCGGGAGGGAAAGTTACCCGCTGCCCCGGATATCAGGGCGTCAATACGCCCTCCGAAAAAGTCAGCGACCTGCTTGAAACCCGCTTCCACTTCTTCAGCATTGCGCACATCGAAAGTGACACCGAACGCTTCGGCACCCAGCGCCTTTAACTGTGCGACCGCACTGTCGACTTTATCCTGCTTGCGCGAAGCCACGGCGACTTTGGCACCCCAACGCGCAAAACCACAGGCAATCCCAAGGTTGATACCACTGGTACCCCCCACCACAAAGACATTTTTTCCACTGAAGTCCAGTTTGGTATTCATCCGCCTTCCTCCGCAATAATCGAAATGAGACGCTTAAGTGTAGGGCAAATATCCAATCCAGGTAGGGTGGCTTGGCTGTTCATGATGCCATTTTAGATGCTATAGTGCATCAATCTAGATTCTCGGAGCGTTCCTATGCGTACCACTGTCACATTGGATGATGAGCTTTATCAAACTGCACTGGACCTTGCTGATCCTGCCATGAATAAATCGGACTTATTTCGTGAGGCCATTATGACATTTATTCGCGTGCGCGCCGCGAGTCGGCTCGCCGCTTTGGGAGGCAGTTCGCCCAATATGGAGGCAATTCCAAGGCGCCAGGAGGGGCAGGTTTTCGATGAACGTACTGGTTGATTCATCCATTTGGGTTGCTCATTTTCGAAAGCGCAATGACATGCTGGTCAATTTGTTAGGCGCGGATCAGGTACTAACTCATCCGATGATTCTCGGTGAATTGGCCTGTGGAACACCACCCGAACCACGTCAGCAAACATTAGGTGCACTGGGATTACTGCGCGTGAGCCATAGGGCTACATGGGATGAAGTGATAGCCTTTATAGAGCGGGAAGGACTTTATGGGCAGGGTTGCGGTTGGGTCGACATTAATCTGCTTGCATCCACACTAATGACCCAAGCGACAAAGATCTGGACCTTGGATAAGCGCTTGGAAAAACTTGCTGCGCGTTTTCATGTTAACTTCTGAATAGAAAGGAGTGCACCGTGCGCCCCACTCTCCCACTACTGGAAGTCTCAAACTTCCCAGCCATCCGCCGCAGCACCTTGGAGACGCTCCAGGTGAACCTGGGCTATCGCTGCAATCAGCGTTGCCTGCATTGTCATGTCAACGCCGGGCCAGATCGTTGGGAGATGATGGATGCGGAAAACCTCGCCTTGATTGTACCGGTGCTCAAAGCACGCGGCATTCAGACGCTCGATTTAACCGGCGGCGCACCAGAATTGCATCCGCAGTTCAGAACCTTGGTGATGGCGGCGCATGCTGCGGGGGTGCAGGTCATGGACCGCTGCAATCTGACCATTCTGTTTGAACCGGGGCAGGAGCACCTGGCTGAGTTTCTGGCCGCGCATCAGGTACAGGTCGTCGCCTCCTTGCCCTGTTATCTGGTAGACAATGTTGATCAGCAGCGCGGTCAGGGAGTATTTGAGAAAAGCATTGCAGCACTTCAACAGCTCAACGCGCTGGGCTATGGCGACCCCGCATCGGGTCTGGCACTGCATTTGGTTTACAACCCGCAAGGCCCCACCTTACCGCCCGCTCAGGCTGCACTGGAAGAAGCCTACAAACGTGAACTGAAAGCCCGTTATGGCATCATCTTTAATCAGTTATTTACCCTGGCCAATATGCCGATCAAACGCTTTGGCTCGACGCTGCTGAGCAAAGGCCAGTTTCACAGCTACATGAACCTGCTGAAAGACAACTACAGTGCCGACAATCTGGCGAAAGTGATGTGCCGGACCTTGGTCAGCGTGGACTGGCAGGGTTTTCTCTATGACTGTGATTTTAATCAGCAGTTGGGCTTGCCCTTGCCGGGCGGAAAACGCAAGCATCTGCGCGACTTGTTGCAGGACAACTTACACGATGCCCCCATCTGTGTGGCCGACCATTGTTTTGGCTGTACGGCGGGACAGGGCAGCAGTTGTGGTGGGGCACTATAAACAAGCAAGGAGTGACACATGTCATCAGCACGATCATTGCCCAAGATTATTCTGCTCTTGGTGATCGCCGCCTCAGTTGCAGGCTTCTTTTACTTCGACCTGGACCAACAGGTGACCCTTGGCGGTCTGCAATCCGGGATGGATCGTTTTGCCGCCTGGCGCGCAGACCATCCGCAATTATTTGCCCTGAGCTTTGCGCTGTTCTACATCCTGGTCACGGCTTTGTCTCTGCCGGGTGCGCTGGTACTGACCCTGGCCGCAGGGGCTTTGTTTGGCCTGCTCTGGGGCACCGTTATCGTCTCTTTTGCCAGTACTTTCGGCGCCACGCTGGCCTTTCTAGCGGCGCGCTATCTTCTGCAAGACAGCATACAGCGTCGCTTTGGTCAGCGCTTGCGTGCGGTCAATGAGGGCATCCGGCAAGACGGTGTCTTTTACCTGCTGACGCTGCGTCTGGTACCGATCTTTCCGTTCTTCCTGATCAACCTGCTGATGGGGCTCAGCCCGATGCGCGCCGGCACTTACTTTTGGGTCAGTCAGCTGGGGATGTTGCCCGGCACGCTGGTTTATGTGAATGCCGGCACACAGTTGGCGCAGGTTCGCAGTCTCGCAGATATCCTGTCGCCTGCGCTTTTGCTTTCATTCGTGCTCTTAGGCATGTTCCCATTACTCGCCAAGAAAGGAGTCAACATGCTGAAGACCCGTCGCATCTACACAGGATTCGGCAAACCCAAGACCTTTGATCGTAATTTGATCGTGATTGGTGCCGGCGCAGGCGGATTGGTGACGTCGTACATCGCTGCAGCCATCAAGGCCAAAGTCACCTTGATTGAAGCGCATCGGATGGGGGGCGATTGCCTGAATTTTGGCTGCGTGCCCAGTAAGGCCCTGATTAAAAGCGCCCGCGTGGCCCATCAACTCCGCAACGCCGAGCATTTCGGAATGCGCACGCCGGCGCCGGAAGTCGATTTTAAACGTGTGATGCAGCGCGTGCATCAGATCATTGCCGAAGTGGAACCACATGATAGCGTCGAGCGCTACGAAGGCTTGGGCGTTGAAGTGATTCAAGGTCATGGCCGGCTAATCGATCCCTGGACTGTGGAAATTGAGCACCCCGACGGCGGCGTGCAACGCTTGAGTAGTCGCGCGATTGTGCTGGCCACTGGCGCTCAGCCTTATGTCCCGCCTCTGCCCGGTTTGAACGAGGTTGGCTACGTGACCAGCGATACGCTTTGGGAGGCCTTTTCAAACTTGGATACGGCACCAAAACGTTTGCTGGTTTTGGGTGGAGGACCGATTGGATGCGAACTGGCTCAAAGCTTCGCGCGTCTGGGCTCAGAGGTGATCCAAATTGAACAGGGCAAGCGCCTGTTACCCAGGGAAGATGAAGACGTCTCGCGTTGCGTCGCCGCAGCATTACAGCGGGATGGCGTAAGCGTACTGATAGAGCACCAAGCTCTGCGCTGTGAAAAACACGAGGGGCGTAAGGTCTTGCTGGTCTCTCACCAGGGTAGCGAGCAGCGTATCGAATTTGACCAGCTCCTCTGTGCCGTGGGTCGCGCACCGCGCCTTGAGGGTTATGGGCTGGAAGCCCTCAATCTGGTTAGCGACGGGCGCCTTCAAATCAATGAATACCTACAAACGCGCTTCCCTAATATTTTTGCCGTCGGCGACTTGATTGGTCCCTATCAGTTTACCCACACCGCCGCGCACCAAGCCTGGTATGCCACGATCAATGCCCTGTTCGGACACTTGCGACGTTTTCGTGTCGACTACCGAGTTATTCCCTGGACCACCTTTGTCGACCCGGAAGTTGCCCGCGTCGGGTTAAATGAACAGGAGGCGCATGAACAAAACATCGATTATGAGGTCACACGTTTTGAACTGAAAGAACTCGATCGCGCGATCACCGAAAGTGCCACCGAGGGCTTTATCAAAGTACTGACGGTACCCGGTAAGGATCGCATTCTCGGCGTGACTTTGGTGGGTGCGCATAGCGGAGACTTGATGGCGGAGTTCGTTTTGGCGATGAAACACGGTATTGGTTTGAACAAGATTCTCGGCACCATCCACACCTACCCCACTTGGGCTGAGACCAACCGTTATGTGGCGGGGGCATGGAAGCAAGCCCACACGCCGCAAGGTGTGCTGCGCTGGGTCGAAAAATATCATCGCTGGAGACGCGGTGATGGCTAAGTTGTGTAAATATCTCCTAGTTTACCTTCTTCTGTTAAGTGGTTCGGCTCAGGCCTCGTTCGACCACAGCGAGTGGGATCAACTACTTAAGCGTCATGTTCATCGTTTAGATGAGGGGGCTTCAACTGCGGTGGACTACCAAGGCATGTTGCAAGATAACGCGGCATTGAAAACCTATCTTGCTCGTCTAAGTGCCGTGAACAGCGCACAGTTCAACGACTGGGATAAACATACTCAACTGGCTTTCTTGATCAATGCTTATAATGCCTGGACTGTACAACTGGTCGTCGAGGCTTGGCCCGATCTAAACTCGATCAAAGACCTTGGAAACTGGTTTCGCTCTCCCTGGCAGCGCCGTTTTATTCCCCTGTTGGGACAACACCTTTCGCTCGATGATATTGAACATGAACTAATCCGAGGTTCTGGGCGTTATAAAGAGCCCCGCATTCACTTTGCCGTGAACTGCGCCAGTATCAGCTGCCCCGCCCTGCGCCAGGAGGCTTATGTGGGCCAACGCTTAACCCTGCAACTCGAGCAACAAACTCTAAGTTTTCTTGGCGATCGTCAATTTAACCGTCTGGAGCAGGATACGCTTTTTCTGTCTTCAATTTTCAAATGGTATCGCGAGGATTTCGAGCGCGGCTGGCTTGGTCTTGATCGCTTGGAAGGATTTTTAATAAATTATGGAGACGCCTTGGGCCTGTCTTCCGCGCAACAAACCCAGTTGCTCCAAGGCGATCTAAACATAGAGTTTCTAGATTATGACTGGCGTCTCAATCGATTACCTTAGCGCCGCTAAGGACGAGGCCGAGCCAACTTTGTCGATCATCGTACCCATCTACAATGAGCGTGCGCTGATACCGGACCTGGTGCAACACCTACACCTATGGCAGCAACAGTCATGTGAGGTCATGCTGGTGGACGGCGGCAG
>JBFHRI010000213.1:0-5159 GCA_041591755.1 Oleiphilaceae bacterium
AGCCCCGCGGCCTTGATTTGAGGCCTGAGATAGTTGGCGGCAATATTGGCGAGTTCTTCTTGATCTAAGGGCGGCGGGATTTGACCGGGTCCCCCTGACCAATCTGCAATGATTAGATCCAGTACCACGTGCACAATAGCAAGCTCTGTGCTTGGATCGGAGGTCAGAAATTCTGCCGCTTTGGCAAGGATGGCCGGGGTGCTTTGACTGCACTCAACGGCAACGAGGATCTTGCGATAACCCAGCATGCGTGCGTTCTCCTGTGCATCAGTGGATGCTTCAGTGTACGCAAAAAATGCCAAGTCTGCTTGATAGGCGTCAACTCGCTATCGTATCGTGGTGTTTTTGAGACCATCAACGACGGGTGTAGAGGTCATGAGCTATCGAGCTGCTCCACTAATCGCCAATCCGCATTTTCAGACGATCTACCCGTCTCTGTTGCGGCGTGTGACGATGCCAGCGCCGAAACGTGAACGTGTCACGACGCCCGATGGTGACTTTCTTGATCTTGACTGGTATCGCCCAACAAATTCCGACGGTTCACGCTTACTGATACTGAGTCACGGTCTGGAGGGACATAGCCGCCGGCCTTACGTGTTGGGCCTGGCTCGCGCAGCCCTCGATCAGGGTTGGCATGTGCTTGCTTGGAACTTTCGCTCATGTAGTGGAGAAAGTAATCATAAAATTACCACTTATCACAGTGGTCAAACGCGTGATTTGGCGCATGTGGTCCATCACGGTTTGGCTAAGGCCTACGCTCGGATAGCCTTGGCCGGATTTAGTATCGGCGGTAATAAAACCCTTTTGTACTTAGGGCGTGATCGAGACGCCTTGCCTCCACAGGTCGAAGCGGCGGTGGTTTTCTCGGTCCCGGTGCATTTGCAAACCAGTTCTGAGCGTCTGGCAGAGCCCCGCAACCGCTTGTATATGCGCAACTTTCTGCGTAGTTTTCATACCAAATTGATCGAAAAGCAAAAACGTTTCCCAGATCAAATCGATTTAGAAGACTATGCTTCCATTCGTAATTTTTATGACTTTGATTCGCGTTACACAGCGCCCA
The DNA here is from genome assembly GCA_041591755.1 of Oleiphilaceae bacterium. Classification (GTDB taxonomy): domain Bacteria; phylum Pseudomonadota; class Gammaproteobacteria; order Pseudomonadales; family Oleiphilaceae; genus JBFHRI01. The sequence continues at coordinate 1,061 of JBFHRI010000213.1, forward strand.
TGCATGGTTTCGCAAGTGCGCAGGAATACTGGTCAGAGTCCTCCAGTAAGTATTGGTTGCACCGCATCGATCGGCCTGTGCTAATGCTTACTGCTCGCGACGATCCATTTCTTGGCGACGAGTGTTTTCCATTACAAGAGGTCGCGCAAAACCCCTGCTTGACCTTGGAGTTGAGCCAACAAGGTGGGCATGTTGGGTTTATTCGCTTAGGGCGGCGTTACTATTGGTCAGAGCAGCGGGCCATGGAATTTCTGGAGCAAGTGTTGCCAGCAAAGGCTGCAGGTGTGGCCATACATTGCGGAGGATAAGAGGCTGCGCTTGGGTGTTGGGGTGCAGTCGGTCGTTCTGCATCAAATTTTCTTTGGTAGCTACGCCTTCGAGTAGAAATGGAACCTTCGCCAGCGTCTGTTCTTGCGCGATTTTTTCGTAAAGATCGTGAAAAGCTTGGGCGTAACGTGCACCGTAGTTCGGTGGGATATGCATCCCTAAGAGCAAGACTTGCGCGCTGGCTTGCTGTGCCAGCTTCGCCATGGTGCGGAGGTTGTGTTCGGTCGTACTCAGAGGGAAGCCACGCAAGGCATCGTTGGCTCCAAGACCAATGATGACAATCTTTGGCTGCAAGCGCTCGAGTAAAGCGGGCAGGGTGCGCAGTCCGCCGTCGGTAGTCTCGCCGCTAATACTCGCGTTGTGAACTTGGCTATCAGGTGCCCAACGCTTTAGTTGCCGCTGCAATAGGTTTACCCAGCCATCCTCCGTCTGAATGCCATAGGCCGCACTCAAGCTATCGCCTAAGACGAGAATGTTGAGGGCTTGGTTTTGTGTGTTGGCATCGTTATCGTTAGTTGGTGACGCCGCAAGCGCGTCTGTCGCACCGACTAAAAGCGAACAGCAGATCAACCAATCGCGCAAAAATTTTTTCATCAAGCTTGGATTCCATCGTGCAAATTGAACACGTACCCTCTGAGAAAAACGCAGGCCACGAACCCAACGCACTTTACGTGCAAGGACTCGGTAAAACCGTAAGTCTAGAGGGGCAGACCCTCCACATTCTGCAGGATATTAGCTTCACTGTCAGCCAGGGAGAGTCATTGGCGATCGTTGGGCGTTCCGGATCCGGTAAAACAACGCTCCTGGGTCTGCTCGCCGGATTGGATTTGCCGACCCTTGGCAGCATCCAATTGATGGGACAGGAGCTCACTCACCTCAATGAAGACCAGCGCGCCCTATTGAGAGCGCAACACGTGGGGTTTGTGTTCCAGAACTTTCAGCTGATTCCCACCTTAACCGCGCTGCAAAATGTGTGCTTACCGCTGGAATTACGTCAACGTCGTGATGCGCGGGAGCGCGCCCGCTACTTTCTCGAAAAATTGGGTTTAGCGGCGCGCTTGTCGCATCTTCCAGCCCAGCTCTCGGGTGGCGAACAACAACGTGTGGCCCTGGCACGCGCATTTGTCGGACAACCCGCGATTCTATTTGCCGACGAGCCCACGGGAAATTTGGATTCGGAGACCGGTGAAGACATTATTGAGCAGCTTTTCGCACTGAATAGGGAGCAGGGGACCACGCTCGTTTTGGTCACGCACGATCCCCAATTGGCCCGACGCTGTTCGCGGCAGATCGTAATCGACTCGGGCAAGCTAAAATCGAATGCGAAAGCAGAGGACGCGATCAATGCGATTGTTTGAGGGCTTGCGTGGGGTCCTACGGCACCGTAAAGAAGCGGCCTTTCGATTGATGTTTGCGGCGTTGCTGTTGGCCACGATGAGTACCATCAGCATTGCCTTAGTCGCACAGGCACTTAATACCGGATTGAGCCAAACCTCAACACAGTTCATGGCGGGTGACCGCCAGCTGGAGAGTCCGCGCGCACTGGATGCGCGTTGGTTGGAGCTGGCGCAAGCTATCGGCTTACGCTGGTCTCATGCGATTGAGTTTAGCTCAATGCTGCAAGGCGAAGATGCCTTGCAATTGGTTTCCGTTAAAGCCGTCGATGCACAGTACCCATTGCTCGGCCAGTTAGAGATCTCGGCAGGGCAACAACGCCAGATCGTGCAACAGGGGCCAGAGCGTGGCCGTCTATGGATGGCGCCACGTCTGTTTGCTCAGTTTGGTGTTACCACGGAGGATCGCCTTTATATTGGTGAGTTAGGCTTACGGGTTGAGCATGCGCTGATACAGGAGCCCGATACGGGCTTTCAGCTGATGGGGATGAATCCTCGTGTGATGATGCATGTGGATGACATCGCTGCTACACAAGTCATTCAGCCCGGCAGTCGCATCGATTATCGCTATTATTTTGCCGGGGAATCGGCTCAGCTCGAAGCATTTGAACAAGAACTATTGCCACAGTTGGACCGCACGCAGAAATGGCGCAATCTGAAAGAATCACGTCCGGAAATCGCCAGCGCTTTAAGCCGGACAGAGCGATACTTAATGTTAGGTGCCAGTTTGGCCGTGCTATTGGCCATGTTGGCGGTCGCTATGGGCGCGCGCCAGTTTGCGCTGCAACAGGTCGAGACGGTGGCTGTATTGCAGACCCTGGGGCAAAGCGGCGGTGCCATTGTCCGGCATTATTTTTCGGTATTGGTGTGGGTGGGTCTTCTAACCTGGGGGATCGGACTTGCCTCTGGCGTGTTGATTGCGAATGGCGTGTTTCAAGTTTTGTCTGAACGGCTGCAGGCCATGTCGTCAGACTCGTGGTTATGGCCCGAGCCCTCACTTTTACTGATTGCAGCCGCCACCGTCATGCTGACCTTAACGGGCTTCGCGTTGCCGCAATTGGTGTTGCTGAAACGTGTTTCGCCCATGATGAGTTTACGCACGGGCGCAAAGCTCCCGCTGCAGCGCATGGTGCTCAGTGCGGGCTTTGCAGCCTTGGCGGTATTTGGCTTGGTTTATGTCTATACCCGCTCGTTGACCCTGATGCTGGGCTTGCTATTTGCCGTGACTTTTGTAGTCGCGGTGCTGAGCGCGCTCGGCGCGCTTTTCCTGCATTGGAACCGGCGCCGCTTCATTCAGGCACCGCATTTTATATCGCCGTGGCAACAGAGTCTGTCTCGCATCGCGCGACATCCGTTGCAAGCCATGACCCAATCAACGGTGTTGGCACTTGCCCTGATGTTGTTTGCACTCATGCTATTGGCGCGTGACAGCCTCATCAAAGATTGGCAGCAACAACTCCCCCAGGATGCGCCTAATCATTTTCTTATCAATATCGCACCGCAGACATTGCCCGAAATGGAGCAGGTGTTGGCACAGCAAGGATTGTCTCGTACAGCGCCGTATCCGATTGTTCGGGGGCGTTTAAGTCATATCAATGACGAGGTGGTGACGGAAGCGGTTTCGAAGGACGTTGGGGCCTTGAATCGAGAGCTTAATCTGACCTGGATGAGCGAATTACCTGAGGACAATCGCATCGTTGCGGGGCAGTGGGATGCCGATGTTGAAGGGATGACGGGGGTTAGTGTAGAACAGGAGCTGGCAACAAAGCTCGAGTTGAAGCTAGGCGATCGTTTGCGCTTTAGTATCGGTGGCCTGCCCTTGGAGGCGCGCATTGCCAGCCTGCGTACAGTGCAGTGGGACAGCATGAAGCCCAACTTTTACATGGTGTTCAGGCCCGGATCTCTAGACGCTTTTCCGCACACCTACATCAGCGCATTTCATCTGGATTCTGAAAGTAAGGCCCTGCTAAACGAAATTGCTCGTCGGTTTCCTACTGTGACGATTCTCGAATTGGATCAGTTGATCGCCAAGGTGCAGCAAATCATGTCTCAAGCGTCCATGGTGTTGGAACTGATGTTGGTGTTTATATTGTTAGCGGCGCTTGCCGTCTTCGTTGCCACCCTTTGTTTTGGGCTACAACAGCGTCGCCAAGAGGCCGCCTTACTGCGTACATTAGGGGCTGAAAAAAAGAGCTTGATGCGCTCGCAACGCTATGAATTTGCACTCCTGAGCATCATGGCGGGCGTACTTGCTTGCGCGGGGGCCGAGCTGGCCATGTGGGTGTTACAGCAACGTTTGTTTGAGGCAGACTATGCGTTACACCCCGCCTTGTGGTGGCAGATTCCGTTGGCCTCTCTCACGCTGGCTTGGGTACTGG
>JBFHRI010000214.1:0-5152 GCA_041591755.1 Oleiphilaceae bacterium
AGGGGGTATTGCGGCTTTTTCATAAGGGCCGTCGGAGGATTCCACAGGCTTTAATAAGGAGACAAAAATAATGATGTTCCGCTCTATGCTACGCAGTCTGTTGATGTGCTCGAGTTTGCTAATGCTGACCGCAACCGGTGTCAGCCAGGCCAATACAAAGCTGTTTGAGCTGGAGGGCAAAGCCTATGGCACGGCGGATCTCTCGAAAAGCCTGCAGCAAGCTTTGTATGAAATCGAGTCTGGCTATTTTGAGCAAATGTCGCAGTTAGCGGACGCCTTGGTGCTGGAGCGATATCTGCAGCAAGAAGCGAGCAAACAAAAGCTCGACCTCGCCGCCATCGAAGCCAAGTTGCTGGCACCCAAGACCCCGACGGAAGCAGAAATGAAAGCGTTTTATGAGGCCCAAAAGGCGATGATTAATCAGCCGTACGACGCGATCAAATCTCAGCTCGAGCAGTTTTTGAAACAGCGGAGTGTCGAAGAAAAACGCCAGGCCTTGCTGCAAGAGATCAAGACGAAGAGTCAATTTAAGCTACTTTTGCCCGAGCCACAGGCACCGCAGTTAAGCATTCGCACCGAAGGCTATCCGTTTTTGGGGGAGGCCAAGGCCAAGGTTGAGATGGTGGTATTTGCCGATTATCAGTGCCCGCACTGCAAAGAAGAAATGCAGCAGCTTCGCCCCTTGTTAGAGAAATACGGCAAACAGGTGAAGCTCGTCTATCGTGATTTTCCAATTAATCGTTCCGGAGTTTCGACCACCGTAGCGCACGGTGCGGAGTGTGCAAGCCAGCAAGGTAAGTTCTGGGACTATAACGAAATGGCATTTGAACTACAGGAGGGTCTGAGCAAGGACTCCCCCAAGGATATCGCCGAGATACTCGAGCTTGACCTCAACGCCTTTCAGTCCTGCATGAGCAAGCCTGAGACTGCAGCACGGGTTGCGGACTCGAAAAAAGAAGCCGAAGCGCTGCACATCACCGGCACACCGACTCTGTTCATTAATGGCCGTTTGCGCAAAGTCAATCATCATATCCCGCACGCGCTCGAAGATGAGATCAAGCGGCAGATTCAAGCCAATCCATAAGGCCTTAGCGAGCGCAGCGATGGGGTTTAGTGGTTTCGGCTCAAGTGAATGTCGCGTTGGCGCGGCTTCGCGGCGGCGCGTGGTATTGCTGTGCCTGTGCCTATGCAGCGCGATGGCCACTCAGGTTTGGGCGGATGCCATGCCTCATACGCTGATTTACTCCGGTAATCTCGATAGTGAACTAGAGCCTTGTGGATGTAGTGAGGTGGGCAACTCCGGCGGTTTAAAGCGTCGCGCGACCTTGCTCAAACAGCTACGTCTGGAGCGGCCGCAACTTGTAGTGGTCTCCAGCGGTGGCCTGACCAAGGTTGTTCCCGGATTTAGTCCCACCAAACATCACTTTATACGTTCCGGTATGGGCTTGTTGAACTACGATGCGATTGGCATACAGTGGGCCGATTTGGCCGAAGGTGTAGAGCTCGCGCGGGAGGCGCGGTTGCCTTGGGTCGCCAGTAACTGGCGCAATGACGACTTTGTGCGACAGCGCTTGATTGAGCGAGAAACATACCAGGCCGTCTATTTACAGTGGCTGGACCCAGCGAAATCGCCTTACCGGGAGATGGCTCAAGCACAAGATCCGGTGCATGACGACATTAGCTGGTTAAAGCAGCAACTCGTGAAGGCTAGACGAGCAGGGAGGCTGACTTTGCTCGGAACGACTTATGATTTGACTCAGGCCGAGGCCAAGCTGCCGCTGGCCGATGTCGATATTTTATTGCTGGAATCGGCCTACGAAGTTTACGCGGAGCCGAAGAATGTCGGCACCACGCTCGTATTGCAAGCCGGCTCGCGAGGCATGCGTTTGGGGCGTTTGGATTTCGAACTAAAGAATGGCCGCATCAACCGCTGGCAGCACCAAGTCTTGGCGATGCCGCCTGAGATGCCCGACGCGCCCGAGATGGATGGCTGGTATCAGGCCTACAACGTGGCGGTGAAGGAAGACTATAAACGTATTATTCAAAAACTTAAAACCAAGCCCCAGCAACAGAGCCCGTATGCGGGTGCTGAAGCGTGCGCGGCCTGCCATCCTGCGGCCAGTGGTCGTTGGTTAGGCAGTGAACATGCCAAAGCATTTCACACCTTACAGCGGGTGCAAAAAGATTTTGATCAGGAATGTATTAGCTGTCACGTCGTAGGATGGAATACGGAGGGCGGTTTTGTAGACCTGAAAACGACTGCAAAGCTGGCGCATGTTCAGTGTGAGTCCTGCCACGGCCCACGAGCGGCGCATGTTCAGTCAGGGGGGCAGCAACGTGCCTCGACGTCGGCGGGTTCAGCAGTCTGCGCTCAGTGTCACAATGCGGCGCACAGTCCTGAGTTTGATTTTGATCAATATTGGCCAAAGATTGCTCATTGAGCATCGCTTACCCTAGACCCAGATGATCCCCGTCTCGTCAATGTGGCGCAGGTTTGTGACACATTTCTTTACAGTTATGGTTACATAACGCTGCAAAACGTCGTGTTAGTGTCAGAATAATTTACATAAGTTTACAGTTGGTCTGGCTTTGGTGGTTTAAAAAAAATCAGCGTGGCCTCTAAACGCCTGAGTTCAAGTAAAAAAAAGTTTCTCGCATGGTTATTGCCCCAGATTGGGAGCGTTTCGAGCGCGTCATCTTAAAATCCGAAAAAAATAGGAGAATAACGATGAAGAAATCAATTCGGGCTGGCATGTTTGCGGCGGTTTCGTCCCTCGCACTGATGGGTGCAGTACAAAACGCACAGGCGCACGCCACTTCAATCGGTTATGCCAATGCGGGCGCCCCGGGCTCGGTTGCGGTGTGGTTGGGTACTTATAATCATGGCGGTCACCATTTGGAAGGAAGTATGAATCTGGTGGGGGTCAATGGAAATCCATACGCATCGACGACTATTCCGTTTACGCTTGGTGCGGGTGTCGGAATGGGTGGCGGGGGCAAGCCTGCCGGTTTGATCGACGGTGTCACCAACTTTTTTTCCCCCAACTGTTTTGTGGGTATCGGTGATACAGACCCATTAGTGGGTGTTGATCCGAACTGTCACGGAGGTATCAATCATTGGCAGGGTGCTTTGTTTACCGGTTTGGCCGCTGGTGACTATCAGTTCACCTGGGTGCCAGCACTTAGCCCCACTGCAGAATGGTCGGTTATCAATCAAAACATGAACGGCATCTTCACCATTGGTGGTGTGGTTATCAATCCGGGCACCCCGGTATCCGAGCCGGGTACCTTAGCGTTACTGGGCCTGGGGCTGGCCGGTTTATCTCTGGTGCGCCGCAAAAAGCAGGCAGGCTAAGTGTCAGTTTATTAAACACAGTTAATGAGTCATTCATGATGGCTCAATACAGCAGTCATGCTGATGCAAATCCCCGGTTTAGCCGGGGATTTTTTTCACTAGCGCATTGCAGCCCATTGCTAAGGTTTCTGGCCCTGTCAGCGCCTGCCAAACCAGCTTTTTCATGACTTTGCCAAGAAGTCCTTTTAAGATCATGGCGCGGTTGCTTGCCTCGAGGGACTCACATGCTGCGCTTGCATCAATTTCAGGCTTCTCATTTCAACGAAAAAGTAAGGTGGGCGCTGAGCTATAAGAACGTGGCCCATCAGCGCGAAACCTACCTGCCAGGCCCCCACATCCCGGTGATTAAAAAGCTCTCTGGTGGACCCAGCTCAACACCCTTGCTGGAGCATGATGGGCGCTTCATCTCGGGCTCAGCGGCCATTATTGAGCATCTCGAAACTTGCTTTCCGGAGTTTCCGCTTTATCCGGAATCGGCCTCCGAGAGAGAACAAGCACTTAGTTTGCAGGCCCGTTTTGATCAAACGCTGGGGCCGGCAGCCCGGACTTTGCTCTTTTCAGTGCTAATAGCGCTGCCGGATTATCTGTGCTTGACCTTCAGTCAACACAAGCCTCTGGCCAAACGACTGGGCTATCGTGCCATGTTTCCGGTGGCCAAGCCGATGATTATCAAAGGGAATAAGGTGTACGAGCCGGAAATTAGCAACGCTTGGCAAGTCTGTCGCGAACTCTGCGATGAGATTGGCGAGCGCATCGCGTCGACCGGTTATCTGGTCGGCCATCGTTTTTCGGTGGCGGATCTGACCGCCGCGAGTTTTCTAGCTATATTGACTAATATCCAACATGCCGAGATGCAGCGTATTGAGCCACTACCTAAGCCTGTAAATCAGTTTTTGAAGCGTTGGCATCAACATCCCGCTATTCTTTGGACACATGAAATGTATGCGCGGCACCGTCCCGCGCCTTATCAAAATTAAGGTGAGTCACCAGCCATGCTTTTGATTGCTAATCTGTTGGTATTGCTTGTCGCTTTGCTACATGTTTGGTTCCTGATCCTGGAGATGTTTTTGTGGGACAAGCCGATAGGGTTAAAAACCTTTGGGCAGTCGGCAGCACAAGCCGCTCAATCCAAAGTCCTGGCTGCCAATCAGGGTTTATATAATGGTTTTCTCGCGGCAGGTCTCGTTTGGGGGGTATTGCTGGGCGAAGAGGGATTAGGCTTCAAAGTGTTCTTTCTCGTATGTGTGATCATCGCAGGCGCGTATGGGGCCTATTCGGTGAGTCGTAGAATCTTGTTTGTGCAGGCCGGACCCGCAGTGCTGGCTTTGCTGCTGGTATGCCTGCAAGCGCGGGTTTTCGAATGAGTCTACAGGGTGAGGCCGAAGCATTCTTCGATGCGTTTACCGACGCCTTCGTGGACTTTGATGGCGAGCGGATCGCGCAGCGCTATTTGGTGCCGTATTGTGCAGTCAGCGCAACGAATCAATCGCAGGTGCTCAAGACCCATGAGGAGATCGCTGAGTACTTTCAACGCTATCTCGACGATTACCAGTCCCAAGGATGCCACCACTGTCGTTATCGCGATCTGGTGGTGTTTGCCTTGAATCAAGACTATGCCGTGGCGACGCTGACCTGGGATCTGCTCGATCAGGCTGGGGAGCCTATTAAGAGTTGGCGCGAGTCTTATAACTTGTGTCGCGTAGACGGCGCGTTGCGGATTTTTTCTTCGATCGATCATCCGGATCCAGGATGAGCAGATCAAACGCTTAGGCGAGGAGGAGTGTGGCTCCTGAGTCG
>JBFHRI010000215.1:0-5128 GCA_041591755.1 Oleiphilaceae bacterium
CTCGACATCAACACCATTCGCTGGCTCGAAGGTGTACTGAATGAGCGCAAGAGCACCATGGTCATCATCTCGCATGACCGGCACTTTTTAAATGCGGTGTGCACGCACATGGCCGATATCGACTATGGCGAGCTGCGCGTTTATCCCGGTAACTACGATGACTTTATGATTGCGTCGACGCAAGCGCGTGAAAAACTCCTGTCCGAGAATGCAAAGAAGTCTGCGCAAATTGCCGACCTGCAGCAATTCGTCAGCCGCTTCTCAGCCAATGCCTCGAAAGCCAAGCAGGCGACCTCGCGTGCCAAGCTGATCGACAAGATCAAGCTTGATGAAGTTAAACCTTCTAGCCGCGTTTCTCCCTATATTCGCTTCAAGCAAGACAAGAAACTGCATCGCAATGCGCTGACCCTGGAAAACCTGAGTTTCGGCTATGGCGATACACCCCTGTTCAAAGGCGGCGAGCTGATCCGTGAGGCTGGTTCTAAACTGGCGATTCTGGGTGAAAACGGTGCCGGTAAAACCACCTTGCTGCGCTGCCTGGTTAATCAACTGACTCCGCAAACCGGTATCATCAAGTGGGCCGAAAGTGCCACCTTAGGCTACTGCCCACAGGACAGCAATGACGACTTCGCCATCGATATGACCCTGTTCGACTGGATGTCGCAATGGCGTAAACCCAGTCACGACGATCAGATTGTGCGTGCCACGCTGGGGCGCCTGTTGTTCTCGTCGGATGACTTCAACAAAAAGGTCAATGTATGTTCTGGCGGTGAGAAAAACCGCCTGCTATTCGGCAAGTTAATGATGATGGACTGCAACGTGCTGATCCTCGATGAGCCAACCAACCATCTCGACATGGAGGCTATCGAAGCGCTAAACCTTGCCCTCGAACATTACGACGGCACGCTGATCTTCGTCAGCCACGACCGCGAGTTCGTTTCCTCATTGGCCACGCATATCATCGAGATTCAGGATCGTGCCTTGAATTACTTTCAGGGGACTTATGATGAGTATTTGGCGCGGCAGTTGGCGGCGGCGTCTTAATCAAGACTCAAGTTTAGTGAAAGGTGTAGGGACGTTTTGGCGGCTGCGCTTAACAGCAAGATGTGTATGGGTTTTTCTCATACCGACCGTCAATAGGAGAGAACAGGGGCGGAAAGAATAACTCGAGTTCTCTCCGCCCCTTCAGTAGTGACTTACTGTAGCTCAGTCTCTCCCTCTATCTCGATCGGATAGGCGAGTTCTGTATATTTTCCGAACATCCACATGTAGTCGAGATCGGATACGCTCTCCGCGGTCTGGATGAATGCATTAGCTTGATCGTACAGGTCGTCAAACGAGAGAACGCCATCGGCCGCCTGCAGTGACAGAGTGCGATTGTCGATAAAAGAGGACGACAAGAGATCAAGTGCCCAAAGCTCTTCCGGGAGCGACGGTAAGGTAATCTCCTGCACATCTCCTTTTGCCGTAATGTCCCAGGTCACCAGGGTGCTTTCATCGGTCCAGCGTTGCAGATTGACCTGTACCGACTTCACCGCTTCCGGTGCCGTGGTGGTCCAGCTAATTTTACGGGTGTTCGTGTTGTAATTTACGCCGTTCTGCACGGCGAACTCAGGCAACCGAACAACCCAGGCGGCTGGCAGATCGTCATTTACGCTTTGTGGCATGGTCTGCTCAAAGTACACACCATTCTCCAGCATGCCCGTAACGGTGAAATAATAATCTGTTTGCAAATCATCAAATAACAGCTGGTTATCCTGCAGTTGGGCTCTAAGATCGATAGCGTAGCCGGGGTAGGCCCGCCCGAGCAGCTCGAAAGACAGCTCATCCGGTCCGGACTCGTTGATCACTGTGATTGACTGTTCACGCTGTGCGAGATTAAAGCTCAATGTCGGCGGCGATTCATTGCCGGGAAAGGTCAGCAGAGAGTTCCCAAGACTGCTGCCTTGGACGTCTGCGGCTCGGGCATAGAGCGGGTAGCCGGCAGCCAGCATGGTGTTACACACACGAATGTTTAGCGTGCCATTTGGGGGCACGCTGTCGTATTCGTAGGTGTCATTGTAATTGTCTCCGAAAACCTCAATGGTTTGCGTACCCTCAGGGACATTACTCAATGAAGCTGAGATCTCGGTGTACGTTTCGGGAGCATCACACTCTTCCAGTAAGGTGGGGTCGCCGCGCAATGACCAGGTGTAGGCCGGTTTGTTGGGAACACTCAGCCAGGTCGAAGCTGTAGGCATGGAAAGCCCGCCCACCGATATCTCGTCAATAACCGTATAAGAAACGCGTGCTCCGCTGCGCGTGCCAAAACTCGCCACGCCCTGAGCATTCGTGAGTACGGTTTCGTCGACGACGGCGCCATCGACGCTGTGCAAGATGACCTTGATCCCCTCAACATCGGCGTTGCTCAAGCCTGGGAAGGGGCGCACGGTCACCTTGAATTCGCTGGATACGACACCATCGTTCCAGCGCGCTTCGATCGTTCGCTGTACTTGGCGCGAGCCGGCACTCACGGTCAGGGTGATGGTGGCGGTACCGCTGCTGGTGCTGGGTGCGGTCCAGTTAACGCTGCTACCGGAGTTCGCACTCAAGGTGCCGCTGGATGCGGTCCAGGCGTAGCTGAGCGTTTGCCCCTGTGGGTCTGAAGCAATCGCGGTCAAAGTAGCGCTGCCATTGGGTGAAAGCCCCTGCATGTTGGTATTGGCCGTAATGCGGGCACTGGGCAGGGGGTTGAATAGGATCGGATCCAGCGTACGAATCGGTGTGCCGCTGTTGGTTTCAATTTTATCGGATGAAAAGAAGGCATCGGGAATGACCACGAACAATGGCGTATTGTGAGGTACCTTCAGCGTGAATCGACCATCACTGCCGGTGGTTGCACCGACGCCAATGGTCGTGAACACGCGTAAACCCGCCACGCCTTGCTCCAGGCTGTTAACCACGCGTCCGTTGATGGTGCCGGCAAAGGCCACTTCGATGGTGTTTTCTAGATTAACGCAGCTGCCTTCGCCGGTGATCACACTGCCAAGCTGAGTGGGGCTGAACAGGACGTCGGTTTCGATATTGCCTTCTGCAGCACTGGTCACGTTGTAGCGGAATTTTCGGCTTTTGGCTGTGCTGTAGAGAATAAACGTTTCAGGATTGCTGGCATTAGCGCTGCGTTTCACTCCGAGCGAGGCGTAACCCTGATTGTTCGTTTCAACGGTATAGCTGCTGTCATAGCTGCGTCCTTCTACCGTCACGGATTGATTGGCGATCGGGTTGCCCAGCTCGTCCACGACGCGCACACGAACGCAGGCGTGCGTATCAATCGGTTGGTCAAGATTCCACCAGCTAAAGTGCGTGATTTCGGCTTCGGCAAACAATTCGCCGGCGATGTCGACGACTAAGGCATCGTCCATTTCGGGCGTACTGGTGTCGGCATCTTCACGCACCCACGTTCCCAGGTTCGGATTGTAGGACCACCAGGGAATGCTGTCGCCTGCAACATAACGATCAGATTGTGCACCACCGGTTTGGAACTGAGGTGGCAATTTGACGGTGACTTTGGCGGGCTCGGACAGTTCGGTCAGGTCGACAAGGCCATCGGCATTGCGTACAGAAATATCGATAAAGCCAATACTTTCCAAAAGAATGCTCGGCGTCTGATTCGCATCGTTGGTTGCGAAATAGTCGCCCGGGAACATTTGACGCCCCTCTTCGGTGTTAGGGTCGCCCCAGGTCAGATAAGCGAACGCACCGGCGGTGGCTCCGTTCACTGCGTTGGCAGGAAGCTCAAGGGTGATGTTACCACTCGAAATCGTATTGGGCTGAGTGGGGTCAATGCTGGATCGGGCGTCGTAATTCGTGATGGGCAGTGTGAGGTGATGGCTGGCCGCGCCGCTCACCACATTGACGATCCGATGCGCCACGTTGAAATCCTGCTTGCTGGCACTGACGAGCCATTTGCCGGACGCGGGTACGTTAACGTTTTCGAGTATAAAGAAGCCTGAACTGTCAGTGGTCGTCGTGCGGTCGCCGATTCTAACGGTCGCACCTGCAACGGCCGGGGAGCCTGCAATTCGGGGGTTGACCACCTGACCCTCTAATGCGCTCACTTGTGCGGTAGGAGAGGGTGTGGTTTTCTTGTCTTTATCGCTACAGCCAGCTAAGAACAACAGCGAGGCGAGCAGCGACAGAAATAGCAAAGCATTTCTACTGCGGAATGAGTTCAGCATGATCAAGTCCTTTTTTACAACCGCGCAGGGTCCTACAGCGCAATACCTATGCGGCGTATGGTGGAGGTTTTGAGGTAGTTGGCAGGATTGGCTGGATTCAGAACAGCGACTAAGAATCCGGGCACCAAGACTGTTTGCTATTCTATTACGAGGCTTCTAGAAAAGAACATATGCCAGGAATGTCCCTGAAGATTAAAGTGTGTTTATTTTGTACAGATTCGCGGAAAAGGTTGCGATTTTACGAAAGGTGGGAGTTGAAGATGTATAAAGTGCTTTGGAGTTTTGCAGAGTATGCTGAAGCTTCCAAACTTTTAGTTTTCAGGAAGACATGGTGCCAGTGGTCGGACTCGAACCGACACGCTTTTAAGGGCACCGGATTTTGAATCCGGCGTGTCTACCAATTTCACCACACTGGCACGAGAGAGTCGGCATTATACGCAACCTCGAATAGTCGTCAACAGGCCAATGCGCTTAATTTTATCTGGTTATTTGGAATAGCTAGCGTGGTGTCTTACACCGCGCGACTACACTCTGACCCGCTGAAAGAGTACAATCGGCGCCCGTTTATGTCTTGCTGCGGTGAGTTTAGCCCGCGCACTGGTCGGACACTCCGGCCTGACCCCAAAAAGACCCTAAAGCGTACCGTTAAATGAGAGAGCGACGTATGACCCTTATTCGCCAGGACGATCTGATTGAGAGCGTGGCTGATGCCCTGCAGTTTATTAGCTACTACCACCCGAAAGACTTTATCGATGCGGTGTACGAGGCGTATCAGAAAGAAGAGTCCCAGGCGGCTAAAGATGCGATGGCGCAAATTTTGATCAACTCACGCATGTGCGCTGAGGGTAAACGTCCGATTTGTCAGGATACCGGGATCGTGACGGTGTTCGTCAAAGTCGGTATGGATGTGC
>JBFHRI010000216.1:0-5074 GCA_041591755.1 Oleiphilaceae bacterium
CCCTGACTAGGCGTGAGAACCCACTCCTGAACTAAGGGATCGGGATTGGGGTCCTGACGCAACAAGCCTGCCAACACTTCGATCAAGTCTTCCGTTCGATTGGCGGGATAATAGTTGAGCATAGATTCGACGCTACGAGTGAGAGGGCGAGCAAGCGTAGAATTAAACCTGCAAGCGCCTTGAGTTTCAACGCTGTATTTTCGCGCTGAGCCAGGGAGAGGTGACGCCACTGAGTTTATGCGGCAACGCGCACGTTAGAGACAAATTATCTCGCGACGAAATTCATGCGAGAACTACGTCACATTTTAAACATCGCAAAAATTGGCTGAAATATCCCTCGTTAATACAGTCGATTAGCAGCCACTCTTAATGTTATCAATTAAATAGAACCCTTCCCGATCAACCTATTTTGGCGCCTATCAGGTTAGTGCTCACTATCAGATGTTCGAATCGAAAGCGAATATTGATCATTCACTAACCAAGTCAAAATTAGGCCGCCTTGTTTTCAAAATGGGGGGTGATATAGTTCCGCCCGCGCTTACATAAAATAACAATCGCTGTTTAAGCGCATCTAATGCCCGATAAAAAAATGCACGAATTGCGGTCATGAACGCGCTTCACTGTTGCGGAGCCTCCCTGGGCCAAACAGTCTGTTCATCACCCCATTAGCAGTTCGTAAAAAGCACACTTAGAGCGCGTCGCTACGCTGACGGCAGGGGTGTGAACGATAACAAACGGAGCAATTTTCGCTTTGCGTACGCCGAGACTGCATTCAGCACAAATCAACAAGGCCAAAAGCAATAAGATCGGCACATGGTCCAAACTGGTTGCGCTGTGTACCCATGTTCTGGGTGGCTACTATCGCTCCAACGGCACCATCGTGCGCAACATTGCCCAGGGCAAAGTCAACTCGGCGGATGATGAACACATCTTCGTTGAGACGGACGTGCAATTTGCCAGCATTCAGGAACGCACTCACTCGCGTTTTCGCCACCTCGAAACTCAGCGCCAGCAAAACATCGAGTCGATCCTGAGTATCGTTTCTAGCCTGCTTGGCGAGAAGGTCACGATGAAGGCCGTCGACCCCGATTGGGCCATGGTGTTCTTTAATTATGCGCAAGACGTCAGCAACCAAAGCCTGCAGAGCCTATGGGCCCGTGCCTTGCTCAGTGAACTACGCCACCCGAACTCGATTTCCAAGCGCAGCCTGAGCTTTCTCTACCACTGCGATTTATGGGAGATCAACGCATTCAAGAAGGTTGCCCATTACGCATTTATCGGGAGTAACGGCCACCCGTTTATCTTCCGCAGTACTGCCGATGCCTACCGCAAGGATGACATCTTTAACGAACAGCGACTGCTGTCTCATTGCATTATTGCGGGGCTCATTCATCAGGACCCACAAAATCTTTTGGTTGGATTCAGTTTCGCCTACGACGGCAAACCTTACAAAGTCACGCATGATATGACCCCACTCGGCCAGCCGGTTGGTTTTTACGTTCAACCCTTCAGCAAAACCGGCAGTGACTTGTTGAAGCTGATGGGGGGACTCAAGGCCATCCCCAGCTCTAATATGAATCGTCGTGTGGTATGGGATTATCTTTGCGACTATCTAGACTTTGAAGTGGTTGAAGCCGCGCAAGAAGATGAAGCGCTGGTGGGTTAAGACCCGCCCTGTTGCGCGCTAATCCCATTTAAAAACCTCTCTCCCGGGCCTTTAATCCTGGTGCAAAGTTGACGCACGACAACTTGCCTCTATCTTTAAACTCTGACGGATCGATTTCGCCTTACACTACTAGATTTGCGTTGGCTTGCCCGTCGCTGGGCATGCCTTGACCGATTGATTACCCCAGATTTTAAATCCTTAAACATCGTTCGCCGTTGCTATGAACCTTACGCTTTCAAACGAAGAAGATGAACTGACTTTCCTACGCCGGCAAAACCGCCTGTTTTCTGCGATCCTCGAAAACGCCCCGCTACTCATATCCGCTAAGGATTTAACGGGCAATGTGATGTTTGTCAGCGAGCACTTTTCGGTACTGCAAGGCCCTGCACCGGCCGAATTCGTCAACAAATCGGTTTACGAATTATTCCCAGAGGACATTGCCGATCAACTTTGGCAGAACGACTTGAAAGCGCAGCAGTCTGAAACACCCATATTTGCCGAAGAGGATGTTTATCATAATGATGGATCGCTACATACTTATCAAACCTGCAAGTTTCGCTTAACGGACGAAGCTGAAACATTGATCGGTACTTGCGCGGTTTCAGTGGATATCACCCATTTGAAACAATTACAGCATGACGTGAATCATGACCCCCTGACCCATCTTCTAAATCGCCGCTTCTTCGAAGATTGTTTCGACATAGAACTTGATCGCTCGGCACGCGACGCACAATACTTGTCTCTGGTCTTATTGGATCTGGATGGCTTCAAAGCTTTTAATGACAAGTTCGGCCATGTTAAAGGCGATGAGTTGCTGGTCTTAGTCGCGGATGAAATTAGGCATTCATTTCGCCGACCCGGCGATCACGCATTCCGCCTCGGTGGAGACGAATTTGCAGTCATATTCGCCGCAGACTCCAAGCAGACAGCCGTTAAAATGGTCGATCATTTTCGGCAGTCGTTTATTGATAGGGTTAACGCTCACGCGCCCAATTGGGGCACGATGTGTAGCGTATCTGCTGGAGTGGTTACCTTAGGGAAAAACGAAAAATTTTCAGTTCAACGAGCTTATGAGTTGGCCGACTCGGCGCTTTATCGCGCCAAGACATCGGGGAAGAACCGATGCTTTAGCTACTAATTGGATGGCAGCAGCGGCGACGGTGCGTCCTTGCACCGTACCCCCTCCTGGCGCGAAAGGTTTATATTTGCGCTGCCAATCTAGAGCCTTGATTGATTGCGCGCTTGGCATCCAGCTCGGCCGCCACATCCGCGCCGCCAATCACATGCACCTTCATCCCCTGGCTTTCCGCGCCTGCCGCCAATAACTCATCGGCCAGTTTGCGATTAGGCTCCTGACCCGCACAAATAATCACGTTATCGACTTCCAGCAATCTCGACTCGCCATTCAAAGTGATATGCAGCCCGTGATCGTCAATTTTGTCATAGCTGCAGCCTGGGATCATTTCGACCTCTTTCATTTTTAAAGCGGCCCGATGCACCCAGCCCGAGGTTTTTCCCAGATCTTTGCCTACCGAGGTTGGCTTTCGCTGTAATAAATAAACCTTACGTTCCGCCTGACCTATCTGCGGCGGCACCAGACCCGAGCGATGCGACAAGCTGGTGTCCACTCCCCACTCCCGGTACCACTGCTGTTTCTCGGCTTCTGCGGAGGCCGCATGGGCGTGAACCAGGTATTCACTAACATCAAAACCGATGCCACCCGCACCAATGACCGCCACGCGCTTTCCAACAGGCTTTTTGTCCCGCAACACATCTAGATAGGACAATACCTTCGTATGCTTAATCCCTTCGATACCCGGCGTCCGCGGCGTAATCCCTGTCGCCACAATGACTTCGTCATATTTCTCTTCGAGCAAATCCTGTGCGGATGCACGTGTATTAAGTTTTAAAGTGACGCGGTGCTTTTCCAACATTTTGCCGAAATAGCGCATGGTTTCGTTAAAGTCACTCTTGCCTGGGATCTGCTTGGCAATATTGAACTGACCACCAATCTTATTATCGGCGTCGAACAATGTAACGTCATGCCCGCGTTGCGCCAACACGGTCGCCGCGGCCATACCGGCTGGACCTGCTCCGATAACGGCCACGCGTTTTTTGTTCAGCGTTGGCAAGTAACGCAACTCCGTCTCATGACAGGCGCGGGGATTGACGAGACAAGAAGCACGTTTGAGCTGGAAGGTATGGTCTAAACAGGCCTGATTACAGGCGATGCAGGTATTAATCTCATCCGCATTACCCGCTTCCGCTTTCGCAACAAAGAAGGGATCGGCCAAGAACGGACGCGCCATGGAGATCAGATCAGCTTCACCTTTGGCAAGAATATCCTCTGCAATTTCTGGGGTATTGATACGGTTGCTGGCACAAACAGGAATTGAAACGACCTGACGCAGCTTCGCCGTAGCAAACGTAAAGGCCGCGCGCGGCACTGAGGTAACAATCGTAGGAATTCGCGCCTCATGCCAACCAATGCCGGTGTTAATGATGTTGGACCCGGCTGCTTCGATGGCCTTTGCCAGCATTTCAACCTCATCCCAGGTTTGCCCGTCTTCTACCAAGTCCATCAGGGACATGCGATAAATAATAATGAATTTCTCACCGACCGCAGCACGCACACGCTTTACGGTTTCAATCGCAAAGCGCATACGTTTTTCAGCGGAGCCACCCCACTCGTCGGTACGCGTATTCACCCGTTCGGTCAGAAACTGGTTGATTAAATAACCTTCCGAACCCATGATTTCGATGCCATCGTAGTTCGCTAATTGGGCAAGCTTAGCCGCGTTTGCATAGTCATCGAGTGTGCGTTCAATTTGTTTAGCGGACAGCTTGCTGGGCTTGAAAGGGGTAATTGGCGACTTTTTATTAGTTGCAGACACACTGTAAGGGGTATAGCCATAACGCCCCGAGTGCAACAACTGCAAACAGATCTTTCCACCTTCGTTATGTGCTGCCGCAGTGATACGTCGATGCAATAATGCGGTGATTTTATTATCCATGCGTGAACCCAAGGGCAATAGCTCGCCTCTGCGATTCGGTGAGTATCCTCCTGTAATCATGAGACCTACGCCACCCCGAGCGCGCTCCGCAAAATACGCAGCCAGTTTGTCTACATGATAAAAGCGATCCTCCAGACCGGTGTGCATCGATCCCATAATCACTCGGTTTTTTAAAGTCGTAAAACCGAGGTCTAACGGGGTAAAGAGATTGGGGTAGTGAGGATTCATGGAAGAACTCCGAAAAAAACCTAGGATGGTTTAACTATTGAATGGGTCGAAACGACAGTTAGTTTTTATAGCCGCATATTCTAATTTATTTAGCTGTATTCGAAACTAGCGATTCTAGGTGAAGTATGGTGCGGGGCCGGCGACTCCAGATGGCCGGCTTTGACCC
>JBFHRI010000217.1:0-5036 GCA_041591755.1 Oleiphilaceae bacterium
AACCTGATGCCCTTGCGTACCATCCCATTCAGCATCGTCTGTTTGTTGGGCATGAACGACGGAGCTTATCCACACCCGGAAAAACAGCAAAGTTTCGATTTGCTGGCCAGCGCGCCCAAGCGACCGGGTGATCGCTCGCGCCGGCAAGAAGATCGTTATCTGTTTTTGGAAGCGTTGTGCAGCGCTCGCCAACAGTTGTATATCAGTTACGTGGGGCGTGCCGCGCAGGACAATAGCCAGCGTGAACCCTCCTTACTGGTCAGTGAGTTACAGGATTACTGTCGCCAGCAGGGCGCTTTGGCAGGGGGGGGAGATCCGGTTGCGCATTTGACACGTCGACACCGCTTGCAAGCCTTCCATCCAGATTACTATCCCGTCAGAGCAACCGCATCGCCGCGTTTGCCGCATTGTTTGCCGCCCAGTTTCAGTCTCGACTGGAGTGAAGATCGCCTCGTTATTGAGGTGCACGATCAAGGCACGCGACCCGAATTGCCCGCTGAAATCCATTTGGATTGGCTGTCGGCTTTAGTCGGCGACCCTTTACGTGCCTATTACCGGCAAACCCTGCAACTGCAGCTGGACGCATTCGAGGAATCAGCCACTGTTGAGGAGCCTTTTGCCTTGGATGGTCTCGATCGGTTTCGCCTGGCCCAGGCACAGTTATTGGCATGGCGTGATACGGCCGAGGATGAACTGGATGATGAATCAAACGCAGCACCAAGTTTGTTGACCGAATGGCGCCTGCAAGGGCGTCTTCCAAGAGCGCCACTTGATCGGATGGTCTGGCAGGAGGAGTGTCAGCGCTTGCAGCCCTTGCGACAACACCTTAGGCACGCATTTAGCCAACACGGTATTTCAAGCCAGGCCTTTGTCTTGGCTTGGCAAGGCGCGCGGGTGTTTGGCCAGTTTGCCATCAGCCCCATAGGGCAAGTCGAACTTTCTGCGTCGCCTAAACAAGAGAAAGATTTTTTCGCCTTTTGGGTGCGGCATGTGGTGTGGAATTATTACCTTGGCTCGAGCGGAGAAAGCACCGAGGCTTCCGGTGCGTCTGTGAAACTGACGCCGGCCAGCCAACTGAGCTTGCCGCCCTTAACGTCTGCCGATGCGGCCGCGTACTTTGCACAAATCATGACGCTTGCCCAAGATGCTTTAAGGGCGCCACAGCTGTTTCTGCCCAAAACGGCCTATGCCCAGATTTTTTCGAAAGACAGCGAAGCCCAGAATCAGTTTCGAAATGAGTCGCAACGCGCCGATTGGCTGCGTGCATGTCTCTGCGGCGACTGGCAGGGAACGCAGGCGCCCGAGCAAATGCCAGAGCTGACGACGCACGTCCTGCTACAGCAAGTGATGAAATATCGCGAGCAGGTGAGTATTGTAGAGTGGCCTGACTGCCCGAGGGCGAGCGTATGACGTCGCCGATTCAAAACCTCGATATTCATCAGTTTCCGCTATTTGGGCAGCGACTGATCGAGGCCAGTGCAGGCACCGGTAAAACCTATGCCTTGGCGCAGCTTTACTTACGTTATTTGCTGGAGTGCGAATTCGAGCCCTCTCAAATACTGGTAGTCACCTTTACTAAAGCTGCGACACAAGAGCTACGGGCCCGAATACGCCAGCGCATCCAATCTTTGCGTCGCCTGTTTGAAGCGCAGCGCGACGCGGTGGCGGTCGCCATGCATGAAGATCAAGACCTGCAGCACTTGTATGAGCGCTGTCTGGCCCGCGCCCATTCGACGGCTGAACGTGCAGCATTAGCAGAGCGTTTGCGGGTGCATCTTTGCCTGGCGGAACGACAAATGGACCAGGCCGAAATTCACACCATTCATGGATTTTGCCAGCAATTAATGCAGCAATATCCGCTGGAGTTCGCGCTGCCGATGCAGCATAGCTTGCTTGAGGATGTTGCTGAACTGTTGCGTCAAACTGTGCAGGATTTCTGGCGACGTGAAGTCCTGGTCTTACCTGATTCGGCTTTGCAGTTTATTCGAGCACAGTGGGCGGAGCCGGAGCACTTGCTGGGGGCTTTGTCGCCTTTGTTCGCACGACGCCCCGAGCGACTCTTGCCCGAAGTCGATGCAGATCTAAGTGCATGGACGCAAACGCTTAATCAGCAAGCCATTGCACAAAAAGCCTTAAAACAGGCTATTTTGCGTGACTGGGCCGAGGTGAGAACCTTGATCGCACAGTCCGATCTGCAGCGCGTTAGCAATAAGTTGGACTGGTGGCACGAGGTGCGAACCTGGAGTCTGAATGAGGCCTTTAGTACGCGCTTTCCTCGCACGAATTCGATTCCGAACGTGCTGTTGCGCTTCTTGCCGCAAGCCTTGCCCGCGGAAACCAAGAAAAACGGCCAGGTGCCCTCTCATCCCTTATTCAGCACCCTGGAGGCGTATTTTTCAGCTTATCAAGATATCGCGCTGGCCGAGCAATTCTTGGTTTTAGCTTATCGCCGCGTGAGTGTCTTGTTCGAAGAAACCAAAAGGGCGCAGAAAGTCTTCGACTTTAATGACCAGATTCGTCGGGTGGATGTGGGCTTGCAAGCGCAGGCGAAAGAGGGCCTCTTGCGAGCGCAGCTGCGTAACACCTATCGCGTGGCCTTGATTGACGAGTTCCAGGACACCGACCCGGCGCAGTACCGAATTTTTAGTACCTTGTTTGCCGTGGATGAGCACGCTAAAGATCCTAGCAATGCCGGCGCCTTGGTCATGATCGGGGATCCTAAACAGGCGATCTATGGGTTTCGCGGTGGCGATATCGCGACCTATTTGCGGGCGCGGCGCGACGTTTTGGCGGTGGTGCAGGGCGGCATCTACTCGATGGCTCACAACTGGCGCTCGCGGCCGACCATGGTGGCGGCGGTGAACCATTTGTTTGGGCGCAAACACGCCCCATTCTTTCAATCTGAAATTCCTTTTTTGCCGGTCCAGGCAGCGCGCGCGGAACCTGAAGTGGCGCTGGGGGCGGCCTTACAGTTTGTGCAATGGCCGGCCTCGGGCAATAAAATGGAGCTCATGCAGGGCCTTGGGGATTGGTGCCTGCAGGAGATTAGGCAACTGCTCAGCGAGCAGGGCGTGGCACAGCATGAAATTGCCATCTTGGTGCGCTCTTCCGCTGAGGCCGATTTTTTGAAGCAACGCTTTGCCACAGCGGGCATTGCCCTGTGCTTTGAGGGCAAGCAAAGCATTTACCAGAGTGATGAGGCGCAGGCCTTGCTGCATTTGCTGGAGGCCGCCGCCGCGCCCGGGAATTTGGCCGCTTTGCGTCTGAGTTTGGCCGATCGCTTATGGGGCTTCCCGGATGCCTTGCTGTTGGCGATGGAGCAGCAGGCCGAGCTAAGCAATCATTTTCTCGAACTGTTTGCGCGTTTGCATGATACCTGGGGGCGCCATGGCGTCTTGCGCATGCTGCGCCAGGCCTTGCGCGAATTACAAGTGTTATCGACGTGGCGTGCGCAATTGTTTGCCGCAGACATGGACCGACGTCTGACCAATCTCAATCAGTTAGCCGAGCTACTGCAAGCACAAACCCGTCGCTATCGCAGTCATGCCGAGCTGTTGCGTTGGTTCACGCGCCAAATCGATCGGCATCAGCGCGGCGTCGCCGCCAACGATGAAACGCGCTTGCGTCTGGAAAGCGACGCGCAGTTAATTCAGGTGCAGACCATTCATAAGAGCAAGGGCCTGGAGTACGCGCATGTATTCATCCCCTTCGCCTTTGCCACCCGCTTGACGCGGGAGTGCTGGTTTTATGATGCACAAGGTCGGCGAGGCCTCGACCTGCTGCGCCAAGCAGAAAACCATGCGCTGGCCGAGCAGGAGCGTCTCGCCGAAGAAATGCGATTGCTCTACGTGGCGCTGACGCGTGCGCGCTTGAGCTGTCGCGTAGGACTGAGTGCCTATCAAAGCAGTCAGGCGCTTTCGGCTGGATTGGTCCATACCGCATTGGCGCATTTACTCTTTCCGCAGGGCGTCCCGCCGAAGCTCGATGATGCCCTGCTCAGAGAGCACTTGAGTGAATTGGCGGCAGAGTCTAAGGGTTGTATCTCTACACGTTTCTTGTCGGGTGAGGAAAATTTCGCGTGCGGCGGAATGCTTTCAGATGGCGACGAAGTGGTTTGCACGTGGCAGCCTCAGGCGCTCAAGCGACCTTTGCATACCGGACCATACTGGCGTATTCATAGTTTTACCGGGCTGATCAACGAGAGTGGTCATGCCCATGCCACGCAGCGCGACGCGAGATTTTTTTCTCCCAGCGAGGTTGCCGCGATGCATTGGGGTACGGGCCCTGCTGCGCCTTCGCTCAGTACACAAAAGATCGACATCCAACACTTTCCGCGCGGCGCGCGCGCGGGGACCTTTTTGCATACCCTGTTTGAGCGGATCAGTTTTGCCGACATGCAATTACGCCAGCCCTGGCGTGGGCAGTATGCGTCTTTATCACAAATGATCGAGCGCACCCTGAGGCAGGCAAAGCTGGTGGAGGCGGCAACAGTCGGTGCTTGGGCAAACTACTTGCTGGAGTGGTTAAGCCAGGCCTTGGCGCGGCCGCTGTATCAAGATCTTGTACTGGCCAGCTTGGGCGAAGGCGACTACCTGAGCGAAATGGCATTTCATTTTTCTGTCAAAGCCTGTGAGGAAAAACGCTTAAACGACGTTTTACGGAGGCATCTGCCTGGCCATCAAAATCTGGCTTTTGCCGACTTCTCGGGCCATTTGAAAGGCGCCGTTGATCTTGTGCTGCGGCATCGTGGCCAATATTTTATTCTCGATTACAAATCCAACTACCTAGGCGAGCAGGCGCAGGACTATGCCCCGGAGGCATTGGCGGAGTGTATGCGCTCGCATCGTTATGATCTGCAGTATCTACTGTATTGTCTCGCACTGCATCGACACCTACGCGCGCGGATGGGTGAGGATTATCGATATGAGCGGGATTTTGGTGGGGTCACGTATGTGTTTTTGCGAGCCTTGGTTGCAGACGAGGCGCCAGGGCAGGGGGTGTACTTTGCACGCCCGTCTTTTCGCTTAATTGAACAA
>JBFHRI010000218.1:0-5018 GCA_041591755.1 Oleiphilaceae bacterium
CCCCATAATGTCGTTCGGGCCATTTTTTAGCGCGCCCAAACTCGGCACCAGGACACAAAGCCAGAATCTGGCGATCCTCACCCACGCCGAACTTTCTCAGTGCTGCGCCTACCCAGAGCGGATCAGGAATCAGACGTGGCGGCGGACAGTCCATGGGTTGTCCGAGTCGTAATTCTTTTGGCGCATAGGCCAAGGCGACATAGCGCTGCACCATCAAGGGCCAGCGCTCTTTACCAGAACGCCGATCATTGAGTAGGCCAAAGCGCATTTCACCGGTCCAGCCGGTACGCAAAGGAATGCCGGCCAACCAGGGAATGAGTGCAGATTTTAGGGAATTGGGCAGGATGATGGCCTGATCATAGCCATTGTGCTTGAGCGATTGCGCCAGTGATTTACGCACAGACCATTGGAACTTGCCATGTCCGACCGGCATATCGATCGGATTACGCACTTCCGGCATGGCTTCCAGAATCGGGCGACTCCAGGCCGGCGCCAAGACATCGATGGCGACCTCGGGCAGGCGCTGGCGCAGCACCTTGAACAGGCTTTGCGCCATCACCATGTCGCCGACCCAGGACGGACCGACGATCAAAATGGCATGCGGCGACTGGGACACGCTTAGTTAACGTGGCTCAGCCAGCTTTCGTTCTGCGGACGACGACCTTTGACCGCATCGAAATACATGGCCTGGAATTTTGTCGTGAGCGGCCCACGGACACCCGAACCAATGATTCGGCCATCATGCTCACGAATCGGCAGGACTTCCGCAGCCGTACCAGTGAAGAAGGCTTCGTCGGCGACATAGACCTCATCACGCGTAATGCGCTTCTCGATCACGGGCACACCCAGCTCCTCCGCAAACGCGAAAATCGTGCGACGCGTAATGCCATCGAGACAAGAGGTCAGCTCGGGCGTGTACATCTTACCCTCGCGGATAATAAAGATGTTCTCGCCACTGCCCTCGGCCACGTAGCCTTCGTTGTCCAGTAGTAAGGCTTCTTCACAACCGCTGGCGAGCGCTTCGTTCAGAGCCAGCATGCTGTTGATGTAATGGCCGTTAGCCTTGGCCTTACACATACTGATATTGACGTGATGACGCGTGTAAGACGAGGTGCGAATCTTGATGCCCTTTTCTTTGGCTTCCGGTGACATATAAGACGGCCAAGGCCAGGCAGCCACGATGACATGAGTTTTCAGGTTTTCAGCACGCAGACCCATGCCTTCCGAACCATAGAACGCCATCGGGCGCATGTAGGCTTCGTGCAGGTTATTTTCACGAATCACACGCTTGTGGGCTTCGTTGATTTCGTCTTTGCTATAGGGCATTGGCATGCGCATAATGTGCGCCGAGCGGAACAGACGATCTGTATGCTCCTTGAGCTTAAAAATCGCTGGGCCTTTGTCGGTCTCGTAGGCACGCACACCTTCAAATACGCCCATTCCGTAATGCAGGGTATGGGTCAGCACGTGGGTCGTCGCCTCGCGCCAGGGCACCATTTCGCCATCAAACCAGATCAGGCCATCACGATCCGCCATCGACATAATCTTCACCGCTCCTCAGAAAAAGTAACGCGCCAGCACAGCCCCGCTGCGCCTGCATAAAAGTTAACGCGGCATTCTAGCATCATTCAGATAGCTCGCCTATTGGCTGAAAAAACATTCATCGCGATGCGCGGCGCGCCTCCCCCTTCAAAAGGGGAGGGAGCTTCTATTCGGACGCATTTGGAGCCCTGCGACTCCGCACACACGATTCATGCCTCAAACACCGACCGCCAAATCGCCATCACACGCGCCCGGGTCTCGGGAAACTCCGATAAATCTGGCTGATACCCTTCACCCGCCAGGCTCTTGCGATGCAGCGCTGTACGCAACTCGCGATAAGCGTCCTGCAAAAAGGCCATCGCATCAGGATCGAAGCATTGCGCCTGCTGCAACGCTTCGAGCAGACGGATGTTATCGGACCAGCGCAATAGCGCCGGCTCCTGATGCGCATACAGCAAGGTGCCGTATTGCGTGATGAATTCGATGTCGATCAAGCCGCCCTCGCCTTGCTTGATGTGATCCCGTGCCGCCTGCTCCGAGCCCAGTTTGTTGAGCGCGGCCTGACGCATTTTTTGGCGCATTTCCAGCACTTCGCTGCGCAGCGCCGCGGCGTCTCGCTGTCGTCCGATAATGGCACTGCGCACGCGCTCAAACTCCTCAGCCACGACCGGGTCACCCGCAATAAAACGCGAGCGCACGAGCGCCTGATGCTCCCAGGTCCAGGCATCTTTATCCTGATAGCGCTCGAACGCACTTACCGAAGACACCAGCATGCCGGAGTTTCCAGAGGGACGCAGCCGCATATCGGTCTCGTACAACAACCCTTGTGTGGTGCGCGTCGACAGCATATGCAAAAGTTTTTGGCCCAGGCGCGTATAAAACTGCTGATTATTGATCGGCCGCGGGCCGTTGGTGCTGCCGTAATCATCGGTGTCGTGCAGAAACACCATGTCCAGATCAGAACTGTAACTCAGTTCAATGCCGCCCAACTTGCCATAGGCGATGACGGCAAAACCGCGCACACCCATGCCTTCTTCGAGCCCCTCGGGCACACCATGTTTGGCCACCATCTGATGCCAGCAGATCTGTAAGGCCTCCTGCAGGCAGGCCTCCGCCAGCCAGGTCAGGTAGTCACTCACCTTCATCAGGGGTAGCTGCCCGCCCAGCTCCGAAGCGGCGACACGCAGCATATGAGACTGCTTGAAGGTTCGTAGCGCATCCATTTGCGCTTCCAGGTCCTCTTCAGGAATCCGCAGCAAGCGTTGCCGGAGTTCATCGGCCAGCTCATCGCGTTGCGGTAAATGGTACAAGTGCGCCACATCCACCAACTCATCCAGAATGACCGGGCTTTTTGCCAAGTGTTCGGCGATCCATGGGCTTTCGGCGCACAAATGACAGAGTTGAGCCAAGGCCTGTGGATTTTCGTAGAGCAAGACCAAATAAACCGTTCGCCCGAGAATAACCTTGACTAGCGAAAGCACCCGCTCAAGCGTGCAGGAGGGCTGCCCACCCGCCGCCACAGTCTCCATTAACAACGGCAGAAAACGCTCGAAGCGCTCACGCGCCTCGGCCGACATCGCGCCGTAGGCTCGACATTCGCGCAAGACCTGCAACTGCTGCCAGCTCGCCTCAGGCGCCTCGAAACCCGCTGCCTGCAGGGCGGCCAACCAGGGCTCACGCTCGTCGAAGCGCACCCACAGACTACGCCAGCGCAATAGCGCCTCACTGTCACCCGCCTCACCGGCCTCCTGGCTGTCATGCAAAAACTCATGAAAGATCGCTGCCACACGCTGGCGCTGTTCACCGCAGGCTTGCACGACCTCGTCCCAGCGCTCGACGCCCATCCCCCAGGCGACGCGCTGGCACTCCCGCGCGTCGCTCGGCAACATTTGCGTTTGTTTGTCGGCCAAGCCCTGAATCGCATGCTCCAAGCGACGCAGAAATATATAGGCCGCTTCAAGCTGCTCCATCCATTCGGCAGGTAGCATTCCGACCGCTTTGATACGCGCCATCACGGGCATCAAGCCCGGCTGCTGCAGACTCCCATCGCGGCCGCCATAGATGAGCTGGCAGGCCTGCACGATAAATTCGACCTCCCGAATCCCGCCGGCGCCCAACTTGATATTCTGATCCCCTCCTTTGCGGTGCACCTCGGACAGAATCAGTCGCTTCATATCACGCAAGGATTGGAAGGAGCTGAAGTCGACATAACGCCGGTAAACGAAGGGGCGTATAATTTTCATTAACTGCGCCCGCGAGGCTTCGTCACCGCCAGCCACCACGCGCGCCTTAATCATCGCGTAACGCTCCCACTCCCGCCCTTGGTTCTGATAGTAATCTTCAAACGAGGCAAAGTTCAGCACGAGCGCGCCACTTCCCCCATAAGGGCGCAAACGCATATCCACGCGGTAAACAAAACCATCTGCAGTCACGCTATCCAAGACATGAATTAAGCGCTGACCAAGCCGGGTAAAAAACTGCTGATTATCGAGCGGTCGCTCCGGATGATTGGTTTCGCCGGATTCGGGATAGGCAAAAATCAGATCGACATCGGACGAAAGATTCAATTCGTGCGCACCCAATTTGCCCAAGCCCATCACCAACATGGACTGCACCAAATTGGAGCGCCGTCCAATCGGAGTGCCATATTTGTCGCAGAGGAGTCGATGCAGATGCTCCAGCGCAAAGCGAATACACACCTCAGCCAAAGCACTGATCTCACCCACCAGCGTTGGGTAGTCACCCAACGCCAAGGTATGGCGCCAAATCAAACGCACCTGCTCGCGCCGGCGGAAGATGCGCAAGGATCGCATCAACGCCGCCTCGTCGTTCACCTCACCCGCCAACTCGCACAGACGCTGATACAAGGCATCCTCTTGCACCGGGTCCTGTAAAAACGCTGGCTGCGCCTGCCATTCCGTCAACCATTGCGGGAAACGACTCAGACTTTCCGCGACATAGTCGCTGCAGGCCCAAACACGCATCAATTCATCCAGGAAGGACGGATTGACTTGATCCAAACTACCCACATCGCCCAATCCTGCACAAAGCTTCTCAAAGTAATTGCCCAGGCGGGTTTGTAGCCAATCTGGATAAGTGCTGAGACGGGATTGGATTGCGGGGTGCATGGGGGCTCCGGTGGATGTTGTTGGACCAGGTGTTTTATTTTTTCTGCCGGGTTAAGCGTAGCGCACCTACGAAGTGAACATCGACTGCTATCCTGCACTTTTTCTAAGCTTCGCCATTCTAACTTTTAAACAATCGTCCTCCCGTACTTTAAACAACAGCCGTCCTGCACATCAAACTCCAATCGCCTCGGACATCAAACTCCAGTCATCCGGACTTTAATCTCCAGTCGTCCGGTACTTTAAACTCCAGTCGTCCGGTACTTTAAACTCCAGTCGTCCGGTACTTTAAACTCCAGTCGTCCCGCGGCTTGACCGCGGGATCTCAAGCCGCGACTCCGGGGTACATCA
>JBFHRI010000219.1:0-5006 GCA_041591755.1 Oleiphilaceae bacterium
CAGGCACATGAACAGGCCGAACGCCTGATCTTTCCGCCGACCAGCAGTGCCCACTATGTTTACAACCTGGTGTTCGAGATGGATCCGGGCAATCCGCGTGCCCGCAATGGCTTGCGCAAGATCGAACAGAAGCTCGAAGCACAGGCGCAGGAATATTATCGCAAGCGGGATTTTGAAACCCTGGCGGCGCACCTGCAGGGTGGGCTCGCGGTGTTTCCGGAGAATGCGCTGTTGTTGGATTTACAAAAGAATTTGAGCGACTTGCAGACGAATTAACCCGATTGCCGTAGGCAAGTGAACACGGATGACTCAGGCGCGCGCGATTTGCTACGCTAGCAAGGGGCGCAACTGAAAATAAAACGAAAAACGGGCGTATCCATGACACCAGATTTCCACATCGCGATTGTCGGTTCCGGCCCGGCGGGCCTGAGTGCGGCGGCACGTGCCGCACAGCGCGATCAGCAGCGCATGGCGGCCGGCGAAATCACTGCGCCCACCCATATTCTGCTCGAAAGTTTCAATCTGCCCGCGAAAACCATACAGCGCTATCAGAAAGGCAAATTCGTGATGGCTGAGCCAGGTTTTCTGAACCTGCGCAGCGATTGTGAATTTGCAGCGGGATCGCGCGAAGTGATTCTAGGCCAGTGGCTGCACGACATCGAACGCAATCAGATCAATGTCCGCTACCGCGCCGAAGTGGTCGCTATCCGCGGGCAGC
This sequence comes from Oleiphilaceae bacterium, assembly GCA_041591755.1. GTDB lineage: Bacteria > Pseudomonadota > Gammaproteobacteria > Pseudomonadales > Oleiphilaceae > JBFHRI01. The sequence goes on from JBFHRI010000219.1 coordinate 719, forward strand.
AAGGTGCCTTCGAACTTAAGCTGGCGAATGGCGAAACGATTCTGGCTGCATATGTCATTTTGGCCATCGGTCTTGAAGGCAACCCCCGCAAATTAGACATTCCCGGCGAAGCCGAGGCCAGCCCGGCGCAAATGCAATACACGCTCGACGATCCGGATGCATTCAGCCAGGAACGCATCGTGGTGGTCGGGGCCGGTGATTCAGCGATTGAAAACGCGCTGGCCCTGGCGAAAAAGAATCAGGTGACGATTCTGAATCGGCGCGCTGAATTTTCACGCGCCAAAGAAGGCAACCTGAATGCGGTACTAAAAGCGATTAACGATTCTCGCGTCACGCTGGACTGTCTCTATGAAGCGCAGCCCCTTGCCATAGAGGCGCAGGACGATGGCAGTCTGCTGTTACAGGTCGAAACACCGGCGGGCCGCACCGCCTTGCCCTGCGATCGCATTATTGCGCGGCTGGGCGCCTTTCCGCCGCGCAAGTTTATTGAAAGTATCGGCATTGAATTCAGCAGTGCTGCCGTCGATGCCGCGCCGACGCTCAGTGCGCAATACGAATCCTCGGTGCCCGGTCTGTATGTGGTGGGTTCGCTGGCAGGCTACCCGCTGATTAAGCAGGCCATGAATCAAGGCCACGATGTAGTCGAATACATCTATGGTCATGCCATAGAACCTGCTGACCAAGTCTTGCTGGAGCTGCAGTTTGGGCTCTTGCCCTTCCGGCGCTCCCCAGAGGAATTACTCATACTATTCCAGCAGCGCATCCCGATGTTCAGTCAGTTGAACGCGCTGGTGTTTCGCCAGTTGATTATCGAGAGCCAGATCTGGGTCGCCTTTGAAGGCGCGGCCTATGAGGATGCAGCGCGACAGGCCAAGCGCCTTGCCGAAACTGCTGCCAGGCAGTCACCGCCGCCAAAAATCGGCAAGCTGATCCGCGCCGGAGAGGCGATCTTTCAGCGGGGTGACTATACCAACACCTTTTTCATGATCCTCGAAGGCGAGGTCAGCCTGCAGCGCCCTGATCAACCCGATGCGCCCATAAAACTCGAGCGCGGTCAGTTCTTCGGCGAAGACAGCCTGGTATCAGGCCGCCCGCGAGAAGCCACAGCTATTGCCGGCACTGATTGCATCCTGGTGGAAATATCACGCCGCACCATGCTCAAGCTGATGAACAGCAACGATGAGGTGCGGCGCGGCATCGACTGGATCTTTACCGTGCGCACGCTGCAAAAACATTTCGCACCGCATTTGTCGCCCACGCACTTGCGTGAGGTGGCACAGGCCTGTGAGCTACAGACCTTTCAGGCCGGGCAAACGCTTTTTACGCAAGGTGGGGCCGGCGACTGCCTGCATGTGATCCGGCGCGGTGCGGTCACCCTGCAGCGCCGCGTCAACGAGAAAACGCGTCAGTACACCACCGTGGTGGCACAGTTGCAGGTCGATCAGTTGGTTGGCGAAATGGCGCTGATGGGCGAACCCTTGCGCCGCGACACAGCGGTGGCCTCGGTGTTGACCGAAACCATTCTGGTGCGCCGCGACAGCTTTCTGACCCTGGTGAATCTGGATCCGAGCTGTATCGAGCGCCTGCAGCGCGATGCCAGCCAACACGCGCAAAATTACACCACGATGCAGGCGCAGGCCGATCAGGGGGCGGTGCTGGGTTTTTTGATGGCACAGGGGCTCGGCGAAGCCACCAACGCCATTGTGATCGACCAGAATCTCTGTGTGGGCTGCGACAACTGTGAGCGCGCCTGTGCCGAAACGCATAACGGCATTTCACGCCTGGACCGCTCGCAAGGCGCATCGTTCGCTCAGGTTCATGTGCCCATCTCCTGTCGCCATTGTGAACATCCGCATTGCATGAAGGACTGTCCTCCCGATGCGATTCATCGCGCCGAGTCGGGTGAGGTGTTTATCGACGACAGTTGCATTGGCTGTGGCAACTGTCTGAGTAATTGTCCTTCCGACGCGATCAAGCTGGCCTACGATGCGCCGGCCAAACCGGGCTTGCTGAGTTGGTTATTGTTCGGGCTGGGTTCCGGGCCGGGTGAAGCCCCGGGCTATCAGCCGGATAAGCAGGCGCAAGAAAAAGGCAAAAAAGCGGTCAAATGCGACGCCTGCATGGACAGGCTCTCCGGCCCGGCCTGCGTTTCGGCCTGTCCAACCGGCGCGGCGGCACGGATCTCTCCGATCGAGTTCGTCGACTTGATTGCTAAGCGGGAAGGCTGAACGATGCGTCCGTCGATTCTCAATTATCGGGGTTCCCGTTATGCCTGGTGGGCGCTGCTGCTTAGTCTTGGCGCGACGGGCGTGTTTCTGTCGCACGATGATTTTCAACCGCCCAATGGCGGCACCTGGCAAGGTTATGTGCTGGGCAGTGTCGGTCTGCTGCTGATTCTCTGGCTGAGCGCACTGGGTATCGCCAAGCGCCGCTACGGCGGTACAAATCTGCAAGCCTGGGTCTCGGCGCATGTCTACTTGGGGCTGGCATTGTTGATCATCGCCAGCCTGCATTCGGCGCTGCAGTTTGGGCTTAATGTGCATTCGCTGGCCTATGTCTTGATGTGTCTGGTTATCTTCTCGGGGCTGGTCGGCTTGTATTTCTATCTCAGTTATCCACGCAGAATGGCGCTCAATCGTCACAACCAATCGCGCCAGAGCCTGTTTGCCGAACTGAACCAGCTGAACGAGCAAGCGCAGATACTGGCTAATCGTTGCCATGCCAATGTGCGCAGTGTGGTCGACTCCGCCGTCGCGCGCACCCAGATCGGAGGGGGGCTGCTGGATCAATTGCTGGCGCGGGATCACTCTCAGGTTGAGATGTTGGTGCCAGGCAAGGGCGACGAGGTGGTGCGCAAGCGGGTCGCTAATCCCGACCAGCGCAGCGTGATCGACTACATCGCCAAATGTATACCACGGGCGCGCAAGCAGGGTGAGACGGGCACCCTGCAGGATCTGCTGGAAGTCCTGTGCCGACGCCAGACCATCATTGGCCAGTTGCGACGCGACATTGCCTACGCCTCACGCCTGAAGGTCTGGCTCTGGGTGCATATCCCCAGCACCGTGGCCTTGCTGGTGGCACTGCTGTTGCACATTATCGCCGTGTTCTTTTACTGGTAAGGCCGGAGCAACCGATGCAACTTTTGCTACGAAAAATGCTCGCCAATGCCAGCGGCCAGATAGAGTACAGCGACCGCGAGCTGGAGGCAGAAGAAATTCTGATCGGCAGCTCGCCCGAATGTGATATTCAAATTTTGGGTGAGGGCATTGCTCCGCGTCACGCGCGTTTGCGGCGTCGCGGTCAACGCAATGAGCTGCTGGCTGAAGCCGGGCAGCGCATTCTGCACAATGGCAAAGCCGTCAAGAAGGCCATTTTGCAGGTGGACGATCAACTGGCCTTTGGGGTGCAGGCCTTTGGCTGTGTTGTGGCGCCTGGCGGTTTTGACCTGGCACTGGAATGGCATGCGGTGAGCGTCGAAGGCCACTGGCTGTCGGGCGCCTATCGCACCTCCCTCGAGGATCTGTCCTTCAGCGTGCGCCGACTGTCCTGGTGGCTGGTGCTGCTGATCTTGATCGGTGGCGGGCTGGCGCCGGTGCTGCATTATTTCTGGGTGACATCCCAGCCACCGGCACAAACGGTGCAGCAGTTCAACCCAGAGTTGCTCTGGCTCTCCGGGCCCCTGTTGTCGGCGCATCAAATTGCCATTGGCAACAACTGTGCGGCCTGTCATCAAGCGGCCTTTGTCCAGGTCGAAGATAAGGCCTGCGAGACCTGTCATACCAACATGGCCGAGCATGTGGCGCTCGATCATCCAGAGGTGGCGGGCTTCGATGGCTTTGCCTGCCAAAACTGTCACAAGGAGCACAATGAGCCCGGCTCGATCGTACCGGCCAGCGATGGCCTGTGCAGCGACTGCCATCGAGAACGGGAACCGGCGGTCATGGGCTTTTCAGAGCAGACGCATCCGCCGTTCGCGCTGACGCTGCTGCAGCCACAGGTGACCATCACCCATGGCGCTTTTGCAGTGGAGTGGAGCACTGCGAAAATCGCCAATGCGGCCGCGGAAACCAGCCATCTGAAGTTTCCGCACGATGTGCATCTGGATGCCGACAAGGTCAGTCATGATCAGCGCGGCGGCGCGCTGGTCTGCGCCGATTGTCATCAGCTGAGTTCGGATCGTGAGCATTTCGAGCCGATCTCTATGGAGCAGCATTGCAGCAGCTGCCATGAACTCAGTTTCGACCGTAATTTCCCGCAAAAACAACTGCCGCACGGCGCCCCGGCGGCC
>JBFHRI010000220.1:0-5005 GCA_041591755.1 Oleiphilaceae bacterium
ATCGCAAACGCGCCTAGCGAGAAGACACTTGCTGACTGTGTACCGATTTTTCTCTCCACCGATTAAGCTGTTCGGGCTCGGCCTGTTGCTGCTAGTCATGCTCTATTGTGCGGTTTCTCGACTGATACTGCTGCAAGTGCCCTCCTACAAACCCGAGTTGGAAACATGGCTGGCTGAACAGCTCGGGATGCCCGTGACGATTGGCGTTTTGGATAGTAATTGGGTCGGTTTCGATCCGGTGCTGGAGGCACGTGAGGTGAGTGTCAACGGGGCTGAAAACGCGTCGTTACATATCATAAGAGTCAGATTTTCTTTTCTGTTCAGTGTGCTGCGCATGGGGCTGGCCGTACACTCGGTGGAGTTGGAGCGCCTGTTTGTGCGCTTGCAGCAGAACGATGATTCATTCTGGCAGTTTGGGGACATTTTGCTGGCGCAGGACCCGGCAACTACGGATACCTCAAGCCAAGACCTGCCGGAATTACCAGAATGGCTTAAATTGGAGGGGGCGGCGTTTTGGGTGAATCAAAGCCGCTTTCTGTTGACCGACAAGTATGGCGTTGACCGAAATTGGCGCGCTCCGCAAGTCCATCTCAAACATCAACGTGAAGCGATTTTGGCATCCGGTCATATTCTCGAGCCGGGCACCGAAAGCACCATGTTTAGTTTCGCTCTGGAGGGGCAAGGCATTGGTGCCGCTGAGCCGGTCAGCACTGAGATTTATCTAGAGCTACGCTCTGGCGCACTATTCGATGAAATCCTGAAAACCTATCGTTGGCAAGGTTTAGCGATTCAGGATGTCGATGCCTCGGGGCGCGTGTGGTTGCACTTTGAAGATACCTTGTTGCGCTTCGCGACGGGTGAAGTGCAGTTACGCGAGATGAACTGGCGTTTGCAAGAAGAATCACAGGTGCCATTGCAGAATTTTGTCACGCATTTTGACTATCATCGCGATACGGCCGAGCAGGTGGATACGCAGACGCTTACCATTCGTGGATTGCGGTTTGGGCCGCCGCAGTCCGAGTGTGCACCGACGACCGTGCAGTTGCGCAAAATCGATGAGTTGATTGAGATCGCAGCGGACCAACTCAGTGTGTCGTGTGTGGTTGATCTAGCGGACGCCACGGGCTTTTTACAAGGCACCTTGGGCGAGCGCTTGCAAGTCAGCCAACCACAGGGCTCTCTGGAAAGCATCCTGGTGACGGTGCCCTGGGTAGCGCCCGAAATAATGGCTTCAAATCAAACGGAGCCAACGCGTGACGCGCCGATCATTGAGAATGCTAGCGTCTCGTATGCCGAGTTCGATCCCTTGGCACCGGAAGAAGAGTCTCCCTCATCTGAAGACTCTCCCGCGTTTAGGCTGCAAGCCGAGCTTCGCGATATCGCCATACAGCCCTATGGTGCAACGCCCGGCGGTACGGGAATCCACGGTTACCTTGAAGCGCGACCGGGTAGTGGGCGAGTCATCTTTGACTCTAATCGTTTCAGTCTGTTTTTTCCCACCCTGTACCATCGACCTTTTGAAGCGCGTAAAGCGGAAGGCAGCGTGCATTGGCAGGTCACGGACCATCGTGTTCATGTTTTTTCCCGCGGCGTGCGGCTTTATACATCGCAAGATAGCTTGGTCTACGGCGACTTTATCGTTCGTCTCAATCCGGAGGCACAAGAGGATAAGCTTGCACTCCTGTTGGGTGTTCAGGATGTCCCGTTTCCGGAGGTCATTGATTATGTGCCTTACACGATCAACCCGGCAATCTACGACTGGTTAGGTCAGTCGATGCAGGGCGGTAAGGTTTCGCACGGTATCTATGTCGGCTATGGCAGTATTGAGCGGGACGCTCCGCAGAACAGTTTTACCAGTAGTTTTGTGATGCAAGCGGAGCAGGGCGAGCTGAAATTTCAACCCAATTGGCCCATGTTGACGAACCTAAATGCGCAGGTCGAATTACAGGATGATCAGCTCACTGTACTGGCCGATGAACCGGCGGTATTGCACGGTCATCCAGTACGGGATTTGTCGGTACGTTTGGATCCGGATTTTAACCGTGCACAAAGACAGGGACTATCGACCTTGCAGGTGGCGTTGCGTACTGAGCTGGTGGATGATCAATTACAGTATTGGTTGGCGGAGTCGCCGGTGTCCGCCAATACTCAGGCGCTGGCCAGCCAACTGCGCTTAAAAGGTAGGGTGCCCGCAAAAGTGAAGTTGCTGGTGCCGCTGGAGGGTGAAGCAGAAACAGAGTACGACGTACGTCTAGCGCTCGGTGACGACACGCTTTACCACCTTCCCAGTGAGCTCACTTTGGAGCAGTTGCGGGGTGAACTTGAAATCTCCTCTGCACGTCAGGTCTACGCGGCAGGCGTACAAGCCCGTTTGTTTGGTCAATCGGCCTGGTTGGATTTGGAGTCGCTTGCTGCCACGTCCAATCGTGCTGCGGAAACACTGTTGCGGATCCAGTCACGGATGGAGCTGCAACATTGGTTGCCCCATTACAAACTGCCTGGCTTGCGAGGGCTTGGAGGTGGCTTTGATTTTAATGCTGCATTGCATGTGCGAGAGGGGGAGTCGCCGCATTTGGAGTTGCGAAGCAACACCATCGGGGTGACCCGTGACTGGCCAAAGCCTTTATTTAAATCACCTGAGAAGAGTGAAATGCTCACCGTTAATGCCTGGTTTGAGCCAGAGCATACGCGGATGAAAGTGGCTTGGGATGTGTCTAGAAGGATTGCGCTAAAGGCAGATGCACATTTTAGCGCGACCAAATTTGAGCGCGGTGAAATTCTGGTCGGGAATGCAGAGACGCACGCTTTGAACGAGCCTGGACTGTTTGTGCGTGTAAACGTGCCGTATCTAAAGCTCGCACCCTGGGTCGATTTTTGGACAGATTCAGAGTCCTTTGTTGTGGATCATTCGCCGCCAGATAACGCATCACCAAGTAGTGCAAGTGGTGTGGTGAGTGCGGCTCCGGTGGCGCCACAGGATAATTCAGGACTGCAGATCGTCACCCTGCGTGCTGCGCATCTCGACGCTTACGGTCAGCTTTTACGGGACGTGAGTACTAAGATGATACCCGCCGGCGCGCGTTGGGATATTTTATTGGAAGGCCCGTCAATCGCCGGCAATATGGTCTTGCCAGGCAACGCAGAGCCACTCGAGTTCAATTTAGATTATTTGATTCTCCCGGAGTCAGATCCTGATGCGGAGCCGACCCCTGAAGAAGAGCTCGCAGCTCTGCGTGCACAGACTGACCCGCGCAAACTCCCGGCCATGCGAATTGCTATTGCAGATTTACGTGTGGGGTCTTTGGCCTATGGCAATTGGCGTACGCAGTTAATACCCACCGCCGAAGGTGTGTTATTCAATCCGATACGGGGCAACCTGGCGGGAGCCACGGTTAAGGGGCGGCTAGAGTGGAAAAAGCTGGATGCAACGGTGCATTCCAGTCTCGCCATTTTGAATATGGAGGGCAAAGATGTCGCCCCTCCTTTGGAGGCATTTGGGATCAACGACCTAATCACCAGCGATCGTTTTGAATCGGAGCTTGCGGTGCAGTGGAACGATATGCCGTCTAACTTTGAGTTGGCCAAACTGAGTGGTTCTATTCGACTCAATATGGAAAAGGGGGTGTTGAAGACGGACGATAAAAAAACAGGATTCTTACGTGTCTTTGGCGTGTTGAATCCGCAAACTATCTTCCGCCGCTTGCAGTTGGATTTTTCTGATCTGGTCCAAAGTGGCGTGTCGTACGACACGCTAAGCGTACTGGCCAGTATGGATCAGGGACAGATGACCTTGCAGGAGCCCCTCTTGATCAAAGGTCCGTCGAGCAATTACGACATTTCTGGTGCGATTGACATGCACAACAAACAACTTGATTTAGGCATGGTGGTCGCGCTACCGCTGAACGAAAACGTGCCGTTGGCCGCGTTGGTGCTGGGTGCGCCGGTCATCGGCGGGGCCGTTTGGGTCGTCGACAAACTACTCGGTGAGCCTTTATCTGCATTAACGACGGCCGGCTACTCCATCACCGGGCCTTGGAGTGATCCCAAGGTCGAACTCAATCAAGTCGTGAATGCAGGCGAGCGTAAGGTGTTGAAAAAACTGCCTTCGTCTACCGGCAAAAACAAGACGAGACGCCAGTGATGACACCTAAGTTTGTGGATGTCGTGGCCTTGCAGTTGGTGAGTCTAGCGGACCCTGAGCATAATTTTTCGCGTATTGCGTTTTTGCTCGATCAGGCCCTGCAGCAAGGGCATTCCGATATTGTGGTGCTGCCTGAGAATGCCTTATGTTTTGATGCTAAACGCTATCGCTCCTTGGCTCAGGACGATCGGTATTGGCTGGGTCGTTTGCAAGCGCTTGCGGCAAGTCGTGAGGTAGCCCTAATCATAGGATCGATGCCAGTATCCACCCGCCCGGATGGGCAGCCTGTCGACGGGCGTTGTCGACAGGCTTGTTTTGCGATAGATAAGGCGGGCCGCGTCCAAGGACGCTATGACAAGATTCATTTGTTTGATGTCGATGTAGGCGATGCCCAAGGGCGATACCGCGAATCGGAGAGCTTTGAGCCGGGAGACCAAACGGTCGTGGTCGAGTTGGCCGGTGCACGTGTGGGTCTCAGCATTTGTTATGATCTGCGCTTCCCGCTTATGTTTCAGAAATTGCGGGAGAAGGGTGCAGAGTTGATTGTCATACCGGCGGCGTTTACTGCAGTCACGGGACAGGCTCATTGGGAGGTCTTGGTCCGTGCTCGCGCCATTGAAACGCAGTGCTATGTGGTGGCCCCCAATCAGGGTGGCCAGCATAATCCGACGCGAACCACGTGGGGTCATTCGATGATCGTCTCGCCTTGGGGTGAAATCATGGCGCAGCATGTACAAGGCGAAGGAGTCGTGAGGGCCCGCATTGATTTTGAACGCATGTCAGAGATTCGTCACGCTCTGCCTTCCTTTGCGCATCGACGCGATATTTTTTAGTTCTTTTTAGCTAAAGATTCTCTTTTTTTTC
>JBFHRI010000221.1:0-4972 GCA_041591755.1 Oleiphilaceae bacterium
ACTACCCACACCAACGGCCAAAAAAAAGCGCTTCCTAGGAAGCGCTTTGCGGGGGCTTGAGTCAGATCAAGCCAGCTTAGGACCCGCGTTGATAATCGCTTCTGAAACGTCGAACTTCTTGAAGTTTTCCACGAACTGAGCGATCAGATCACGTGCTTTGGCATCGTAATCCTCGGGGTTAGCCCAGGTATTGCGCGGGTTCAGCAGCTTGCTATCCACACCGGGAACCGCTGTCGGTACGTCCAGATTCAGCAGGTCCAGATGTTCGGTTTCGGCGTCGATCAAGGCACCGTTCTGGATCGCTGCAATGATGGCGCGGGTGGTCGGAATGCTGAAACGCTGGCCAATGCCGTGCGGGCCACCGGTCCAGCCGGTGTTGACCAAGTAAACCTTGCTTCCGAACTCTTCCATGCGCTTCATCAACAGTTCGGCATATTCGCCGGCCGGACGCGGGAAGAAAGGCGCACCAAAGCAGGTCGAGAAGGTCGATTTGAGCTTGGAGCTGGAACCCATCTCGGTGGAGCCAACCAGGGCGGTGTAGCCACTGAGGAAGTGATACGCCGCGCTTTCCTTGCTCAGCAAGGAAACGGGGGGCAGTACGCCGGTCATATCACAGGTCAGGAATACGATCGCATTGGGCTCGCCAGCACGATTTTCCAGCACGCGCTTGGCGACGTGTTCGAGTGGATAGGCGCAACGGCCGTTTTCGGTGATGCTGGTATCGCTGTAGTCAGGCAGGCGAGATGCATCATCAATTTTGACGTTTTCGACGATGGCGCCGAAGCGGATGGCATCCCAAATAATCGGCTCATTCTTCTGGCTCAGATCGATGGTCTTGGCATAGCAACCACCTTCGAGATTGAACACGGTGCCTTTGCCCCAGCCGTGCTCATCGTCACCGATTAGGTAACGCGCCGGATCGGCCGACAGCGTGGTTTTACCAGTACCGGACAAACCGAAGAACAGGGTGGTTTCGCCGTCTTCACCCACGTTGGCCGAGCAGTGCATCGGCAGCACGTCTTTTTCTGGCAGCAGGAAGTTCTGCACCGAGAACATCGCTTTCTTCATTTCGCCAGCGTATTGCATACCGGCCAACAGTACACGACGCTTGGCGAAGTTGATAATCACGCAGCCATCGCTGTTGGTGCCGTCACGCTCGGGGACACATTGAAAACTGGCAACGTTGAGAATCTCCCACTCCTGCTTGTCGGCCGGGTTGTATTGCTCCGGGCGAATAAACAGGTTGCGGCCAAATAGGTTTTGCCAGGCGGTTTCGGTGCTGACTTTGACGGCCAGATAATGATCTGGATCCGCACCCACATGCAGATGTGAGACATAGCTGTCGAGATCAGCCAGGTAATCTTCTACGCGCTCCCATAGGGCGTCGAATTTTTGGGCATCGAACGGGCGGTTGATCGGCCCCCAGTTAATGGCATCTGAAGTGCTTGGCTCGTCGACGATGTAGCGATCCATCGGGGAGCGACCGGTGCGCTTGCCCGTGGTGACCACCAATGAACCATTGGCGGCCAGTCTGCCTTCATTACGCGCCAGTGCATGCTCAACCAGAACGGCTGAACTCAGATCAACATAAGTGTTACTCACTTCGACCTCACTAGGTTTTGATTGGCCTGTCCAGGCCGCAGAAAAAATGGGGCGCCATTATGCCAAAGAACTGGTCAAAAAACGACACCGGACGAGATTGCTTCGCAAATTCATAACCTTGCGCACAAAAGCCCTATTGTGGCGGGGGTAAATCGAACATTTGCAGTACTGCTGCGCGATCAAAAACATAGGCCCGCGCACAGAATTCACATTTGATTTCAATCTCCGACAATTCCTCTAGCAAGCGCAAGGCTTCGTCCTGACCCAGCGCCTCGAGTGCCGTTTGTGATCGCTCGCGCGAGCAGGAACACGCGAAGTTGACCGGCTCAGGCGGATAGACCGTGACCTCTTCTTCGTGAAACAGGCGGTGCAGCAAGGTTTCATTTTCATGCGCGAGCGCCTCGTCCACACCGAGCGTTTGTGTCAGGTGCAGCAGGTGCTGCCAGCGCTCATCTGAATCGTCGTCGGCCTGCGGCAGTTTCTGCAGAATCAGGCCTAGGGCCTGACGACCACGTACCGCGAGAAACAGATAGGTATGCAGCTGCTCAGAGTTTTCGAAGTAGGCCGCCAGACAATCGCTAAGGCGTGCATGTTCCATCGGCACGATGCCCTGGTAGCGTTGGCCTTTGCGCGGCGCAAGCGTAATCGCCAATTGCGCATTGCCAAGAAAAGCCTGTAAATCGCCCGTTTTCGGTAGCGGATCTGCGTAGCGGGCCACGGCCCGAAAGCTGCGCTGATCCGTGGCTTCCACCGCCAGCAGGGTGACGGGCCCGGAACCCTGCGCCTGTAGAATCAGTTTACCTTCGAACTTCAATGTGCTCGACATCAGCACCGAGGCGGTAATGGCCTCGATCAGCAGCTGTTCGACACGGGGATCGTACTGATGCGCCTGCAGTGCTTCGTCGAGACTGTGACTGAGGCGCACCCACTCGCCGCGAATATTGTCCTGTTTGAAAAGAAAACGCTGGATAGTGTCGCTAGGCATGTGGCATGTCACTCGTGATCATTCTGGGAATTTTGGGTCTGCTTGAAGCGCACGATATGGCGTCGATCGCGTTTCGTGGGGCGTCTAAAGGGGACCGGTTGACTCGCCTTGAGCAGGCGTCGCTGTTCGGCGATGAATTCGCGTTTGGCGATGCTTTCGGCGGTTTCTTCGTATAGCTGCTGGGCGATCGGCGCGCTTTGCCGCTTGTCGGACAGGTCACGCACAATCACCACACGCGCTTGCCCGCCATGTTGGATTTCCAGTTCAGCGCCGATATCGACGACTTTGCCAGGCTTACAACGCTGCCCGTTGTAATGCACCTTGCCGCCGTCAATGGCTTCCTTGGCCAGGGTACGGGTTTTAAAGAAGCGGGCGGCCCAGAGCCATTTGTCCAGCCGAACCTTGTCGTCTTCGGGCGTGCTCACGGCAACAGATCCTGAAAGTCGTGAATCAGCGGGAAGGGACTGTGGGCGCGTTTTTCCTGCGCGCTATCGGGCTGGGCAATGCTGTAGAGATGGCGAATGCCAAATTGCTGCGCGGCGGCCAGCACGCGCTCGTTATCGTCGAAAAACGCCGTTGTGCAGGGGTCGAAGTGGCGCTTGGCCTGTAGGGTCTGCCAGAACTCAGGGTCTTCCTTGGGCAGTCTGAGATCATGCGAACTGATGATTTCCCGGATGATCTGGCCCAGATCGGTGTGCTGCAACTTGACCTCGATGCTTTTCTGATGCGCATTGGTGACCAGCGCGATATCAAAACCCTGGTCGTGAATAAAGTGCAAAAAGCGCTGCGCGTTCGGGCGCCAAGCGATGCGATTGCTGACCTCGTGCTTGAGCCCGGCCACGTCCATCTGTAATTGCTCGCTCCAGAAATCGATGCAATACCAATTGAGAGTATGGGCGTGGGCGTCGTAGATCGCTTGCAAGCGGGCTTTGGAGTCCGGCAAGGAAAGGCCTTTGGCCTCGGCAAAGCGCAGCGGCAAATGGTTCAGCCAAAAGTAGTTGTCGTAGTGTAGATCGAGCAGGGTGCCGTCCATGTCCAAAAACACGGTCTCGATTTGGTTCCAGTCAATCATTAGTCTCTCTATAATCCAGCGCTCGCGCGGCTTCTTCGACAGGGCCGTTCATTTTATCGTTGAAGCGGCCTCCTCTGCCAGTGCAGAGACGGCTGAAGCGGAGGAAGCACTGCATGACCGATCTGACAGACCTGATCGCGCCGTTGCGCCAGATGATGTATCAAGCCGGCGAGGCGATTCTGGCCGTTTACAACGGCGCCGCACCTCTGGAGCTTAAAGAAAAGGCTGACGACTCCCCGGTGACGGCCGCTGATTTGGCAGGCCATGCGGTCATTAAGGAGGGCTTGGCAGCACTGATCGTGCAATACCCACTGTTATCGGAAGAAGGGGAGCTTCCCGAGTTTGCTGAACGGCAACGCTGGCAGCGCTATTGGCTGGTGGATCCGCTCGATGGCACCAAGGAGTTTATCAATCGCAATGGCGAGTTCACCGTGAATATCGCCCTGATCGAAAACGGCGATCCGATCTTGGGTTTTGTCTATGTGCCAGTCAAATCGGTGCTGTATTACGGTGGGCCTGAGGTGGGTGCATGGCGAGAAGATAAAAATGGCCGCACGACCATTCATGTGGCACCGCTTGAGAAAACGCGTACTTTGCGCGTGGTTGGCAGTCGGCGCCACGGCGCCGAAGCCCTGGATGCACTGCTGGCGCAAATCGAACCGCAATTCGCTGGGGTCGAGCTGGTGAATATGGGCAGTTCACTCAAAATCTGTGCGCTGGCGGAAGGCACGGCGGATTGGTATCCGCGCCTGGCGCTGACCAGTGAATGGGATACCGCAGCCGCCCATGCCGTGCTCAATGCGGCGGGTGGCGCGATCTATGATGAGCAATTGCGGCCCTTACGCTATAACACCAAAGATTCAGTCCTGAATCCTTTCTTTCATGCGGTGGCGGATTGCGACTTTGACTGGGCGGGCTTGCTTGCGGGGGCATCCGGCGAATAAAACCTCGCTATCTGAGAGGCTGCCAACAGGCCAGAATTGGTTGTCATCCCGGACGTGATCCGGGATCCAGAAGGCCACACGTGGATTGGTTGATGGCTTGTGCCGCTAGACGGCGCAGTGGCCTGATGCATGGATTCCGGCCTGCGCCGGAATGACGGGGGTGAGATTATTGTCATCCCAGACGAGATCCAGGATCCAGAAGGCTGCACGTGGATTGTTTGTAGGCTTGTACCGCTAGACGGCGCAGTGGCCTGATGCATGGATTCCGGCCTGCGCCGGAATGACGGGGGTGAGATTATTGTCATCCCGGACGTGATCCGGGATCCAGAGGGCCACACGCGGTTTTTTGTTGGCTCGTGGCGCTAGACG
>JBFHRI010000222.1:0-4947 GCA_041591755.1 Oleiphilaceae bacterium
AAGGTAACAAGGCAAAGATGAATCATAGGTAAAACCTGCATATCGAAAACCTGCTAGGATCCCTTGGGTGTTTCAACCCGTTGAGCCGTAAAGGACGATATGCGCGGAAGCTCATCAAGGCCAGAGCACATAAATGCTCAGAAAACAGGCCGGATATACGAGCGCAACCTATCCCTTCGATCGAGTCTTGGTACCTTGCAAAAGAGAGGGAGACCATATACGGGATCCACTGAAAACCACCGCTGTACCAGGATGCAGAGCTTGTGGTAATTGCTAAGCGCAACAAGACTAAGGGGCTTTAGAGTGCGCGCGATAGATCCCGGCTCAAAAGACCGCCGGGATGACGAGCGTGGGAGTTTTTTATTTATATTGATGCAACATGCAGGCGACTAGAACGGAATATCGTCGTCAAAGTCATCCATCGGCGGCACGTTATTGGGATAACCCGCATCGGCCGGCGCGGTTTGCGGTTTGGCTGCTGCAGCCGGCTGCGATTGATTGTACTGTCCACCCGAATAGGCGGCTTGCCCAGCATGCTCGCCACCGCCCGTACCTCGTGAATCAAGCATTTGCATCTGCCCTTGCATATCGACCACGATCTCGGTGGTGTAGCGATCCACACCGGCTTGGTCCTGCCACTTACGCGTCTGCAAGCGACCTTCGATGTATACCTTCGATCCCTTTTTCAAATAATCCCGTGCAATTTCGGCCAACTTGCCGAAAATCACCACGCGATGCCATTCGGTGCGGGGCACGAGCTGCCCGGTCTGGCGATCCTTGTAACTCTCGTCAGTCGCCAAATTCAGATTGGTGACGGCAGTGCCTTGCGGCGTGAAACGGCAGTCAGGATCTTGACCCAAGTTGCCGATAAGAATGACTTTATTGATACCCCTGGCCATAAGCGTCCTCTTTATTCAGTACTGTCGACAGATCCCTCTGCCGTGTGGATGAAAGCAGCGCCACGAAGATTCGCGAGCGCACAACGAAGCGGGATTCTCTCACGGATAATGCGCTAATTCTACGCCAGCAACCGCGCTCATTTAAGCCTCGGGGCGGACCTGAAAACGCTGCAGCTGTGCCAGATCCAATTGACTGCGCACCACCTTCAAATAGGCCACGCGATCTTCAAGCACCACCACCGCTTCTTCAACGCCAGCGACCGCGCACAAGGCCTCGCTAATCTGCTCTGCCTGCTGCTGATCCAGCACCTCTCCCAGATGAATCATCATACTGGATTCCGGATTGGGATTTCGCATCGGCCGCGCGAATACAAACCACAGCAGACACGCCAGTGCGCACAGTAAAAATACCCCGGACTCACCAAAGCGGGATAAAGTCCAGCCGCCCAAAACCCCGCCCACAAATGCACCCAAAAACTGAGCGGTCGAGTAGACCCCCATCGCCGTCCCGCGACTCCCCGCCGGACTTAATTTGCTAATCAATGACGGCAAACTGGCCTCAAGTAGATTAAAGGCCATAAAGAAAGCGAACAAACTCAACCAGAAGCCCCAGAAGCCAAAGCGCGTCCAGATCGTACTCAGCGCCGCGCCGGCCAACAAAGCGATCGCCCCCAGGAACACGGTGCGTAACTTGCGTTTTTTCTCACCGATGATAATGAAGGGGACCATCGCGAAAAACGACAAAATCATCACACTCAGGTACACCCACCAATGGTCGTCTTTCGCAATGCCGGCAGACTCCACCAGCGCCCGAGGCACCGCGACAAACATCGCCGTCAAACACAGGTGCAGGGTAAAAATTCCCAAATCCAGACGCTGCAAATCACGATTGCGGAGGATCACACCCAATTGCTCGCGAAACACCATGCTATCGCGATGGCGCACCCGCTGTACCGGATTGGGCACCACCCAATGCAACCAGAGCTGCGCCAGGATGGCCAGGGCGGCGGTGAACCAGAAGACGCCGGCCAAGCCGCCCAACTCCGCCACCAAGGGCCCCAGAATCAGCGCGACCGAGAACGACAGGCCGATCGACATCCCGATCACGGCCATGCCTTTGGTGCGGCTTTCCTCACTAGTTAAATCACTTAACAGCGCCATCAGCACGCTGGCGATCGCCCCCGCACCCTGTAAAAAGCGCCCCAGAATGACGCCGTAAATATGCTCGGAAACAGCGGCCAGAACGCTACCGGCCAGAAACAACAGCAGACCAATCCAAATCAGCGGTTTGCGCCCAAAACGATCAGAGAGCGCGCCGTAAGGAATTTGAAACAGCGCCTGACTCAAGCCATACGCGCCAATGGCCACCCCTAACAAAAGATCTGTCGCGCCCTCCAACTGCTGGCCATACAGCATAAACACGGGCAAGACCATAAACAGGCCCAGCATGCGCGTGGCATAGAGCAATGCGAGAGAGGAAACAGCGCGACGTTCGGTTGGAGTCATAGCCTAGGTTGGGAAAGACGCAAAAAGGCGCGCATTTTAACACCAATCCAGAACTTTGGCAGGCGCTAACAAGAAAACACAAAGTGGTTCGATTTTGCAGGCGTGACATCGCTATAATGTGCGGTTTTGATCGGCCTGAGTAAGTTTGCGACATGGACAAAATTCTGGTTCGCGGTGCGCGCACCCACAATCTGAAGAATATCGACCTCGACATCCCCCGCGACAAACTGGTCGTGGTGACCGGGCTGTCCGGCTCCGGCAAATCGTCACTGGCGTTTGACACGCTGTATGCCGAGGGACAACGTCGTTATGTCGAGTCTCTCTCGACTTATGCTCGCCAGTTCCTGTCGATGATGGATAAGCCCGATGTCGATCATATCGACGGCCTCTCGCCGGCAATCTCGATCGAGCAAAAGTCTACGTCGCACAACCCCCGCTCGACCGTGGGCACCATCACCGAAGTCTATGACTACCTGCGCTTACTTTACGCCCGCGCTGGCGTGCCGCGCTGCCCGACCCATGACGTTACGCTGGAAGCACAGACCGTGAGCCAAATGGTCGATACCGTCATGAAGATTGATGAAGGCGAACGGCTGATGCTGCTGGCGCCAGTCGTACAAAATCGAAAAGGCGAGCACCTGCACGTATTCCAGGACCTGCGCAGTCAGGGCTATATTCGCGCGCGCATCGACGGCATCGTAATCGATCTGGATGACGTCCCGGCGCTGGAGAAGAACAAGAAACACACGATCGAGGTGGTGGTTGATCGCTTCAAGGTGCGCGACGACATCCAGCAGCGTATTGCAGAATCCTTCGAGACCTGTCTTGAGTTGACCGATGGTATCGCGCTGGTCGCGCCAATGGATGCAGACTCCACGCTGCAGGAGATGATTTTCTCGTCGCGCTTCGCCTGCCCGCACTGTGGTTATGCGATCAGCGAGCTCGAGCCGCGCATGTTTTCGTTCAATAATCCTTCGGGTGCCTGCCCGACCTGTGACGGCCTGGGCGTCAAACAGTTTTTCGACCCGGCGCGTATTGTCACCGACCCCGGCCTAACGCTGGCAGAAGGCGCGATTCGTGGCTGGGATCGTCGCACCGTCTACTACTACCAGATGCTTTGCAGTGTTGCGGAACACTATGGGGTTGAAATTGATTGCGCCTTTGCCGACTTACCCGAAAAGTTTCGTCAGACCTTGCTCTACGGCAGTGGCAGCGAGGAAATCGGCTTTCACTACGTCAATACGCGCGGCGATACGATTATTCGACGCCATACCTTCGAAGGTGTCATTCCGAATATGGAAAGGCGCTACCGTGAGACGGACTCTCAATCGGTGCGCGAGGAGCTGGCCAAATTTCTATCTAACCAGGCCTGCCCGAGTTGCCAGGGGTCTCGCTTGAAAGAAGCCTCACGTCATGTATTTGTTGGGGATCACGCGATTCACCAGATCACCGCTAAATCAATTGCCGATACGCTGGAATACTTTGGTCAACTGCAGCTGCAGGGCAAGCGGGCCGAGATTGCCGACAAGGTACTCAAGGAAATCCGTCTACGCCTGGAGTTTTTGGAGAATGTCGGCCTCGACTATCTGACCCTGGATCGCAGCGCCGAGACGCTGTCGGGTGGTGAAGCGCAGCGCATCCGTCTCGCCAGCCAGATTGGCGCCGGACTGGTGGGCGTGATGTATATTCTCGATGAGCCCTCCATCGGCTTGCACCAGCGCGACAATGAGCGTCTGTTGAAGACGCTGACGCACCTGCGCGACCTCGGTAATACCGTGATCGTCGTCGAGCACGATGAAGACGCCATCCGACTGGCGGATCATGTCATTGATATCGGCCCGGGTGCCGGGGTACATGGCGGCGCGATTGTCGCCAGCGGCACGCCGGCCGAGATTATGGCTAATTCGGACTCGCTAACCGGCCAATATTTGAGTGGTCGCAAGAAGATCGAAATCCCAGCAAAACGCACACCCATCGATCCCAGCAAGCAGTTGGTCTTGCATGGTGCCAAAGGCAACAATCTCAATAACGTGACGCTGAAGATCCCCTGTGGCTTATTTACCTGCGTGACCGGAGTTTCTGGCTCGGGCAAGTCGACGCTGATTAACTCGACGCTTTACCCACTCGCTGCCACCGCATTGAACAGTGCCACCACTCTAACGGCCTGCGCCTATGAAAAAATCGAAGGGCTGGAACACTTTGATAAAGTGATCGACATCGACCAAAGCCCAATCGGTCGCACACCACGCTCCAACCCGGCCACCTACACCGGGCTCTTCACACCGATTCGCGACCTCTTTTGTGCCACGCCGGAAGCCCGTGCTCGCGGGTACAAAGCCGGGCGTTTCAGCTTCAACGTTAAAGGTGGCCGCTGCGAGGCCTGTCAGGGCGATGGCGTGATTAAGGTCGAGATGCACTTTTTGCCCGACATCTACGTACCCTGCGATATCTGCAAGGGCAAACGCTATAACCGCGAAACTTTGGATATTCGCTATAAGGGCAAGAATATCCATGAAGTGCTGGAGATGACCATTGAGGATGC
>JBFHRI010000223.1:0-4910 GCA_041591755.1 Oleiphilaceae bacterium
ACCCCCAATTATGAAGAATTGCAGGCGCCCACCGGTATTTTGAAGACCATTAAGGAAGTCGGGGCATTCAAAGCGGGAACAGCGGGCGCCAGGACCATTAGCGAGCTCGATAAATTCCAGCATCTTGTACAAGAGGTGCCGGGCAAGCGAGGTCTCAATGCTTTTTCGAATACCGCTCTTGAGGCCATGCTGCGTCAACATCAGATCGAAAATATCGTGCTGGCGGGTACGGTGACCTCCATTTGCATCGATTCAACCGCGCGCCATGCGGCGGAGTTAGGCTTCAAGGTGACCGTGCTGAAGAACTGTACGTCAGGGCGAACCGTATTCGAGCAGGATTTCTATTGCGATAACATCTTTCCAATCTATGCCAATGTGTGCAGCTCAAGCGAGTTGCTGGCAGCCTGAATGGAGATGTGACCATGTCGGGGCCAACAGAGAGCGAGCTACAGCTGCAAATTCATCAGCGTTTACTGGATGAGTTGAGCCAAGGCCATCAGGCCTTTGAGACGCATATTGATTTGCTTGAGGATGTGATTTTTCGCTGCACACGTTCCGGCGTTTTTACCCTGTTAAATCCCGCGTGGGCCCGCCTGTTGGGCTGGTCGGTCGACACCACGCTTGGGACACCGATTACCGAGTTTATGGCAGACCAGGACGCTGCCGCAGCATTGCTGCAGGCCATGGCTCAGAATGATTCGATTTCGTGTGATGTCAAACTCGGTTCCCGCTATGGACTGACCCGACAGTTTCGTCTGCGGGCAAAGTTCAATGGCGAGTGGTATGGCTCGCTGCAGGATGTCACCGACATGCTCAATGTCATAGCGGAGTTGCATGAAAGCCAACGTCAGTCCAGAAAACTATCTCAAGTCGCTAGTCGTACCGACAATCTAGTGATTATTACCGATGCAGATGGCGTGATTGAGTGGGTAAACCAAAGTTTTGAAACGGTCACCGGCTACACCATGAGTGAAGTGCGGGGCCGCCGCCCTGGGGATTTTTTGCAGGGGGCCAATACGCCGGCACAAACAATACGGTTGATGTCGGAGGGCATCCGCAATGCCAAGGGTTTTACGGCAGAAGTGATCAACTATACCAAGGCCGGAAAGCCCTACTGGATATCAATCGATTGCTCTCCCGTGTTCGATCGGGATAACAAGCTGATCAACTTTATCGCGATTGAGCGCGATATTTCAGAGCAAAAAAATCTTGAGAACTTATTACGCTAAAATGAGCAGCGTTATCGTAATGTCCTGAATTCGGTCAGTGAGCCGATCTTTCAATGTGATGCTAACTTAGGCATTACCTTCGCCAATAAAGCATGGAGTCAGTTCGTTGGACGTAGTGATGCAGAAACTTCGCAACAAGGCTCATGCTTAAGCGATTTTGTGAGTGCCGACCAAAGGCCATTACTTGAAGCCGCCGTCCACAAGGCTTTTGAGTCGGAGCAATCGGTGCGCCAGGAGTTGATCTTTGCCATCCAGGGCAAGCCGCCGCGTCGTGTGGAGTTGATTTTTTCGAACTCTGTAAATCAACTGGACAATGAGCGCCGCTGTCTCACCGGTGCGCTGGTCGACATCGAAGAACAGTGGCAAATCAACCAGGAAATTCTCAAGGCCAAACAAAACGCAGAGGAACTTTCCCAAGCCCGCACGCGCTTCGTGGCGAATATGTCCCACGAAATCCGCACGCCACTTAATTCGATCATCGGCATGACCTCTGTTCTTGAACAGAGTGGGTTGAGCGAAAAACAGCAGTCCTGTCTGGAGGCAATTAAAAAGGGCGGGCACGCCTTACTGGCCGTCATCAACGATATTCTCGACTTTGCCAAGCTGGATTATGGCGAGCAGGAAATCGAAAAAATCGAATTCAGTTGGCACGAGCTGTTTGAAGATGTGGTGGATATGTTGGCGGCAGATATCGAAGCCAAGAATCTGCTTTTCACCTTGTCCTGTGATTCCCAGATACCTGAAACATTTGTTGGGGACTTGCATAAGTTACGGCGAGTGCTGACTAATCTGTTGTCGAACGCAATCAAGTTCACCTCGGCGGGGGAAATATCCGTGACCACATTGTGGACGAGCGATTCGGACTCTGCGGCGCTGGATTCCGAGCATTCGGGATGGCTAACGTTTTGTGTCTCGGATTCGGGGATCGGCATAGAACCGAGTCGTTTGCAGGCATTGTTTGATCCCTTTACGCAGGCCGATGCCTCGGTCACGCGCAATTACGGGGGGACCGGGCTGGGCCTAGCGATTTGCAAGCAAATCTGTCATAGCTTGGGGGGCGCCATTACCGTTGAGAGTGTACTAAATCAAGGCACCAAAATGACGGTGAAAATACCGCTTTCGGTGAGTCGGGGAGCAGCAGATTCTGCGAGCACAGCGTGCCATCGGGCGATTCAGGCTATCAATGCCCGCCCGCGCACGATCAAGGTCGTCTCCTCCCTGGGCTTACTACAGGGACTGCCTGTTCGGGTCGAGCGCAACGCCAAGTCTGGCAGTTCGGTGAGGATGATCACCGACGAGACCGGCTTCAAACCCCTGCAAATGGAGCACGAACCCGCCATCTATACACCGCGCAGAATGCAACAGCGTTTGCAGCCGCAACGCGAAGGGGCGACGAAAAAGCAGCCGGCGCCGACCATCACACGACCGCTTAAAATTTTGGTGGCGGAAGACTCTAAGGCTAATCAAGTGGTCATTAAGGCGCTACTGGAGCATCAGGGTTACCTCGATGTAACCTTGGTGAATAATGGCCAAGAGGCACTCGATAAATTCGCAGAAGATCCCGCAGAGCTCGTACTGGTGGATATCCACATGCCCGTGATGGATGGGTTTACCACGTCAAAAACGATCCGGGAGCATAAGGATTGGCCGCAGCCCGTCATTTATGCGCTGACCGCGGATGTGACGACCGAAGCCATCGCCGCAGCGCAGGCACACGGTATTGACCTGTGGGTCACCAAACCGGTCACCGGTGAGGCCCTGAGGCAGGCTTTGGATAAGTATCCCGGTTTTGTCGATGAAGCCGCTCGGGCAGACCGAATAACTCTATAAGATAAGCTCGGGCGCTTAGCCTCCCATCCAGCTTAGCAGCAGCGTCAGCAGCACAATGCAGAGCAGATTAATCGCGAGACCGCAGCGCACCATCTGACGTTGTGGCACCAGTCCCGTGCCGTAAACCAGCGCATTGGGCGGGGTGGCGACGGGTAGCATAAAGGCGCAGGAGGCAGCGATACCCACGCCGATCGCCAGTACAGCCGGATCGAGACCGGTTTGGGCGGCAGGCAGAGAATAGAAAATGGGCACCAACAATGCGGCGCTGGCAGTGTTGCTGGCGAGCTCCGTTAGAAACACCATCAGCGCGATCGCCAGGGCCAGAAACAGCCAGGGGGAAATGCCGTCAAAGGTGGTCACCAGCGAGTCCGCCAGAAAGCGGCTGGCACCGGTGGACGAGAGCACGACACTGAGCGTGATGCCGCCGCCGAAAAGGAGTAGCACGCCCCAGTCTGTGGTGTCTTGGAACGTTTTCCATTCGAGCAATCGTGAGCTGATCAATAAAACGATGGCGCCGAGCGCCACAAACGAATCAAAATCCTTGCGAATACCGGTGAGTTCCGACAGCGGGGCACTGAACAACCACAAACACACCACCCCCAGAAAGACCACCATGGTCGCCTTGGCTGCGCCCGTCCACTGCATTGCTGCGTCGCCACCGGCTCGATTCAGCAGAGGCTCGGGCATGGCGCTGCCAGCCTCAGCGTTAGCGGCGGCTACCGTGTCGCCAAAGTCTGGGCGCAGCATTAGCCACAGCGTCAGCAGAACCAAAGGCAAGAGGATCATCACGGTAGGTAGGCCGAAAATCAGCCAGTCCGAAAAGTTGAGCCCGAGCGTTGCCGCCGTGATTGCGTTGGGCGGGCTGCCCACCAGAGTGCCGATGCCGCCTATGTTTGCGCTATAAGCGATACCGAGCAATACGAAGACGCGCGTGCCCGGATGGGTATTGTGAATGCGGCCGATTAATCCCAGTACCACGGGGAGCATCATCGCGGTGGTCGCGGTATTGCTGATCCACATGCTGATAAAAGCGGTGGCAACGAATAAGAAGAGAATGGCGCGCCGGGTGTCGCCTTTGGCCAATCGCACCATGGTGCTGGCTAGCCAGCGATCGATGCCATGGGTTTTCAGTGCGGCAGCCAGGGCAAAACCGCCCATGAAGAGATAAATGATCGGATTGGCAAAGGAGGCGAGCGCCTCGGTCATGCTCAGCGTCTGCGTGGCGACGGCCAAGATGGGCACCAGTAAAGCCGTGACACTGACCGGCCAGGCTTCGGTCAGCCAAAGCACCGCAACGACGCTCAAGATGGCGAGACCCGTGGCGGTGGCGCCATGCACGGCATAGATGGCCTGAACGCCAAAACCGCAGAGGAGAGCTAAGACGGTGATCACTAGCGTGCGCATGGTGCGGGTCCTGTTAGCGTGCTTATTGTTGAATTGCGCCTTTGCGTAAACGGCAACGCGACTTGGTTTAGCTATGGTGACCGATAGGCGGGCCGAGTTTCAAAACTGACTGCACCGAAGTTGCTGCAGATCAATTCATGCGCGTTCGCAGCGTCTCGTGCCAGATCGCGCTTTGGATTGATGAACATCAACACCCTTAGCAGGGTTCACGGCTATGCTTAAACAAACTGCTTACTCCTGCGTCTTAAAAGGCCAACGATGCGAAAATATCTGGTTTGGCTCGCAATTGGGGGCATTTTGCTTGCCGTCTATTATTGGCGGTCGCAAGAAGACCCCATTGTGGTGCCATTGCATACCCTCGAAACGGGGGCCGTGGAAGACACCGTGGCGAACACGCGCGCCGGGACGGTGCGCGCCTGTAAGCGTTCTAGATTGTCGATGCCAACC
>JBFHRI010000224.1:0-4900 GCA_041591755.1 Oleiphilaceae bacterium
GAGTTTCAGGCCCACTGGCTCAAAAAAGCGGGCTGTCACCAGGGGCAGGGCTATTTTTTCGCTCGGCCAATGCCCTTGGATCAGGTGATCGAATGGGTCACTCAGCAGCATTCTTCGAACAGCGCAGAGCGCGAGTCATCGGCCGGCAATCACGGTGTTTCCTGAGGCTTTGAAGGTCTCGAATCTATGGCAATTCAGCTTATTAGAATAGCGATTGGCAGCTTGCTACTGGCAATCATTTTCGGCATTACCCAGTGCAGCGACTCGCGCCCGGTTCGCATGGGCTTTGTCGCCGGACTCAGTGGTAGCGGCGCAGACCTGGGAGGACCGGCCCGCAATGGCATGCTATTGGCTGTGGAAGAAGCGAATGCTCAAGGGGGCATCAAGGGTCGCCGCATTGAAGTGCTCATCGAGGATGATAAACAGCAAACAGAACATGGCATCCGCGCAGTCAAATCACTGATAGATCAGGGCGTTGACGTGATCATAGGCCCCGTGACCAGTACCATTGCAACCGCCACGGTCGATTTGGCCAATCGGACAAAAACGTTAATGTTTGGACTGACGGTGGCGAGCAATGAATTGGCGGGGATCGATGACTATTTTCTTCGCGGCTTAGCCCCGACACGCAATCAAGCCGCCAGCCTCGCCAGCTATCTATACCACGGCCGTCAGTTTAAAAGTTTTTCAGCGGTCATCGATCGTAGAAATGCTGCCTATACCCAAGGCTGGATCGAAAACTTTCGCGAACAATTCACCAAGTTGGGTGGACGAGCCATTACAGTGCTCGAGTTTGATTCCGGCATCTACGAGAGCATGCCTACCGTCGCCCGACAATTGATCAATGGCGATCCCGACGTGGTGGTCTTAGTGACCAATGCGGTCGATGCAGGCATGCTGGCCAAGCTCGTCAAGGAACGCGCGCCCCATATGGCCTTGGCGACGGCGGAATGGGCCGGCACTGAGCGCTTACTCGAACTGGGTGGCACATTCTTAGAGGGCGCCATCGTACCCCAATACATTGATCGCGAGGGTCAGCAACCTGAGTACATAGCCTTCCGAAAACGTTATATCGACCGTTTCAACCATGAGCCCGGATTCCCCGGGGTGATTGCCTACGACGTCACTCGTGCCATTATTGAAGGATTGCGAGGAAAATCGGAGACACAGCATCTGAAACAGGTCCTGTTGACACAAAGCAGTTTCCGCGGGGTTCAAGCCCCCTTGG
Organism: Oleiphilaceae bacterium; assembly: GCA_041591755.1. GTDB lineage: Bacteria > Pseudomonadota > Gammaproteobacteria > Pseudomonadales > Oleiphilaceae > JBFHRI01. Next base: position 1,229 of record JBFHRI010000224.1, read on the forward strand.
TTTTAGACGAGTTTGGTGATGCGCTAGGACGCACTTACATCACTGAAGTACGCAGTGGTCAATTCGTGCTGCAGGACGCCTATTGATGAGTCGCAGCCTGCCCCTCACCTCCGCACTTCTGCGCCAACTGGTCATTGTTGCGTTCATTCCCGTCCTGGTCACGTTATTGTTCCTGCTTTGGGTGCTTTTTCCTCTTTTGGAGCAGGAGGTCACCGAACAACAGCAGACCTTGGCACGCGTTGTTGCCGACAAATCGATTGAGCAAGTCGCCACGGCGGAAGAAGAAATTCAATTTCTTCTGCGCTCCTGGGACGCCATCAGACAAGAAAATGACGCACATACGATCGCACATGAAATCCAAAGTTTTGTCGCCTCCACCAGCCTTTTCGATGCCCTGTATGTACTGGATGATGCGCGCCGTATCACGGCGATTAGCGTCAAGAATAAACACCAAAAACTGGCTAATACCCTTTACTTGGGCGCCGACCTCGCCCAAAGCGAATTGCTCAAGCTTGAGCAGACCGGATCAACACCCTATTGGTCAAATGCCTATCTTTCGCTGATCACCGCCCGCCTGACGATCGCCCACATGGTCCCACTCGAGCAGGGTTTACTGGTGGCCGAGATCGCCGTCGACCGCCTTCCCAGAGTGAGCCGAAGCCTGCTCGATGACGGGATACTGGTCATGATTCTGGATCAACATGGCCAACTCATCGGCCATCCTGACCCAGAAATTGCGCAACAACATCACAACTTGAGTAACTTGCCTTTTTATCAGCAAAAAGAACTCGATCTGCCCGTCTCAGCACAATTTCGCTGGGACGGAGAATCTTATTTTGGCACCGCGGTAAAAATTGAACGCTTGACCTGGACCATCATCGTTGCCATCGAGGAAAACAAGTTCTATGACCCCTTGCGCCGCACCCTGCAAAGCTGGTTGGCGGCGATCGCACTGGTCTTGATTATCTCGGTCTTAGTGGCTTATTTTCGGGCGCGTTCGTTTTCTGAGAACTTTGAGTTTCTAACGCAACAGGCTGCCGACATCGCGCAAGGCGATTACGAAACCCAGGCACAACAATCAGAGATAGATGAATTCAGCCAGCTGTCACGCAATCTGCAAGTCATGGTGCAGGCCATTCGCCAGCGCGAACTGCTGATGCAGACGCGTGAAGCGCAATTGCGTGAAACCCTGGAAAGTACACCCAATGTCGCCATTCAATGGTTTGATGCCAAAAATCGTATTCAGTATTGGAATGCGGCTTCTGAAAATCTATTCGGCTTTAGCAGTGACGAGGCGCTTGAAAAACGCATGGAACATCTGATTCTTGCCCCCAAGGACGCGGCAGAGTTCAATAACAGTATTGGCAAGGTGCGCCAACACGAACACAACAATCAGTTTTTTGAACTCGCCTTTGTCGATCGTCAGGGCAATCCTGGCGAGATGATTGGCTCAGTATTTAGCATTCCGAACCCGGAGGGCGAACCCATCATCGTCAGTATGGCGATTGATATCACCCGTCAGCGTCAAGCTGAAAATCATATCCGTCGCTTGAACTTGGAGCTGGAAAGTCGTGTACACAGTCGCACGCAAGAGCTGCAGCACACCAATCAGAAACTACAACAAGCTTTGGACAACCTGAATGCAACGATGACTCAATTGGTGCAATCGGAGAAGCTGGCTGCTTTGGGTAGCCTGGTGGCAGGTATCTCACATGAACTCAATACACCTATTGGCAATGCTCTCATGGCGGCTTCGACCCTGCAGGATTTCGCCGATGAGTTTCGACATCAGCTCGAAACAGGGACCTTTGACAAAACCTCTTTGAAAAACTTTATGGAGGATGCCAGCACGGCATCGCAGATTACACGCAGAAACTTAGAGAAAGCTGCTGAGCTGATCAGTAGTTTTAAACAAGTCGCGGTCGATCAAAGTAGTTCGCAAAAACGTAGTTTTGCACTGAAAGAATTGGTTGATGAGATACTGGTGACGCTGCGACCTGTGACGCGGCGCAGCCCTATTGAAATTAGCGTGGATATTGATGGCACGATTATTCTGGACAGCTACCCCGGTCCACTCGGCCAAATTCTCACCAACCTCATCAACAACGCCTTGATTCACGGCTTCGAAGATGCCGACACCGGATTATTAAAAATAAGTGCGCGGGAAGAGGCACTAGGCATCTATCTCGAAGTTGAGGATAACGGCAAAGGCGTGCCGTCCGAGCATATCTCTAAGCTATTCGAGCCCTTCTTTACAACGCGATTTGGTCAGGGAGGCAGCGGCCTTGGCTTGCACATCGTGCATAACTTGGTGACCGAGGTATTGAATGGCCAGATCAGAGTCCAATCTGAACCCGGAAAATACACGCGCTTCACGATTTTCATGCCCACCAATCCAGGCGAGCGCGCAGCCACTCAGTAAAATTAGCCGCCCTTATTAAGCGCTCTCAGTTACCCATAGGCTTCAAGCACTCGCAACTCAGTCAAGAGGGGTCGCGGTGATATCGGTGCGGACTTCGAAATTCTGCAATTTCAGGCCATACAACAGGGTCGAGTCACCGCCAGTAGGATGCGCCAATTTAACGCTGTCGACATCCAGTTCGCGGAATGAGGTAGTATTACGCACAGCGATACCCACCGGACGGTTATCACGATCCGCAGCCGTGAGCGCACTCGGTGCGACATAACGATAAGTACCATCTGCATTCATGATCTTTTCATCGCCACGATTACCCACCACGCCATTGCTGTCAGGTCCGTTGGTTTTCTTGAAGACACGGGTCTGCGCCAGATCGATCTGGCTCACGGAGCGCAGGCCATAACTATCCGTCAGACCATCACCATCATTGGTCGTGTAGTTATCGAAGACCAATTGCATACCACTACCATTGACGGGCGAGGCCGTGCCTTCGCCGGTACGACCGACTTCCCAGGTAAAGCGATTGCGTTTGTTTTCAGCCACATTTTCGGGGGCCAAATGCCGTACATGCGTGACGGTCAGCCCTTGATCACCCCGCGCACTCCAAAAGCCACCGTTGGAGGCACATTGCGCACTGGTCGCGCCTGCAGCACCCACACACACATTACCTGCGCCACCGTGGCGGAACACCCGCTCCGACCCTAACTCGTAAACCGAGTGCACGACGCGACCGAAGCTGGCGCCGGTGGTCTTGTCGCCGATACGCAGGTCGGTTACATCCATGGTACTCCAACGCTCGGTTTCGTAGATTTCCATTCCCTGATCACTGACATCGACCAGCATATCCCGCAAATGCACATCGTAATTTAGACCGCTGAGCCAGATACCGCGCCCCGTACCATCACCCTCGAGGTACTTGGCCATATTGCCGTTACTGACCGTCAGATCGGAATTAATTGTCAGCCCCTCAGCCCCTCGATTGCCGCCCGGACCGATGGTAACGTGACCATTCAAGGTCCCTTCCAGTGCGGGATAACCCCCAATGCCCATCAGCGAACCCGATACGCCGGGCAGCGTCGTTGCTGCTTGTAAGCGTTGATTATTCAGATCGGCGTTGTTGCCGGTAGACTTGGCGACGCGATAGCCTTCAACACGATAACCGAAGGCAAAGTCTTCGAAGCCTAGACGCAAACCATTGTAGAAGTCTGTTCCGTTGATATTACCCGCGCGCGTGATATCGATCGTCAAATCGC
>JBFHRI010000225.1:0-4842 GCA_041591755.1 Oleiphilaceae bacterium
CGCCGGCATTAACAAAATATCTAGATTACCGTTATTGAACATCGCACTGAAGGTCGACAAGGTCGTGCCGATGGGTGTGGCGCCCGCCAGCTGTGCAAACATTTCAGCCTGCGGATCATTGTTTAGGACAGATAAACGTTTGCCAGCAAAATCTTCGATACTGTCAATGTTGCGATCGCGCACAAACGCAAACATTGAGCCCACCGTAAACGTCGCGACCACTTCATAAGGCCCCTGCGTCATCAAGGCGCCTGCACGGGGCCGCGCCAGGGTCGCCAAAAGCAGCTCAAGACCTTTTTCAGATTGAACCGAGCCCACCGCATCCATGGTGCCGCCGAACTTGACGAACTGGCGCGACATGATCGCGCTTAACAGTACCGCGTCGCACTTGCCGGCTTTAAACTCGTTGGCTGCGACTTTTTCGTCGGTATAAGGAATGAAATTGATACTCAGACCCCAGGTCTGAGCCTTCGGAATGAGGTCAGCATAAAATGCCATGACCGGGCCGGTCCGTCCCACCGGGTCCCACACGCAGAAAGTTTTCTTTTCCAGCGCCGAGACAGAAAAACTTAAGAGCATAAACAGCACATAAAGTGCACAACGATTCGCTCTCATAGCAGCCTGACCTCTTTGGTAAGCTTGTCCGTTTTATTTTACAGGCCCATTTCGCCACACTGCATCATCATTGATTGTTCTCTCCCTGTTGGCGAGCGCGCGCCACGTCGTAATCTCGCGGTGTCGGCCGACTATAAGCCGGGCCTGGTGTGTGGGAACATGCCGGGATGGTTCCTCACACGCTGAGTGTTCCGTCGTGAGCCGCTTGTCGGGCTTGCCACGTAAGGTTATCTTTACAACCCAAAACCAGCGGGTTCAGCGCCTTCGGAACTGCAAACGTGTATCTGATGTTTGAGTCCTTGTTCTTAGGGTTATTTAGGACAACGATTACTACTCGCTATTAAAGGCAGGACGTTAATACGAAGCGCATGCAGGATCAAGAGACAAATCTGAATAATTTGACATCCATCAAAGTGCAAGGCGTACCCAATCCACTTATTTTGATTTTGGGTACCACGGCCAGTGGTAAGACGCGCCTGGCCGTCGCTCTGGCCCGGGCACTGGACGGTGAGGTTATTTCAGTCGACTCACGCCAAGTTTACCAAGGGCTCGACATCGGCAGCGGCAAAGACCTGGCCGAATACGGCACCATTCCGTATCACCTGATCAACCTGATTACGCCAGACCAGGACTACAGCTTGTTTGATTTTGCCCGAGATTTCAAAGCCGCATTCGAGCGCATAGTGCAACGACGACGCCTTCCCATTGCGGCCGGAGGCAGCGCCCTTTACCTCGACGCACTGTTGCGACGATACCCGCTGCGCGAGGTACCGCCCAACCCAGCCCGCCGCGAAGAGCTCAGCGCCTGGACCCAGGCGCAGCGTGTCGCGCTCCTGCAGCGCTTGCGACCACAACAACATAACACCAGCGACCTGCTAGACCCCGCGCGGACCGTGCGCGCGATCGAGATTGCCGAAGATATCAATGGCCGGGATTGGCATTGGCCGACACTCACCGGCCCCCTGCTCATCGGACTGCGGACGGAACGCGAGGCCAACCGTCGCGCGATCACTGAACGGCTTAAACAGCGCCTGCAATCTGGCATGATCGAGGAGGTCGCGCAATTAGCTGCCCGCGGCCTGTCGTGGCAGCGCATGGAGTATCTGGGCCTCGAATACCGCTATGTGGGGCGCTATCTGCAAGGTCAACTGAATTACAACGACATGTTCCAAAAGTTGAACTCGGCCATTCATGACTTTGCGAAACAACAGGAAAAGTGGTTCCGCAAAATCGAATCCCGAGGGCACCCAATTCATTGGTTCGAAGCCGGCCAAGCACCTGCAGCGGAGGCTGAAAAACTGGTCCGACGCTGGCTGGCTGAAAACGCTTTAGCGCAACAGTAACCAAAGCGTAAACAATTGCAGCAAGCCCAATACCGCACTGGTACATTGCCAAAAACGCAAGGGATTACGCTGCACCAGTGGTACCAGGGATTTATCCAGAAAAGCCGGATTGGGATGAGCCAGATCCCAGACAAACTCCGACAAAGCCTCATAACGCAATTCAGGTGAAATTTGCAGCGCCTTCTTTAACGCCCCATCCATCCAAACCGGGACCATTGGATTGAACTGCGGCGCAGGCTGATAGCGCAAGCGGTAAAAATCATTGGCCGAGCGCGTGTTTTCATAACGCTCACCATAGGGCAAACGCCCTGTCAGCATTTCGTAGACAATCACCGCAATCGAAAATAACTCAGTCTTGACGGAGCCGCGTTGGCGTAAGCGATATTCCGGTGCACTGTAGGTTTCGGTCGCCCAACCCGGCTCGGCGGCATAAGGCCGCGCCATCTCGGCGACGCCCGCCACATGGCAGGAACCGAAGTCGATCAGGGTGACATGGTCATCCGCCCCGATAATAATGTTATCTGGGCGCAGATCCTGGTGCAGGGTTTCGCGCCGATGCAGCGCACGGACCCCTTTAACTAATTGCTCGACGATATTTAGCACCCGCTCAACGGTCGGCTTTGGATTGGCTTGCATCCAATCACTCAAGGGGAGCCCCTCGACATACTCGGTCAGACAGAACAAAAACCTGGGTGCACGAGCGGGGTCACGCACGCGCACCACATGCGGGCTGTCGATACGTTGGGCCATCCAGCTCTCAAGCACAAAGTGCTCTCGATAGCCCTGGTCTTCTTCGTAGTTCGGCGAAGGCGTTTTCATGGCCAGTCGCTCCAAGGTCTCCACATCCTCGACCAAATAGACCTGAGAGCGCGCACTGGCATGCAAGGCCTGCAGCACGCGATAGCCATCCAGAATCATGCCCTCCGAAAGCACAGGGGGAAACGGTAGCTCTGACTGCCGCAACTGCGCATCGTCGGCGTTGGCGCTTGGCAGTGTATCCACCCGCACCACCTGACAACTCAGATTGTCATCACTGCCCGCTGCTAAAGCTTCGCTAACCAGTCGCTCGCAGCATTCATCGAGCGAGCGGCTCTGCAACAAGAGTTCGCTGATGCGGGTGCGCGGTAAAAACTCATGCACGCCATCGGTACTCAGTAAAAAGACATCGCCCTCCTCCACGTCACAGCTGTAGTAATCCACATCGAGCGTGATATCCATCCCCATCGCTCGGGTCAGGTAGGTTTTATCGCGACTGATTCGCGCATTATGATCGTGTGTGAGCTGTTCCAGATCCCCCGCACGTAAACGGTATATACGGCTGTCACCAATGTGAAAAAGATGCGCCGAGCGCGACTTTATTACCAGTACCGAGAGGGTACTGATATAGCCACGTTCAGCGGCGATGTAGCTCAGTCCTTGCCCATAGAGCCAACGATTCAGCGCCGTTAGGATCTTCTGGGCAGAGGTTTTAACGCTCCATGTGTCCGGCGTGCTGAAATAATCACCCAGAAAGTTGCGCACGCAGGTCTCACTGGCTTCTTTCCCGGCTTCTGCGCTGCTGACGCCATCTGCAATCAGCGCGACCAGGCCTTTGATCGACAGTTCAGGCTCTGCCGGCACGACGCAACCCAGAGCATCTTCATTGCTGTCTTTTTTACCTTTGTCCGAATACTGCGCCACGCTGACCCGCAAGCTGGCTTCTTGGTGCACCGACATAACCCCTACCTATAAATTTTCAAAAGAACACGCGCACCCTTTTGGGTCGCTAAATTTTTTAAGGCGACCCCTGGTGATCTTTTTTGGAGCGCCACGCCCTAGCAGAGAGCACCAAAGACGCTCACAGGTATCTTTCAATATCGCATTTTATTTATATATATCAACACTATAAATGCTTACTGACCACATTGGCACAAAGCATGCTTACCCTGAAGCGAAAGAGCACCCTACTACAAAGAGGTGCAAAGACAGACTTTGATCACCGGCAGAGAGAGTAATTTCGAGGAGCACGCATGAGCAAGCAAAAAGTAGTGGTTGTCGGCAACGGCATGGTCGGTCACCACTTCGTGGCGACCATGATCGACGAACAGATCGACGCTGAACTCACAGTCATCGGTGCGGAAACGCGTCCCGCCTATGATCGCGTGCACCTGTCGGAAGTGTTTGCAGGCAAAGAACCTTCCGAATTATCGATGACCACCCGTGAATATTACGAAGAAAACGGGGTCAAGCTGATCCTTGGCGATCCAGTGGTGGATATCGATCGTAGTAATCGTTTGGCGATTACCGAGAGCGGACGCCGCTTTGCCTATGACAAGCTGGTGCTAGCGACCGGCTCGTACCCCTTTGTCCCTCCTGTCAAAGGCTCAGAGCGCAAAGAATGCCTCACCTATCGTACCATCGATGACCTCGGGGAGATCAAAGCACACGCTAAAGAATCCAAAATTGGCGTGGTCGTCGGTGGGGGCCTGCTTGGGCTTGAGTGCGCCAATGCATTGAAAAACCTTGGTCTCGAAACCCATGTCGTGGAGTTCGCACCTGGTCTGATGGGTGTGCAGTTAGATGAAGCCGGTAGCAAAATGCTACGCCGCAAGATCGAAGCACTGGGCGTCGTTGTCCATACGCAAAAAGCCACCACACTGATCGACGACAAAGGCGAAGCAACCCGGCTGCGCATGCACTTCGCCGACGAAACCCATCTCGACACCGATATGATCGTGTTTTCTGCGGGAATTCGTCCTTACGACCAACTGGCGCGTAAAACCGGCATCAAGGTCGGCGAGCGCGGCGGTATTGTGATCGACTACCACTGTCGCACTAGCGATTCCGACATTTTTGCAATTGGCGAATGCGCGCTGTTCGGCAATATGATCTACGGCCTGGTTGC
>JBFHRI010000226.1:0-4802 GCA_041591755.1 Oleiphilaceae bacterium
GACACTGAGTAAGGACTCGCTGGACTGGACGCCTTCGAGATTTTGTAAGCGCCACTGAATGCGGTCCATCGCATTCATCACGGGGTAAGATGCACATTTTTCAGGCGCCGATTTGACCATGATCACCATGACATCGGCACTGGTGCTGTAGTTGTTGATGATGTAGTCGTTGTCCTGGTTATAGCGCGAATCAGGATGGAATTCCGGCGCGCCGCGATCGAGATCGCCAATCTTGAGATCCTTCTGGTAATACAGTGCGACAACGCATCCCAATACAGCAATCATTACCGACACGGGCGCCACATGTGGATGCGCTAGGAACGACAAGACTCGCCATTTGCGAGCACCGGTCGTTTCGGCTTTCTGCGCCTGACGCATACCACTGTTGCTAAGTCCCATATAGGAAATCAAAATCGGGTGTAGCGTGAGTGTCGTAATAATGATAATGGCGACACCGACCCCAGAAGAGACAGCGAGATCACGAATCACGTCGATTTCGATCATCAACAGCGTCAAGAAGCCCATGGCATCTGAACACAGGGCCAAGACACCAGGCTTAAGCAAATACCGATAGGTCAGACGGGCACTCATCAGCTTGTCGTGACCCAGCACGCGCTGCATTGCAAACTGGTTATCCACCTGCAAGGCGTGACTGACGCCAATCGCAAACACCAGAAATGGCACCAGCACCGAGTAGGGATCAAGACCGTAGCCCAGCAAGCGCAAAATACCGAGCTGCCACACGACCGCCAACAAAGTCGTTATAATCGGCACCAGCGTAGCGATGATGCAACGCGTATAAAGCAGCAGCAAAACAGCTGTCAGTCCGATGGTGATTACCGCAAAATAGAAGATCGCCTGAATCCCCTCGATCAAATCGCCCACTTTTTTAGCAAAACCGACGATATGAATCTCTATATTGGGGTTTTTCGTTTCGTACTTTTCTCTAATCTTGGCTTCCAGCTGTTGCGAAAACTGCTGGTAATTAATCGATCCATTAGCCCCCCCGCCAACTTCGGCTAAGGGCGCATAAACAATCGTTGATTTAAAGTCGTCGGCCACCAAACGGCCGACTTCACCCGACTTTAAAATATTCTCTCGCAGCTGATCCAGGGAGTCCGGTGAACCGTTATAGCCGTCCGGAATCACCGGCCCGCCCTGGAAGCCCTCCTCGGTCACTTCCACCCAACGCACGTTTGGCGTCCATAACGATTTTAGTCCTGCACGATCCACGCCTTTGAGATAAAACACCTCATCATTGATCTCCGCCAGCGTCGCCATGTACTCGCGACTAAAAATATCACCATCCTTAGTAGCCACTGCGATACGCACGAAGTTGCCAAGATTCTCGAGATCATCCTTGTTGGCCAGCATGTTCTGGATAAACTCATGCTGCAAGGGGATCAGTCGCGCAAAAGAGGCATCAGGCTTGATTTGCGAAGCGTGATAGCCGAAAAAGATCGTCAATGCGACAAATACAAACAATACAGATACACGGTTGCCGAAAATCACACGCTCTAACCAGGTGCCATTCCCGGCGGGCGCGTCATTCATGGGGGTGGACATAGAATTTTCTCTGAAAGCGTCTCGGGTAGAGACGGGGACGTTCTCGTGATGGAGATGGGATCAGTCGTCACGGCAAACGTTTACGTTGCGATACCGACTTTAAACAGTGTAGCCGAGGGCGGACAGAAGAGAGGAGAGGGCAAAATATTATTTATTGTGAACAACACAAAAACAGGAAGAGCGCTGAGACCCACCCTTTACAGAGGGCCTCAGCTGTACTGAATTAAGCGCTTTGCTCCAAAAAGTCTTGCGCAAAGCGCTGCAACACACCACCCGCCTCGTAAATCGAGACTTCCTCGGCGGTATCGAGACGACACAGCACCGGCACCTCTTGCGTCTGACCATCGCGGCGATGGATGACCAGGCTCAAGGTCGCACCCGGGGTGCGATCACCGCGCACATCAAAGGTTTCCGTGCCTTCGATGCCCAAGGTCTTGCGTGTGGTGCCCGGCTGGAACTCTAAAGGCAGCACGCCCATGCCGATCAAATTGGTGCGGTGGATTCGCTCAAAGCCCTCGGCCACAATGGCCTCGACACCGGCCAGGCGCACACCCTTCGCCGCCCAGTCGCGTGAGGAACCTTGTCCATAGTCGGCACCCGCAACAATAATCAAAGGCTGCTTACGCTCCATGTAAGTCTCAATCGCTTCCCACATGCGCGTGACCCTGCCTTCCGGTTCAATGCGCGCCAGTGACCCCTGTTTCACCTTGCCGTTGTCCTGCACCATCTCATTCAATAGCTTGGGGTTGGCAAAGGTTGCGCGTTGTGCGGTCAAATGGTCGCCGCGATGCGTGGCGTAAGAGTTAAAGTCTTCCTCGGGCAGACCCATCTTGGCCAGGTATTCCCCTGCGGCGCTATCCAGCATGATTGCGTTCGAGGGCGACAGATGATCGGTAGTGATATTGTCGCCCAGTACGGCCAATGGTCGCATCCCGCGTAAGGTCCGCGGCGCGGCCAAGGCGCCCTCCCAATAAGGAGGTCGTCGAATATAAGTGCTCTGTGGACGCCAATCGTAAAGCGGATTGCCACGCCCGGCTTCGCTACGATCCAGATCAAACATCGGGATGTAAACCTGGCGGAACTGCTGCGGCTTAACGCTTTGCTTCACAATCGCATCAATTTCCTCATCACTGGGCCAAATATCTTTGAGGGTAATCGGCTGCCCTTGGCTATCGAAACCCAGCGGATCCTTTTCTATATCAAAACGGATCGATCCGGCGATGGCATACGCAATGACCAAAGGCGGAGAGGCCAAGAAGGCTTGCTTGGCATAGGGATGAATGCGGCCATCGAAATTGCGGTTCCCCGATAGCACGGCTGTCGCATAAAGGTCGCGCTCAATGATCTCTTGCTGGATCTTGGGATCCAAAGCGCCACTCATGCCGTTGCAGGTGGTACAGGCAAAGGCCACGACATCGAAACCAAGCTGCTGTAATTCGCGCAGTAAGCCCGCATCTTCAAGGTAGAGTTTGACCGTTTTGGAGCCAGGCGCCAAAGAGCTCTTAACCCAAGGCTTACGCGTCAATCCCAAACGGTTGGCATTACGTGCTATCAAACCGGCGGCAATCATATTGCGCGGGTTGCTGGTGTTGGTACAGCTGGTAATCGCCGCAATGATCACTGCGCCATCGGGCATTTGACCTTCCGTGGTCTCATAGGCCGCGGCAATCCCACGCTGACTCAATTCCGACACCGGCAGCAAGGCATGCGGATTGGAAGGGCCGGCCAGGTTGCGGGTGACCGTAGATAAATCGAACTCCAGTACACGCTCATACTCGGCATCAACCAAACTGTCCGCCCAGAATCCAGCCACCTGGGCGTAGGTCTCGACCAGTTTGACCTGCTCTTCGTCGCGTCCCGTCAGCTTCAAATAATCGATGGTTTGAGCGTCGATGTAGAACATCGCTGCCGTCGCGCCATACTCCGGCGTCATGTTGGAGATGGTCGCTCGATCGCCGACACTGAGTCGGTCGGCGCCTTCACCAAAGAATTCCAGATAGGCACCAACGACGCGTTCGCGCCGCAGGAATTCCGTCAATGCCAGAACCATGTCGGTGCTGGTAATTCCGGGTTGCAGGCGACCACTGAGTTTAACGCCAACAATATCTGGCAAACGCATCCAAGAGGCACGGCCCAACATCACGCTTTCGGCCTCAAGTCCGCCGACGCCCACTGAAATCACACCCAGTGCATCGACCATGGGGGTATGACTGTCGGTACCTACACAGGTATCGGGAAAGGCGACGCCTTCTTTGACCTGAATCACTGGCGACATTTTTTCTAGATTGATTTGATGCATGATGCCGTTGCCTGGCGGGATCACATCGACATTCTCGAAAGCCGTCTTGGTCCAGTTGATAAAATGGAAACGATCTTCGTTGCGGCGCTCTTCCACTTGACGATTTTTCTCAAAGGCACCCTCTTCGAAACCAGGATGCTCGACGGCGAGCGAGTGGTCTACGATCAGTTGCGTCGGCACCACCGGATTGACCTTAGCCGGATCGCCACCTTTCGCGGCAATCGCATCACGCAAGCCTGCCAAATCGACCAAGGCAGTCTGACCTAAAATGTCATGGCAAACTACCCGCGCCGGGAACCAGGGAAAGTCCAGTTCGCGCTTACGTTCGATCAACTGTCGCAGCGAAGCACTCAGCGTCGCCGGATCACAGCGGCGTACCAGGTTCTCAGCCAGCACACGCGAGGTGTAGGGCAGTTTTTCAAAGGCACCGGGCGCAATCGCATTGACTGCTTCGCGCGTATCAAAGTAATCCAGCTGGGTGCCTGGCAGGGCTTTGCGGTATTGGGTATTCATCGGTTTCTCATCTGTTGGCAATCGGGGTCACGGTACGCGGTGCTTCGCCAATATACTCAGCACTGGGGCGAATGATGCGGTTGTCGGCACGTTGCTCCATCACATGCGCCGCCCAACCGGTCAGGCGGGAGCACACAAAAATTGGCGTAAATAGCTTGGTCGGAATGCCCATGTAGTTGTAGGCCGAAGCATGGAAGAAGTCCGCGTTGCAAAACAGTTTCTTCTCGCGCCACATCACTGCTTCGCAGCGCACGCTGATGTCATACAGAGAGGCGTTGCCGTTTTCCCGTGACAACTTTTCGGACCATTCTTTGATAATCGCGTTCCGCGGATCGGATTCACTGTAAATCGCATGGCCGAAGCCCATGATCTTTTCTTTTTTGGCCAGCATTTCAAGCAAGCGCTGCTCAGCGTGCTCCGGATC
>JBFHRI010000227.1:0-4782 GCA_041591755.1 Oleiphilaceae bacterium
AAGGTAACAAAATGTGTCGGATATCTCTCATGTTGCGCGCTTCTCTCGATATAATGCGTGCGTTTGTCTCCACTTTTAAGCACCTCAAATCAAGGATTAATGTTTGATGCACGGTTCGGGCTTCGCTTTCCCAATGGTTCTCGTTCTATTTGTCGTGTCGATGATGTCCGGCTGTTCGCGTCACAACGATACAAATATTCCAGGAGAATTGACTGGGCCGGTCAACACGACTCCCGATTGCCAGTACACGCAGTTCGAGAATCAGATTGTGCTGATCGAGAACATGCAGTTTACCAAGATCGGCGCCCTGACTGATGTGGCATCTAATCCTGGGGATTCGACGCGTCGTTTTTCTGCAAACGTAAGTTACTTAACCAAGTCAGTAGATTTATCTCTGAACACTTACAATGCAGCGAATGGTTTTGAGGTATTACCGGAACAGGTTCTGGACTCGGGGCAAAGAATCCCGGCGCAAAGAGCCTCGCATTCAGACTTATTGACGGCCAAGAGGATATTCCTGAATGGCGAGCAAATTATTTCGACAAGCGACGACTTCTTTGCCACGGTGCAGCTGAGTGAGGGTACCAATCGCATAGAGGTGCGCGCCATTGCTGAAGTCATCAACTATATGCTGCCCTTTGCAGGCACTGGATCCGAAGTCGAGGCTTTGAATAAAGCATGCGGCTACCCCACGCAACAGAGAATGTTGAGAGCGGTGAATGCCAACGCCAGCGTCCTCGATTTGATTCCCGTCAAAAAAGATCGCGTCAATCTCCGTCAAGATTATGTGATAGAAGTGAGCAGACGGAATGGCAACTCCTTTGAAGCAGAAGTTAGCGAGCTGGCACAATTTGGCAATGCCGGCTTTACCATTGAAGATAATGAAAAGTTTGGCAGTGTCATGGTGCTTGGGCGCGTTGTGGACAATGATACGGACCCTCAGATACCGGAGCGAGAGGTATTAGTCATCGGCGTGCCGGACGAAGATAGTTCGGCAAGCGGGGTACATCCTGTTGTTGATGGCATCCTGCCGCTTGCCACACAAGATAACGCAGCGCCTGACTCCGGTGCCGTCTTCATCTATGAGCGGGATGAAAACGGTGCCTGGGCCTTAAGTGACTATATCAAGGCGCCCTTTGTTCGAGCTGGCGATCGCTTTGGCTCCGCGCTTGCGATGGACGGAAATATACTCGCGGTTTCGGCGCCTTTTGAGGATAGTGCTTATGCCGGTGCAAGCCTGCCTTATTCGCATCCAGACTACCCGATTACGCCACAATCCAATCGCTTGGCGCCAGATTCTGGCGCAGTGTACATCTACATTCGGCGTCAGGGTGCTTGGATATTGCATCAGACGCTGAAACCTGAAGATATTCTTGTCGGCAATGATGGCTACTTTGACAATTTCGGTTATCGCTTGGCATTAGTCGGCGGAACTTTGGTCGTGTCTGCACCCAACGATGACTCCAATGATGGCAGTACCAGCAGTGGAGGGCCCAATACAGGTGCGCCTAACTCAGGGCGAGCTGTGATTTACGAATGGCAACCCATCGTTGTACACAATGAAAGTGCCACGAGTACGCCTGGGTTCTCTTTTCGTATAAGGTTGAAAGCGCCCAATATCGGCACAGACGATCGCTTTGGCTCGTCTATTCACCTAACTCCAGATGGCCTACGTTTGCTGGTTGGTGCACCAGAGGAAGATAGTGACTTTCGTGGCATTGTTCTTAATCGGCAGACCAATCCAATCACCCCGATCAGTCCAGAGTTTAATGATCGCAGGAGCAATTCGGGTGCTGTATATGAGTACAACAAGCTAAGCGGAAATTGGGTACTCAACGCCTATATTAAGGCGCCAAATAGTGATGCAGGTGATCGGTTTGGTGCGGCATTGGCTTCTTTATATGAGGGAAAGCAATTGTTGATCGGCGCGCCATTTGAAGATGGGAATGGGACGAACTTCAATCGCAATCCCGAGAATAATTCGATGAGTGACGCTGGCGCGGTTTATCTGTATGAATGGGAGCTGCCGCCCAATTCCACGCAATTTCAGTACAGCTATCGCCACTATATGAAATCTGATAAGCCACAAATAGGGGCGCGTTTTGGCGCCGGACTGGCGGCTTCTTCGAATTTCTTCGTCGTGACGGCCCCAAGTGAACGCGAGTCTCTGGGAAGCTTTTTTGCTGGACACGTAAGACTCTATGCACACAGCCAACTTGCGTTGCCTAGTCTCGCGAAGAAGCTTGCGCCCCCCATTGACTCACCGAGTTTTGGCTTGTCGGCAGTGCTCTCTGATGCCACTCTTGTGATTGCTGACCCTGCGGTGGGCGTTTCAGGAGTCTCACGCGGGAAAGTGCTCACCTATCATTGAGACCCTTCCCCAAAGATCAACCCGAGTAGACAAAAGCGAGCAGCAACTCGCTTTTGTTTTTTAGACTGGACAATTCTTATCAAATCCAGCAAGTTACGCACCTGGCTCAGACAAACCCTCCAAGGCGCGTTATGAATTCTGGAAACTGGCGACTGGACGATATTCATTGGTCTAAATTTGATGCATCGAAGGTTGATCCGCATGTTTTGTCGGCATTGAAGACAGCCGCGCTCGTCGAGTTCAACTCACCCGACTACGTAAGTTATTTGCATAAAGTATTTGCGGACCAACCTGAGGTTTGTCAAGAAATAGCGCGATGGGGGCATGAGGAAAGGCAGCACGGAGAGGTGCTACGAAAGTGGGTCGAGCTGGCCGACCCAGACTTTGATTTTGAGCTAGCACTGCAGACGTTTAAATCACTTTATCGGGTGGACACTGAAGTCGAAGTGTCCAAGCGTGGCAGCCAAGCGGGTGAGATGCTTTCGCGTTGTGTTGTGGAAAGCGCGACTTCTTTTTTCTATACCGCTATCAAAGACCGCACCCAGGAACCATGTCTGCGACAAATCTGTCAGCATATTGCGAGGGATGAATTCGCGCACTATCAGATGTTTTTGCGCATCATGGAGCAATGTGGAGGTCGGCCCGGTTGGTTCAAACTGCTTAGCATTGCCCTTCAACGTGTAAGTGAACTAGGGGATGAAGAGCTCGCTTCTGCGTTTTACGCGGCGCATTTTCACAAAGCTTTAGACAAACCGACCTTTAACCCCAATCTGTTCGCTGCGGTATATGAATCTCGCGCAGTTCAGGTATACGGTCGAGAGCATGCCTATCGCATGAGTTCAATGATAGCGCGCGCTTTGGGAATATCACCATGGGGGCGAACAATGAAACTGTTGCATCCGCTAATTTGGAAATACTGGACATGGCATCTGCAAAAAATGACGCGATATGCTGCGGACAGAGGTTTTGGTCTGGATTGGCAAGTGCGCGTCGCTGATTGAAGGGCTGCTGAGGGAGAAAATGATATGAAAGTGTTGGTTACCGGTGCCAATGGTCACATTGGTGCAAATGTATGTCGAGAGCTTTTGTCGCAATCTCATTCTGTCAGAGCGCTCGTGCGGGAGAACGCGGATTGTCGTGGTATCGAGGGTTTAGACCTCGAAGTTGTTAAGGGCGATGTTATGGTTGCTGCGTCGGTCATGGCTGCCGCCCAGGGTTGCGACGCGATCATTCACTTGGCTGCTGTTTATAAGACCATCGCAAAGACTGCAGAAGAAATCGTTGCGCCGGCCGTAGAAGGGTGTAGAAATGTTTTTGAGGCCGCACAAGCGGCAGGGATTAAACGCATCGTCTACACAAGCTCGATTGCCTCGATCGGTTTCTCCGATTCTCCGAACCACATGCGCACCGGGGATGACTGGAATGATGACGCGCAAAATCCGTACTATGTCGCCAAAACTCAAAGTGAGAAGATCGCGCAGAATCTTTCACGCGAGTTCGGTATCGAGTTAATTGTGTTATGCCCGGCCCTGGTTCTGGGGCGCTTTGACTATCGGATTACGCCTTCTAATCAACTGATTATGGATATGGTCAATGGTAAGGGACAAACCTATCGTGGAGGTATGAACCTGGTTGATGTGCGAGATGTTGCGGCCATCCATGTTGCCGCATTGACCCGAGGCGAAAACCGCAAACGTTACGTGGTCGGGGGTGGTAACATCGAAGTGACAGAAATTGGGCGCATACTGAAAAAACTCACCGGGCGCAAACCTCTTCATCTCCCAACACCTCGCGGGATGACCTTAGTGATGGCGGGCCTTATTCAACGAGTTTGTCGCACCTTGGGCCTGACCCCTCCGTTTACTCGCGATTTGGTGTACGAGGTGGTAGAGCGATACGGCTATTACGATTGCAGCGAAACTTACAAAACATTCGGGATCACTCCGCGTGACCCAGAAAGCGCCATCAAGGCATCACTTGCCTGGCTACTGGCGCAAGGAAAAATCAAGCCTGCAGCCACTAAGCGCATTCACAAGTTAGGTTCGGTTGTCGGTTCCTAGGGCCTGTGGAAGTTTCATACTTGGCTTCTGCCTATGCTATTTTTTCGACCGGCGAGGCAGAATGAGCGAAGTTTAGTGGGTCTAAATGAGCGAATGATAACGAAGACCGGCGGAAAAATAGCGACGGCCCTCCGGGTTGCCCCTGAAATCCCCCCACTCTTTGTTGCTCGTCGCTCATTTGGAATAACCAAATCACTCTCCTCGCGCCGCGATTGTGTGAATTTCAGGGGCAACAGAAGTCAAGTATGAAACTTCCACAGACCCTCGTTACTATTCTTTGGGTACACGTACTAACAGCACATCGCACTGCGCCAAGTTCAGGATCTTGTGTGCCTCCGAGCCGAGGAGGCG
>JBFHRI010000228.1:0-4782 GCA_041591755.1 Oleiphilaceae bacterium
GAGTAAAAACTTAAGTAGTTTTTGCTCTGACCCCAAACTGAAGGTTATTTATCGCCTTTTCGAATTCAACTCGCTACACCCCTCGACTCAGCCCAAACCACAGCGCCGCCAACACCGTGATGGTGGCTGCAAATGCGATCAGCGCGACCTTCGTAGTGTTGCGCCCCTTGTTGCGGGCAGCGCCTTTGCCGGCGCTTTCGCCGGGGAGAATAAAACGACACTCGACGCTGCCAAAGCGCAGACTGTCGCCATGAGAGAGATACCCGCTCAGGCATTTTTTGCCGTTCACGAAGCTACCATTGGCAGACATCAGGTCCATCAGCTTCCAGCGCTGGCCATCGCGCACGATCTGGCCATGAGCACTGGAGACGCTTTCGTGGTTGATCATGATGTCGGCCTTGGGTGAGCGACCGATTTCCCACTGGTTCTTGTTTTCGCCCAAGAGCTGAAAGCGCATGCCGACGATGGGATCGCCGGTGCCCAGCAGCGTCGGCTCGGCGACCTCGATCGGCACTGCGCCCGCGTCCTGACTTTGCGCCATTACGCTCTGCATGACTTCCTTGGAAATGAATTTTGTACCGTCAACACTTTGCTGGTTATTCAAGACCCAGGACGGCGGTGCTTTGGAGTCTCCCGGGGCTTCGGTAGGCGCTTTCGCGACGGCGGGTTCCGGCTTTGCGGCAGGCGCCGCCGTGACCGGCGCGACCGGCGTGTATAGCATCGTCGCGTCCGGATCGACCGGCTCGGTCGCAGTGGTGACATGCTTCTGCCTTAACGTGAAACCTGCTGGTCCGATACTAACGACATCCCCAACCCGCAACAGCGTCGGCGAGCTAATGCGCTGGTCGTTGACAAAAGTACCATTGGTCGATTGCAGGTCTTCAACCTGAATCCCCCCTGCGACTGGACTGAACCTGGCATGCTGCCGTGAGGCCTGTCCCTTGTCGAGGACCAAGTCGCAGGCAGGATCACGACCAGCAATCAGTTCGCGGTCGATTAACCACTGTTGCTCACCCTCCATGGCCACTAGGAGGAACGGCATGTTCGTACTGGGTGTGTTTGCTGTCATAAGTCAACCAAAGGGTGAAAGTGTTCAAATAATTCATGTATTTATCAGAAGTAGCGCGCCAATCAGCACTACGAGCAAAGCAGCACTGACTCCAAACACAATCGGTTTCCAGTCGATCGAAGACTCGTGCTCGGCTGCGTCGATTAGCGTATCTGCTGCTCCGGCCGCACTGTTTTCAACCAGCAGCACAGTGATATTGTCGCGACCACCCGACGCCAGCGCCGCTTCGATCAACTTCTCAGCGGCGGCTTCGACGGAGTCGGCACGGCGTAGTATTTCGCTAATCTGCGCATCCTCCAGCTCGTCTGTCAAGCCGTCGCTGCACAGCAGGAGCTGATCACCTTGCCCCCAACGCACCGTGGTCAATTCCGGTTGCGGCGGGTTGATGCCCAGGCATTGTGTCACCAGATTGCGATCCGGGTGCACGCGCGCCTGCTCTTCGGTCAGCTGCCCCTGCGCCAATAATAACTGAACGTAGGAGTGGTCACGCGAAACCGCACTCAGACCCTGCGCAGCCTGAAACAGGTAGGCGCGAGCATCGCCGGCCCAGCACACCGCGACCTGACGAACATCGACACGGGCCGCCACCACCGCCGCGCCCATGCCTTTGCTTTCAGGATGCGCCTGCGCATGCTGCACAATGCGTTGATGGCATTCAACCAAGGCAGACACCAGCGATTCGGCTTTGGGTTGCAGTTCGGTCAGTGTTTCTACCACAATCGCGCTGGCGACTTCACCTGCTGCATAACCGCCCATGCCATCGGCGACCACTAGCAAACCCCGCTCTGGATCGCAGTGAAATGCATCTTCGTTGTGCTCGCGAACCTTGCCGACATCGGTCTTGCCCGTCACTCGAAACATAGTCTGTCTCTTGCCTGTTATCTGATTATTGGCCCAGCACCCGGGCCAGTTCTGCCGCCGCACCTTTGAACACAGCAGGCTTATAGCTGGTCTGATCGGCCAGGCTGTTGTAGAGCTTATCCAGCTGCACTTTGATCTTAGACCGATCACCCAAGCCATAAGACAATGCCTCGAGCGCCAGGAAAGCCTGCTCCGCACTGGTGAAATCACCATAACGACCACGGGCACCGGCTTGCGCCACATTACGGCGGATTTGGCGCATCGTTGAAACGTCAGGTGGGCTGGCCTTGATTCTCGCCGCGAGCTGCTGCAACTGCGTTTGCAAAGTTTTCACAGCAACGTCGAGCTGTGTTGGCTGGGCATGCGCCAGATGCAGCGCCCGCACATTTTGCACAAACGCCGAGTAGGCTTCGTTTTGCAGCGTCTGATACACGACTGCCAGCATATCGAAACTATGATCGAGCAAGCGCAGGCTACCCGCCGGCAGATCAATACTGAAGTCATCGCTGCGGCCGCGTGCGGGGCTCATACCGCGATGGCAGGAATGGCAGTCATAAATCGCCAGCTCCAGATTGCCTTGTGCCGCACTGCGGGCAAACTGGTGTTGTTGGATCAGTGTCAGCTGGCTCAGCGCCGCTTCGATCTGCCCCACCAACCAGAAATAACCGACCGGGTGCTGACCCTTGCGCTTAATGTAGTCGGCATCGACCGTGTAATGCGCGGGTTGATTTGCAGTAAACGTATCCAGCTCGAAACTCAGGCGCGGATGCCCCGCCGCCATGATGGCATGGGTGGCGAATTTGTCTTTGGTGCCCATGTGGCAGGACAGACACAGCTCAGCACGTTGGATCGGGTCAGACAGCGGGTACAAACCTCTGCTGAGGTTGGCGGCGTGCGTGGCGTCTGGATCGGTGTGGCTTTTTAGCCAACGCTCGGCACCACCGTGACAAGCCTCGCAACTGACGCCATCACTGAGCTGGAATTTTTCACCCCGCTGACTTGGCGCGACGTTGTCGGCATGGCAGTCGAGACAGATCTTGGCATTTTGCGCATTGGGCAGGCCCAGCGCCGCCGCCATGGCCTTGGAGGCATCTTCACGCAAGACCTGATAGGCGCGTGAGTGAAAGTCATCGCCCGACCACAGGCTGTACTCATTCAACTGCACCGGACTGTCGGTACTAGGCACGCTCTTACCGTGGCAGATGGAACTGGCACAGGTGGCTGCGCCCATGTGCTTCAGTCCATCATTCTCAGGCAACGGCGCAGCCCGCAGACTCACCGCGACGGCCATGATTAATGCACTCAGGTAGCTCAGATAAAAAGTACGCTTCATCGCATCGCTTCTTTATTTATCTTCCACAAACCACGGTTGACCTGCCTCATCCAAATACAACTTCTCCATCTCAGCCTTGTTCAGTGGCCGCGCCCCTTTACGACCAAAGACCGCAATCTGACCACCGGTCTCATCAACACCGCGATCGCGCTCCAAACCACGCGACAGGCTCAAGGCCGCCGAGGCGGTTGGATAGTTGGCTATCCACTGCGGCACCGGGCGTGGGCTGAAGCCATAGAAATTCGGCTGCGATTCCGGCGAGGTCAACTGCACGACCTGCAAGCCGTTTTTACCATCGGCCACATAAGCGATCATTGAGGCGTTGGTCGCACCGACCACGACATCCCGCGCATCGTTGATACGCCCCTCGGCGTTATAGGTCTGTACCACCCTGGGTTGCTCCGGCTTCTCCAAATCGACAATCAGCAAGCCCTGGCGACCCGCAGCGATATAACCATAGGTGCGAGAAATATAGATTTTCTGCGCATCGCTAAAGCTCAGACTGGCCTCCGGCACCAGACGCGGCTGGCTCGGATGGGTGACATCTACGACCTTCAAACCCTCAGCATCGGTCACAAACAGATAGCGGAACTGCAGAGCACTGGCGCGCAGGTTGGGCAATGCCAACACTGCAGCGACTTTAGGCGTCAATGGCTGGCTCAGATCCAGCACCACCAGTCCTTTGTCGACCACCACATAGACATAATTACCGCCCACGGTCATATGCCGAGCGCCCTTTAAAATATTGTCCGGGTTCCAGGTTAGCGCGCGCTGCAGGAAGTTATTGGTCGGATCGCCATCCATCAGGGTGTCGATATCAACCAGGATCAGACCTTCCTGCGCATCACTGATCAGGGCGTAGTTGTAGATGGGGGCGAACGGCTGTTCCTGATTGATTTCGCGCATCAACTTGCCCGTATTTTGAGACGGGCGAATTGGCTGATTGCTCGGCAAGACCACGCACGTCGCATTGGCACTGGCAATATGCGTGTCATGCCCCAACGGACTGGCCGGTGCGGTAATAATACGCTGCGAAATGCCTTTGTTGGCAATGGAGGCAATATCATAGACGCGGAATCCCTTGCTACCCTCCGCTGCATAAAGATATTCACCCCGCATCTGTAGGCAGTTCGTGGTGCCCGCGCGATGATCGAACGCGGTCTGCAGAATGCCCTGCTTCTCTTGATGCTGTTGGTAAAAGTCCGGGTAGGCATAACGGTGCAGATAACTGCCAATCACCGCCTGTGGCTCCTCCCATTCCGTGACCTCCACGCCCGTCACGTGGGACTCACTACCCACCCAGGCATAGTGACCAACGAAGTTGACCGCGTTGGTGCCCAGCATCAGCAGCTGCGCCATGATGGCGTTGTTGTCATTCGCCTTCGACAGATGGCAATCGGTGCACTGCTTGGTTTCGCTCAGGCGCTCCGTGTGCGGAAAATGCGGATTGAAGGCTTGCGAGCTGTAACCGCTGGCAGCAATCGGCGGCTGTTGAATGTAAATTTTCTCGCGATTGGCA
>JBFHRI010000229.1:0-4726 GCA_041591755.1 Oleiphilaceae bacterium
CATGATCACTGCGAAAAATCGTCGATTGCAGCTCAAGGTGACTGATAAATTGATGCAGCTCCTGAAAGAGCTCACGCTGATTTAAAGGCTCAAAATCGGTGAACCGCTCACGAAATCGCTCCTCTCCCAGTGGAAAACTCACGATCAATGTCGAGACATAATTGGGCTGCGTCTCATTGATCGCGCGCGCCGAGTTCAGTGCATGCTGTGCCGAATACTTGCGTCCGCCCAGCCCATTCAGCACCATCACGGAAGAGCGCAAGCCGGCCGCATGGATCTTGTTCAGCGCCTCCACGGTACTTTCGTAGGTCTCACATTTGTCGACTTTATGTAGCACTTCAGTATCACCCGACTCCATGCCCACATAGAGAATATCTAGCCCCAGTTCGCGCAAGGCCTGCAATTCTTCCACCGATTTTTTGGCAATATTGCGCGGCAGACAATACGAGCTTACACGCTGCAAGTCCGGAAAGGCGCGCCGTAATTCCTGTAAAATTCCAAGCAGACGATGACTCGGCAGCACCATGGCATCGCCATCGGCCAGAAACACCCGTTGCACCCCCTTGATTCGCTCGGCCGCACGTTGAATGTCGGCAAAAATCTCTTCATCCTTGCGCGCGCGAAATTTTTTCTGCGATTGCGTGTACATTTCACAGAACGTACATTTATTCCACGAACAGCCATTGGTCACGGGCAGAATCAGCGACTGTGCCTCGCTGGGCGGACGAAAAACCGGCTCGATATACGAAATGGGGTAGGAAAACATAAGCTTCAAACTACACTCTGGTTAGCAAATACGGCAAATGCCGACACTGGCGACCAATATAAAGCAGAGGCCCTCCTTGAAACACGCTGACGATTACTTAAGCTTCGATCAATATTTCGCGCTGGACCCGAATATTTCTTACCTCAATCATGCGGCCGTCAGCCCCTGGCCGCGTGCTGCGGCGGAAGCGGTGAAGCGTTTCGCCCAGGAGAATGTCGTCTCGGGTGCCGAGCATTATCCACGCTGGCTGGAAACCGAGAAACAACTGCGCCAGCGCCTGGCAAAACTGATCAATGTGCCCGGCACACAGGAAATCGCCCTCGCCAAAAACACCTCGGAAGCACTCTCGCTGATCGCTTATGGCCTAAAGTGGCAAGCCGGTGATGAAGTGGTCATCAGTAATCAGGAGTTTCCCTCCAATCGAATTGTGTGGGAGTCGCTGGCGCGCTTTGGGGTCAAGGTCGTGCAGGCTGATATAACTGTGGAGGATCCAGTCGTGGCATTAGCCAAGGCCTGCACTGACAAAACGCGACTGTTAAGCGTCAGCTCGGTGCAATATGCCTCAGGCCTGAAGATTGATCTCGAAACACTGGGCGCCGCGTGTCGCCAGCGCGGCATTCTGTTATGCGTCGATGCCATCCAAAGTTTGGGGGCCATGCCCTTTGATCAAACCAAGATACAAGCCGACTTCATCGTCGCCGATGGACATAAGTGGATGATGGGTCCGGAAGGGCTGGCATTGTTTTATGTGAACTGGAAACGTCTGGAACAGCTGCAACTGCAGCAGTTTGGTTGGCATATGGTGCAGCATCGCGGCGACTATTCACGCAGCGATTGGAGCCCGGCAGTGGATGCCACAAGATTCGAATGCGGCAGTCCGAATATGCTTGGCATTTTTACCCTCAATGCCAGTTTAGGGGTATTGCTGGGTATTGGGATGGATGTCATTTGCGCGCAGTTACACCAACGCGTCGACTATTTGCTGCAGCAACTGGATACGCTGCCAGGGGTCACCCTTCTGTCGCCCCGAGAAGTGCATCGGCGCGGGGGCATTGTTACCTTTCAACTGGCAGGACATGAACACGCGACCTTGCACCAGCACCTGATGCAACAAGGTGTTATTTGTGCACATCGTGGCGGCGGCATCCGTTTTTCGCCGCATTTCTATACGCCTAAGGCTGCGATCGACCGCGCGATTCATATTTTGCGCTCTAAACTTTGAAAAAGCGGTAAAAGTTAACGGAAACACTGGATGAACAAGGCTAAGGTGACGAGCACTTGGATTGCAGCGCAACGGACGATAGGTACCCCAGCAGTGAGCATGAAACGACGATTTACCCTGGCCTTCCTCTTGGCTTTTGTGTTGTCCGGCTGTTCGACGGTCGTGTCCAAAACCACTGACGGCTTTGGTAACAGCTACTCAGGTGTGGCGCATGGTATCTGTATCAATCGTTATATGCTGGATGCCTTTGGAGGACCTGCGTTCCTGGCCAGCATGACCGTACTGCCTTTCTCGATCATCAATATTGGCCTGTCCGGCATCATGGATACGGTGGTATTACCGATCGACTTAGTCACCGAGGTCTCTGACCCACAAGAAGGCGATTGTGGTCCGGCGCGTCGTCGGGCACGCACCCCGATTAAATAATTCTGGCGTCGTCTGCACAGGGACGTCAAAATACAGTTCTGTTTTAGTTTCTGAGCAGTTCGACGCCCGCGCCTTGCAAATACCATGACTCACGTAACGCTCGCTCCCGATGCTGCAATTCTGTCAGCTGACATACTCTACACCGAAATCCTCGACAATTTGGCACGTTATCCGCAAACGGCCGCCCGTGTCTTTCACGGCCGGGGCAAAGCATTTAGCGGTTGGGAAAACCTGCATGTCGAGTGGTATCCGCCCCACTTGATCATTCAGAACTTTGACGAGACGCTGACGCCCGAGGCGCGCCAGGTGTTTGCCGAACTGTTTGCAACGCAGACCCGCATTCAAAGTATCCTGCATCAACACCGCCAGTGGCCGGACACCTCAACCGAGATTCTGCATCAACGTGAGACGGCGCTGAGTCTGCCTTTGAGTTATTACTGTCCCGTTGCAGACGATCTACAGGTTCAAATCAGCCTGGGCAAAAATCGCAACACCGGTTTGTTTACCGATATGCGCGCTGGCTGGCACTGGGTACGCGCGCACAGCGCACAGGCCAAAGTGCTCAACCTGTTTTCCTATACCGGCGTGTTTTCTTTGTTCGCGCTGGCCGGGGGGGCCGCGCAGGTCGACAATGTCGATATGGCTGCCAACGTGCACAAGGTGGCGCAACGTAATCATGAGATCAATGGTTTTAACCAAGGCAAAGCCACATTCATTAAGCGCGACGTGCTGAAGTCAGAGCGTTGGTTCGAGAATCGGGCGCCTTACGACCTGATCATTTTGGACCCGCCGCCCTATCAAAAGAAGGCCTTCCACGGCTGGCCGCACTATCAAAAAATTCTGCAAAGCTGCCGCCAATGGTTGGCACCGCAGGGTCAGCTCTTGCTAAGCCTCAATCATCCCATGACTCTGGCACATGAGTTTCTCGCCGACTTGCAAACCACCTTTCCCGAAGCGCTGCAGTTCGAGTTGATTGAAACCGCTGTTGAAATACGTGAACGAGATGCCGGCCGAGGACTTAAACTTGTCGCGGTGTCGTTTTAGTTCGAAGCCGCGATGGATTACATCCGCACTACCGCACGAGGCATGGCGACACGTGGGCTGCCACGAAAAGCGCCCCATGACACCAACGCATATTTATTGCCCCGGGTAATAGGCAAAGACTCATGCGAGAACACATGGTTGGAAGGGAAAATCACCAGGTCGCCCGCTTTCGGGGTGTAGGTGTAATTCAGCCAGGGGAAGCGTAACTGACCGCCTTCATAATCGTCATTCAGATAGATCAACATGCTGAAGTCACGATCGATAAAGCGATAGAAAAGCTTGGCCTCAAAATCGAAGTGCTCGGCATCGGAATGCAACGAATATTTGCCGCCAGGGCTATAGCGCAACATTTGTGGCGGCTCGAACCACTCTGGAATGGCAGCACCGTTGAGTTTGTCACGACAGGCGACACCAAACCAGCTTTCGATGATCTGCTGACGCGTACCCATGTCGACACTCTGCGTGACGCGCGCCGGATCACGTCGCATTACCGTGGTGCCCTTGCCCGATTTTTCGGTATCCACCACCTGCAACCAACTGCGCTTTTGCTTGTCGGCATAGCGAATCATGCGCTGGCGTTCGACTTTACAAAGGTAATCGGAAAACACCAGAACATGCGTCGGCGGCTGTCTGTCAGGCGACGAATTGCCGCAACATTCGCCAAACAAGCGTCCAGTACCACAGAAACAGACCTGTTTAGCATCAAAGTGATAGGTCCGGACATGCGCCTTACTAGCCGTCTGGGTGGCGTGGCCATAGTCTGAAATGCTGGCATTCATACTCGTCTCCTTAATGATCGCTACCTATCGCTCCGCACTTTAAACGCCCATTTGAATGCGCGAATATCGGCGTTTCCTACAATGCAATGGGGTGTGCGCTTGCTGTCACACGAATGTGGAACAGGAGAACCTGTTGCGGTACATGTAAGAACGGATGATTGTATGGAGATAAAAACGGGACGATAAGACCGAATAAAAGAACCATCCTTTCCACTCATCGAACAATCTGGGATAAGATAGGCCTCCGCGTTCTGCTGATCGCCTTCAACTCATTGAGATCTCACTGATGAAAATGTCACTGGATGAAATGGCCACATTCGTGGAAGTGGTCGACTATGGCAGTTTTTCCGCCGCCTCCGAGCACAGCGGCGTTCCCATTTCGACCATCAGCCGCCGTATCTCGGATCTCGAAAAACGCCTTAATGTGCAACTATTGCATCGCACCACGCGGCGACAAAATCTCACCGACATCGGCTCGGTGTATTACGA
>JBFHRI010000230.1:0-4722 GCA_041591755.1 Oleiphilaceae bacterium
CCGCGGGATGACGATTGTTCAATGCACTAACGCATCAACTTTGCTGCTCGCGCTCCCGCGCCGCACTCAAGGCCGGCCGTACGGCCATCCTCCCGATATAGTCATTGATATTCGCCTGTTCGATGGGCTGCTTCGCGGCCATCGCCCAAAACAATGTGTGCGCCAGGGGTACATCTAAGGCCGTGAAACGATCCCCCAGCATATAGGGCTTGTCACCCAAACCCTGCGCCAGCACTTTTAACGCGCGCTGGAACTCCCATTGCGCCGAGGCAATGACCGCCTCGCAACGCTGTTCCTTGGGCAAGGCAAAGGTATGCTTGGCAATCGACCACAGGGGCTGCTCCAGCTCAGTCAAAGTGAAGAACAGCCACTGATCGTAGATCGCGCGACGGTACGACGACAGGGACGGAATCAACTCGGCATCCGGTTTGAGGCTCGCCAGGTAGTTGATAATGGCACCCGACTCGCTAATCAAACCGTGTTCAGTTTCCAATAGCGGAATACGACCGGCAGGATTCTTGGACAGAAAGGCTTCAGAGCGATGCTGTCCGTGCTGCATATCCACACGTTCGTATGTGTAAGGCAGCGCCAGCTCCTCCAGTAACCAAGTGATCCGGACACTGCGGGTATTGGGATAGCCATAAACCTTTAACATTAGTTCCCCTCTTATATTTATTTGCTAAAGATGCGTGCTGATTCTACTAACAACAGACCCAGAGCACTCGCCTTATTATGGTTCAAAGCCTCAACTATAGCGCCTATTTGGCGTCCCGTCCTGCCCACGCCACAAGGCCTTAAATAGGGCTATAATGGCGACACGAGCTCACTCGCTTCGACCTGTCGCTTTTGCCAACTCTCAGGATCCTTTATGCGCATACATAATCAACTGTTCAAAATTAGCCAACAGGGCACCCCCATCCTGGTGATGGATACGGATCACTTCGCACGCTGGCAAGCGCATACGGATGCCCCCACCCGCAATTGGATCAGCAGCAATCGGTTTGAAGCTCCGGGGACTTTGCTAATTCCTGCTTCCGACGGGAGCTTAAAGCTGGTGCTGCACGTGGTGAAAGAGCTTGAGCATTACTTTATAGCCGGCGAGCTACCGAGCAAGTTGCCTGCCGGGGAATACAGCCTGGACCTGCGCCTGGATCGGGAAGACGCGCGCCAAGCTATCAGCCGCAACTTCTTTGAGTCTTGGGGACTGGCCGCCTACCGCTATGATCGTTACACCAAAAATGATAAAGCCATGCCGGTGCTGGTCTGTGATGACGAAAACGTCCTGCAACAGGCCTTACATACCGTCAATGCCATCAGCTTTGTGCGTGACCTGGTCAACGCACCGGCCAATGACATGATGCCCGAGCACATGGCGGAGGAAGTTGCGCTGCTGGCCGAGCTATTCAGTGCCGACACCCGCCATGTCATCGGAGATGATCTCCTTGCAGCAAACTATCCCGCCATTCACACCGTGGGTCGTGCTAGCGTGCATGCGCCCCGATTGATTGAGCTTTGCTGGGGTGATGAGAAAGCCCCCAAGCTGACCCTGGTCGGCAAAGGTGTCTGTTTTGATAGCGGCGGCCTTGACCTGAAACCTGCGCAGTATATGCGCCAGATGAAAAAGGATATGGGTGGCGCGGCGCATGCACTCGGCTTGGCTTGGCTGATCATGGCTCACAACCTTCCTGTGCGTTTGCGTGTGCTGATACCGGCGGTGGAAAACGCCGTGTCCGGCAATGCCTTCCGCCCTGGGGATGTGATCAAGACCCGCGCAGGCATCAGCGTTGAGATCGACAACACCGACGCTGAAGGCCGTTTGGTGCTGTGCGATGCCCTGCATGATGCGGATCAGGAAAAGCCCGACCTGATCATCGACTTCGCCACGCTCACAGGCGCGGCACGCGTGGCCCTGGGTACTGAGCTGCCCGCCCTGTTCAGTAACGACGATACCTTGGCGCGCGAACTGATGGAGATTGGCAGCTCGAATGCGGACCCGGTTTGGCAATTACCCCTGTTCAGCGCTTACGAAGAATCACTGAAAAGTGATATCGCCGACACGTTGAACAGCTCGGCGAATCCTTACGGTGGGGCGATCACGGCGGCACTCTATTTACAGAAGTTCCTGCCCAACCAAAGCCCCTGGCTGCACTTTGATGTCATGGCCTGGAACCTACGCAAGCAACCTGGCCGCCCCATCGGCGGGGAAGCGATGGGGCTGCGCACAGTATTCACGTCGTTACAACGCCGTTTCGCCTAATGCCCCCCACTGACCTATAGCTCAACGATGGCTGCCTGATACAACACCGGCCCGGTTGGCAAGCCGGTGGGCGAACCGCCTTCCGGCTCCAGGGAAATGGCCAGGCCCGCGCTATCCTGCAGGATGGCCAGGAGTTGTGGCGACAGGATTTGTTCCTGTGCGGAGCCCGACACGGGCAGCAAGCCTAAAGAACGCGGCTGGCCAGAAGCTGGCAGCATCCACAACTCAAAAGCCTTGTTGTCGACACGCACGGCTTCGGCGTTAATGGGCTTGATGCTCAAACGCCCACTCTCCAGGTTACCTGAAACCAACCACAAGGGCTGCGCCTTCTCATTACTGAACAGGGCGATTTGATCCGGTCCAGGCGGCTGTACCGGACGCAACACCACGAGGGCCACCAACAGGATCAAGCAAGCCGTACTGAAGAGCGACCAGCCACGCCACCACGGCAAACCCAACCCCCTCGCTGGCAACGTGGGCGCAATGCGTCGCTCAATATTTCGCCAAACCCTGCCTGGCGGCGTCACTGGTGAAACCGTGTCGGCCATAGGGGTCAACCTCTGCTCCCAAGCCCACACCGCCTGACGGGCTTTGTATGAGTCCATCATCACGCGTTCAAAACGAAGGCGGGCCCGCCCCTGTAGCGTCCCCAATACATAGCCTGCGGCCAAGTGCTCCAGTAATTCCGCTTGTAAATAGTTCATCGCTCCAGACACCTCCGCAAGCTTTGCAAACCTCGTCGGATCCAACTTTTCACGGTACCCAGGGGCGACTGCACACGCTTGACCAATTCAGGGTGAGTCAGTCCTTCCAGGAAGGACAGCACAATTACTTGGCGCTGACTGTCGTTGAGCTCGTCCAGACAAAGTGACAAGCCTTCCATCTCGGCGCCGCTGACCGCCCAGTCAAAAGGGCCGTCGCGTTCCGACACCACCTCCTCATGTTGCTCATCCAATTCATCTTCTGGCTTCACACGGCGCAGATAGTCCAAGGCCCGGTAGCGCACGATGGTGGTGAGCCAAGTCAGTACTGTGCCACGCTCCGAATGATATTCCGATGCGTGATGCCAGATCTTGACGAACGCGTCCTGAAGCACATCCTCCGCCGCCGCTCGGTTCCGCAGAATGCGCAGACAAACGCCGAACAGGCGTGCTGACGTCGCCTGATACAATGCAGCAAAAGCATCCTGGTCGCCACGTGCGGTACCCTGCAATAAACTTTGCAGCTCGACATGATCATTCAACAAAGTCACCTCCCCTATTGGTTTACTCCAATCCGCCTTTGCCCCGCCTAACGAGAACAGCAGGCCTGTCGCCTTATACGTGACTCAAGGCAATTTGGATGCAACAGAAAAAAATAATCTCGCTGCATCCATCACCGTATGGCCCGCGTATTGGCTCAGGTAAGCCAGATTGCTGTGTTGTGCAGCGGAAATTTTTTTTAGTCGCTGCATCCACCGCGCATCTGGCTGCGTATTGACCTTACGAACCGAGGTACGAACGGTTCGGCGTACCCATGTCATCGCGTACGCGCTCTACACATCACACTTTGGAGAACTCTGATGAACAAGAAATCGCTTAGCACCACGATAAGTGTTTTGGCTTTAGGCCTTAGCCTGAGTCAACCACTTATGGCATCCAGCCATCGCGAGGCGCCGCTGATCGCGGGGATGCCGAAAGTCGATGGCAGCGACTTTTACATGTTTAGAAGTTATGAACCTGGCCGGGAAAACTATGTCACGGTCATTGCGAATTACTTGCCTTTGCAGGACGCCTACGGTGGCCCAAACTATTTTGATTTGCAGGATAACGCCCGCTACGAAATTCACCTGGATCAGAACGGCGACGCGCAAGAAGATCTGACCTTCAGCTTTCAGTTCCAAACCCAAAACAAAGATCTCGCTCTCAACATTGAGGGCAACATGGTCTCGGTGCCATTAAAAAATATCGGGCAGATTGGACCGGACAAGCTGGATACCGCCGCGCTTAATGTGAGTCAGCGCTACACCGTTCGCATGATTTCCGGTGACCGCCGTCGTGGCCAAAAGCATCACCTGAGTTCCGTCGAGGGCGAACGTACTCTGCTCAAGCCCGCCGACAACATCGGCAACAAATCGATTCCCGACTACACCAGCTATGCAAGTTCCCACATCAATGAAATGACCTTGCCCGGCTGCAACCAGCCCGCCAAAGTCTTTGTCGGTCAACGCAAGGAACCCTTTGCCGTCAACCTGGGTGAGTTTTTCGATTTAGTCAACCTCAATCCACTGTCGCCTCCCGATGCGCGTCCCAACACCATCGGCGACAAAAATGTGACCTCGATCATTATGGAACTCCCCATCCAATGCATCACGCTTAACGGCGAACCCGTGATTGGCGCCTGGACTACTGCGAGCGTGCGACAGGCGCAGATCTACAACCCACGGCCGAACTTTGATCAAAGCCGACCTTCGATCTATGTCGGCG
>JBFHRI010000231.1:0-4694 GCA_041591755.1 Oleiphilaceae bacterium
CCGGTGAACGCAGAAACCATCGCGGTACACATCGCGATACCCGCACTGGGTCCGTCCTTGGGCGTAGCCCCTTCTGGCACGTGAATGTGGACGTCATTCTTTTCATGATAATCTGGCGAGATCCCCAGCGCTTTACCGCGACTGCGAACGACCGTCATGGCTGCCTGAATTGACTCTTGCATCACGTCACCCAAGGAGCCCGTGCGCACCACCTTCCCCTTACCGGGGACCGAGCTGCATTCGATCGTCAGCAACTCACCGCCGACCTGAGTCCAAGCAAGCCCGGTAACCTGTCCGACCTGATCGGTCTCATCGGCCACACCAAAGCGGTATTTACGCACGCCCAGATAGTCTTCCAGATTGGTGCGATCGATTTTAACCGCATCGCAGCTGCTATCCAGCGCGATGTTTTTCACGACTTTGCGACAGACCTTTGCGATTTCACGCTCTAAGCCCCGCACGCCCGCTTCGCGGGTATAGTAGCGAATCATGTCACGTATGGCGGCTTCGGAGAAACCGAGTTCCTCTTCTTTCAGGCCAGAATCACGCAACTGCTTGGGAATCAGGTAACGCTGCGCAATATTGAGTTTTTCATCTTCCGTATAGCCCGGGATTCGAATGACTTCCATGCGATCAAGCAAGGCCGGAGGAATATTCATTGAATTGGAGGTGCACACGAACATCACATCAGACAAATCGTAATCCACCTCCAAGTAATGATCATTAAACGTGTGGTTCTGTTCAGGATCGAGAACCTCCAGCAAAGCTGAGGCGGGATCACCACGATGATCCATGCCCAACTTGTCGATTTCATCGAGCAAAAACAGCGGATTCGTCACTCCCACCTTGGACATTTTCTGCAGCAGTTTGCCCGGCATCGAACCAATGTAAGTACGGCGATGGCCACGAATCTCGGCCTCGTCCCGCACCCCCCCCAATGCCACGCGCGTGTACTTGCGATTCGTCGCTTTGGCAATGGACTGCCCCAGAGAGGTCTTACCCACCCCAGGCGGCCCCACCAGACACAATACAGGCCCCTTCAGCTTCTTAACGCGCCCCTGCACCGCTAAATACTCAAGAATGCGATCCTTGACTTCATTCAGGCCATAATGGTCTTCATCCAAAATCTCGCGTGCCTTGGACAGATCGTGTCGCACCTTGCTTTTTTTCTTCCAAGGCAGATTTAGCAACCAATCGACGTAACCGCGCACCACCGAGGCTTCGGATGACATCGGCGACATCATTTTAAGCTTGCGCAGCTCGCCTTCAGCCTTTTTGCGCGCTTCTGCCGACATGCCTGAAGCGCTGATACGTTTCTCCAGCTCGTCGAAGTCGTTCGCACCGCCCTCACCCAGCGCACCCATCTCTTTCTGAATGGCCTTCATCTGTTCGTTGAGGTAGTACTCCCGCTGACTTTTCTCCATCTGCTTTTTGACGCGACCACGGATGCGCTTTTCAACCTGAATCAAATCCACTTCGCCCTCAATGATGGCCAGGACTAACTCAGCTCGCTGGATCACGTCTGCTTCTTCCAGAATTTCCTGCTTGTCAGAAATCTTGATTTCCATGTGTGCCGCCATGGAGTCGATCAAGCGAGTGGGATCTTTGATGTTAGCAATCGATGAGGCGACTTCAGCCGGAATCTTTTTGCTGACGCGCGAGAACTTGTCGAATTGACCGCGCAAGGTCTCACTGATCACGCGCAACTCCGCCTCGTCAGCCGTCGCCTCAGCGAAAGGGGAAACCACTGCCGAAATGTATTCTGCAGAGGATAAATGATCGACCACGACACGGCATTCCCCTTCAATCAGCACTTTGACCGTGCCATCAGGGAGTTTGAGCATCTGTAGGATGGACGCCACCGTACCGGTCCGATAGAGCTCATCAACACTGGGATCGTCATGCACCGCATCCTTCTGGGTCAGCAAAAGCAAACGCTTGTC
The DNA here is from genome assembly GCA_041591755.1 of Oleiphilaceae bacterium. GTDB lineage: Bacteria > Pseudomonadota > Gammaproteobacteria > Pseudomonadales > Oleiphilaceae > JBFHRI01. Next base: position 1,944 of record JBFHRI010000231.1, read on the forward strand.
CGCCGCCATTGCTGCCTCGAGCGCACGAATCGACTTTTCCCGACCGACGAACAAAGGAATCACCATGTGAGGAAACACCACCACATCACGAAGGGGCAACATCGGCAACTCCGTCCCCACGGTAACGACACTCTCATCCTGCGCTGGCATATGAACCTCTCAAAATTTGATCTTTACGTACTGACACAACTCACCCAAGTATAGAGCCGGACAGAGCCAAACGACTACTTATTCGCTGGAAACAGACTAGCAGGTGCAAATTTCACAGGCCCAACAAGCGACGCTTGAGCATATCCAAGTAATGCCTAGATGGGGGGCAATTCGAAAATAACAAGCGCTTAGTGATCCTAGGAACCGTTAAAAATAAAAAAGCCGCAGACCTTTCGGCATGCGGCTTTTTCGAGCAGGGTGCCAATCAGTTGTCTGGCATGGCCTTGGAATGCTCGGCGTTGTCATAAATTTTGATAGGCTCAGACTCACCCTTGATGACACTTTCATCAATCACGATTTTCGATACGTTTTTCTCTGAAGGGATGTTATACATCGTATCGAGCAATACGTTCTCCAAAATCGATCGCAGACCACGCGCCCCGGTTTTGCGCTCCATCGACTTCTTCGCCACCGCACGTAGGGCGTCCTCGCGGAAGTCTATTTCCACACCTTCCATTTCAAACAGCTTAGCGTACTGTTTAGAAAGTGAGTTCTTGGGCTCGGTCAGAATCTGCATCAACGCGGCTTCATCCAGCTCATCCAAGGTTGCAATGACCGGCAAACGCCCCACAAACTCGGGAATCAAGCCATAGCGCACCAAATCTTCAGTCTCCACATCCCGCAGCGTTTCGCCAACGGAGCGGGAGTTTTCCTTGCTTTTGACCGTTGCACCAAAGCCAATACTGCTCTTTTCAGAACGATCGCGAATCACCTTATCCAAGCCGGCGAACGCACCACCGCAGATAAAGAGAATATTGGATGTGTCGACCTGCAGAAACTCCTGCTGTGGATGCTTGCGTCCACCCTGAGGGGGCACTGAAGCCACCGTACCCTCAATCAGTTTGAGCAGCGCCTGTTGCACACCCTCGCCCGACACGTCCCGCGTGATCGAGGGGTTGTCGGACTTGCGTGAAATCTTGTCGATTTCATCAATGTACACGATGCCACGCTGCGCTTTTTCAACGTCGTAGTCACATTTCTGCAACAGCTTTTGAATGATGTTCTCGACATCCTCACCAACGTAGCCCGCTTCCGTTAGGGTCGTCGCATCAGCGATGGTAAAAGGCACATTGAGCAAGCGCGCCAGAGTCTCTGCTAGCAGCGTTTTTCCACTGCCGGTCGGGCCAATCAGTAGAATGTTACTTTTGCCCAGCTCAACATCTGACTTTTGATTGTCATGCTGTAGCCGCTTGTAATGGTTATACACGGCTACCGAGAGCACGCGTTTTGCGCGCTCCTGACCGATCACATAATCATCAAGCGTGGCTTTGATATCTCGCGGAACGGGCAATCGGTTACTGCTCTGCTCCGGCGCCGTCTCTTGAATCTCTTCGCGAATGATATCGTTACACAGATCCACGCACTCATCACAGATGAATACGGATGGTCCTGCAATCAGCTTACGGACTTCATGCTGACTCTTGCCGCAGAACGAGCAATAGAGCAACTTGCCGTTGTCTTCGCCCTTACCGTTTTTATCGTCGGTCATTTGTTTTCCTATCTTGTTGCGCGGTGCTCGACATATTTAATACAGCACCCAAGTATATCAAACGCTGTGTTGACACAGACAAGTATTAATTGCTGGTTGTCCTTTTTTCAAGCACGGCATCGATCAAACCGTAATCGACAGCAGTCTTTCCGTCCATAAAATTATCGCGATCAGTGTCCCGCGCAATGGTTTTCATGTCCTGGCCAGTATGATGCGCCATGATTTTGTTGAGTTTATCGCGGATGGTCAAAATTTCACGCGTATGAATTTCAATATCGGAAGCCTGCCCCTGGAAACCACCCAAAGGCTGATGAATCATCATACGCGAATGTGGCAGCGCGAACCGCTTACCTTTGGCGCCTCCAGTCAACAACAAGGCGCCCATGCTGCAGGCCTGACCAATGCACAGCGTAGATACATCAGGCTTGATAAACTGCATGGTGTCATAAATCGATAAGCCTGCGGTCACTGAGCCGCCCGGCGAGTTGATATAGAGATGAATGTCCTTGTCCGGATTTTCAGATTCTAGAAACAGCAACTGTGCGACCACCAGGTTTGCCATATGATCCTCGACCTGGCCCACCATGAAAATCACGCGCTCTTTAAGAAGACGCGAGTAGATATCGAACGATCGCTCTCCGCGCGCTGTCTGCTCGATGACCATGGGAATGAGTCCGCTGTTGGTCACTATCTCTGAAGATCCACCCTTAATGCTTTTATCGATCATCTATATCGCCTATTTTTTGTCTAGTTATTTGTTGACCCACACTTCGCCCACGGCCATCTTTGCACCCGACGAAGATACGGCCAATTCACAAGATTATGCAACACGACAAGGTCGCTCTCACAGGCACCCGCTAGAGCCGCCCATTTTAGTAGCCTTGTCTATTAGGGCACGTCACGAATAAAACGCACACCCAGAAATGTAAACAGCCGGCGGGACCGGCTGTTTAAGTTTAGCTAAAAATCGCCAGTTTTTTATACTTCGAACCAGCAATTTCTGAAAAGCGCATAGATTAAGCCGCTGAACCTTCAGGCTTGACCGCTTCTTC
>JBFHRI010000232.1:0-4685 GCA_041591755.1 Oleiphilaceae bacterium
ACGCCAGTCTAAGCGTTTCTCACGTAAGTGGCGCAAGGTCGCGCCTACGCCGAGCGCCACACTGGCCACCTTATGGGTCGCCAGTGCCATCGAAAAACTTAAGCCTAAAAACAGCAACGCTGGAAACTGCAATAAGCCTGCGCCTCCACCCGCCAGGGCACTGAGGCCATTGGCGACGATGGAAATAACAAGCAGCATCAGCTGCTCTAGAATCAATTCCATGCACAACTCAATCGCGTCATCACGGCCCACTCTACCTTCATTAACAAATGCTCATGCAAACTTTGTTGATGAATCTGAACCCCTGTCTGTTGTGCGCGTCCTAAAACCATCTAAAATGAACCTTGTCTCCGTAGCGAATCTCTGTATGACTCTTTTGCATTTTTCGCCCAAAGCCGCGTCTAGGTCCTCTCGCAAGCAGGTTTCAGCCATTAACGGCAAAGGCACTGCGCGCCTGTGTGTTACGCTCGCCGCAGCGTGCCTGCTGGTTGAGCTCGCACAAGCGAGCACACTATACCGATACCGTGATAAAAATGGCAGCATCGTACTAAACAGGACTATTCCACCCGAATTCGTGGGTCAAGGCTATGAAGTTTTGAATGATAAGGGCCGCGTGATCGAGGTCATCCCTCCGGCGCTGACGGACGCGCAAATCGCAGCGCGCGAAGCAGAAAAACGTCGCCAAGAGATGCTGGAAAAGCAACGCAAGCTGCAAGAGGAGCAAGATCGGGAACTCAAACTTCTTTATAGCCATCCCAACGACGTCGTGCGTATTCTGAAAAGACGCATCCAGGATATTCAGAGCGTCATTTCACTAAGGCAGAGTCAAATAGTCACGACGCGTAAAGAAATTGAGGCGCTAGAAGCACAGGCCGCCGAAGCCCAACGTAAAGGGCTGGAGATTTCAGAGCATCTCATCAGTGCGTTGAACAAAGCACGCAAAGACATCGCCAATGATTTGGCCGATATTCAAGAAAACCAAAAAGAAATGACACGTGCCCTGGAGGAGTTCGACCAAAAGATTCGGCGTATGGAGCAGATCACCGGCGACGCGGCCAGCGATTATCCTCCGCTGTTGGAAAGCCTCAAGCAAGACCTGAGCGTGGGAAACACACCGACAGGCCCCGCTCAGCCGGCTGCGGCTCATTCTGGCAGCTCAACACCCTAGTCGAACTATCCTGGCGAGCCGTCGTACTCATTGACCGGCCTTGAATTGCGTCGCTGACATACCGGGCGCATTCGTTTTCAACCATTGCCTGAGCCGGCGCAGCAAGGTGGTTTGCTCCGCCCCCAAATGCAGGTTATGCCAAAGAATTTGTTGATACGCGGGCATCTTCAGGACTTCTGCACTGCTGCGTCGCCATGCGGCCGCCTCCTGTTCCGCCCGATCGGAGGCATTGACCAGATCCAGTAAAGGCGCCTTGAACGCTTGCTCCAAGCGTTGTTGCCAAAAACGCTGTCCACGACTCGAAAACCGCGGGTCAATCAATATGACCGCAAAGCCCTTTTGTGAATACTGTTCCACCTTGGGCTTGAGCCAATCAAGCAGTGCGTCAGCACTGGCCCCCAAACACACCACGACGATATTTTGATAGCCACTTTTTTGCAGCTCATCCAGGCCGGCTTCAATGTGTAAGCGCGCTCGCTCGTTATACGTCAGCTTACGCTCGGCCTCAGCCAGACGATCTTCGAGATCGATGTCAGGCGCCTCAGCCTCTTCATCGGGTACCGCTTCAGGCGCTTCCGGCACGTCTTGCTCTGCCTCACTCGGTTCTTCATCCTCAGTCTGGGACGCCTCCGGCGCGTTCGCTGCGACATCGGTTGGCGTCGTGGTGGCTGCACGGGCACCCAAATGCAGCGCTTTAGTAATGCCTTCACTCAAGGGCACTGAGTCTGCCGTTTTCGCCTCACGCTCGCGTTCGGGCGCTAATTGCGGAAGTACACTGGGCATACTGATCGACAGCGTATACCAACCGTCATCCGGCAAAACCTTTCGCAGTGGCGACAACAAGGCTGGCCAATCGGGGTGCTGCCCCTGATCATGTAGCAACAATACAGCGCCTTGTGGCGTTGCGGTGCGCGGCAAAATCTCCAAGGCCAAGACCTGCACCTTGAGGTCAGGGCGATAGCTCACACTCAACCACTTTACTTGATCCGGAGGCATCTCTTCAGCCAAAGCGGTGAGGCGATACTGTGTCGTCACGACACTACCCGTGCGAGAGGCAGCCTGAGGTGTCTGCTCGGCCTGGGAAGTTTCTTCTGCCGTTTCTGCTGCCAGCGGCAATACGCCGCCGCAAAGTAAGCCCCAGCCCAGCACATAAGATCGCCAGTAAGTTTTGAGAAGCTTGGAAAATGGCATTAACTCGAACACGCTACCCTTCTGTTTTGACCTGCATTTGGCGCGAAAATCGCCGACTTCGCGCAGCCCGATTGAAGCCGCGACGCGCACGCGCGCAGCGTTAAAATGCGGCACCGCTAACAATTGCAAAGACTATCTTGCAAAATACCGTCCAGACTCGAATCACGCCCCGCAATTATGTTACGGTAGCGCCACCTTGCCGCAGCAGTGCAAACCCCTTAAGTGTAGAGCCAATTTAACTCCCAGCCGAGAACCTGCATGAGCGATTACCTGATTGCCCCCTCGATTCTTTCCGCCGATTTTGCCCGCCTGGGCGAAGAAGTGGCCAATGTTCTGGCCGCCGGTGCTGATATTGTGCATTTCGATGTGATGGACAACCACTATGTCCCCAATTTAACGATTGGTCCGATGGTCTGCAAAGCGCTGCGTGACTTCGGTATCACTGCCCCCATCGATGCACATCTGATGGTCAAACCGGTGGATGACATGATCCGTAGCTTTGTCGATGCCGGAGCGAGCTACATCACCTTTCACCCCGAAGCTTCGGAGCACATTGATCGCTCGCTGCAGTTGATTCGCGATGGTGGCTGCAAGGCCGGTCTGGTTTTTAATCCGGCCACCCCGCTGCATTATTTGGATCATGTGATGGATAAGCTGGATATGATCCTGCTGATGTCCGTCAACCCGGGCTTTGGTGGCCAGCGTTTCATTCCCAGCACACTGGATAAGTTGCGCCAGGTCAAACAACGCATCAAGCAGAGTGGACGCGCCATTCGTTTAGAAATTGATGGCGGCGTCAATCTGCAGAATATTCGCGAAATCGCGCAGGCCGGGGCCGATACTTTCGTCGCCGGCTCAGCCATCTTTAACACCGACAATTATGCCGACACCATTGCACGCATGCGTGCAGAACTGGCTCAGGCCAAAGCCTAAGACATCAGGGCGCGCTGCAATGGATGTTTCTCACCTGCTAGACGATTTGAACGAAGCCCAGCGCGAAGCGGTGGCCAGCCCAATACAGAACCTGCTGGTGCTAGCCGGTGCGGGCAGTGGCAAAACGCGTGTACTGGTGCACCGCATCGCCTGGCTGATGCAAATCGAGGGCTTGCGGCCCTCGTCGATACTCGCGGTCACCTTTACCAATAAAGCCGCTAAAGAAATGCGCGGACGCATCGAAACGCTGCTTCACCAAAGCGGTCAGGGTATGTGGATTGGCACCTTTCATAGCATCGCGCACCGACTCTTGCGCGCGCACTATCGCGATGCCGGGCTACCCGAAAACTTCCAGATTCTCGACTCCGACGATCAGTTGCGCTTGATTAAACGTATACTCAACGAGCAAGGCATCGATGATGAACGCTGGCCGGCCAAAGCGGTGCAGCATTTTATCAACAGTCGCAAAGATGAAGGGCTGCGTGCTGCACACCTGCCGCCTAGCTACAACCCGCATGAAAAGAAACTGGCTGAACTCTACCGCGCCTATGAAGCTTTGTGTGAGCAATCGGGCGCCGTCGATTTTGGTGAACTGCTGCTGCGCTCGCATGAACTCTGGCTGCACAAGCCAGAATTATTGGCGCATTACCAAGCGCGCTTCCGTTATCTATTGGTTGACGAGTTTCAAGACACCAATACCATCCAATATGCCTGGCTGCGCGTACTGGCGGGTCAGCGCATCCCCCTGATGGTGGTGGGCGATGACGACCAATCCATCTACGGCTGGCGTGGCGCGCGGATCGAAAACATCCAGCAATTCCAACACGACTTTAGCGGCGTCAGTGTGATTCGTCTGGAGCAAAACTATCGCTCTACCAATACCATTCTGAGCGCTGCGAATGGCCTGATTGGTCACAACGGCAATCGCCTCGGCAAGAAGCTCTGGACCGACGGAGGGGACGGAGAACTCATCGATCTGTATAGCGCATTCAATGAGCAGGATGAAGCCAATTATATTGCCGACCGTATCCAGGACTGGGTGCGGCAAGGCCGTCAACGCAGTGAAGTGGCCTTGCTCTATCGCAGCAACGCCCAATCACGCGTGCTTGAAGAATACCTGATTCGTCAGTCCATTCCTTACCGCATCTACGGCGGCCATCGCTTTTTCGATCGACTCGAAATTCGTAACGCCCTCGCCTATCTGCGACTGGTCTACTACCGCCATGATGATGCAGCCTTTGAGCGCGTGGTGAATGTGCCGACGCGCGGTGTCGGCAACAAAACCCTGGGTGACCTGCGCACCCATGCCCGGGAACAGTCGGTTTCTTTGTGGCAAGCCATGCTGGATCGTCTGGCTGCGGGGCAAATCAAGGGTAAAGCGGCCACTTCACTG
>JBFHRI010000233.1:0-4665 GCA_041591755.1 Oleiphilaceae bacterium
AATCAGCAATACATTGCTTCGGCGGCACAGAACGACAAATACCGTGTCGAGCCTCCCTTCAAGTTGCAAGGCTCCTATCGCAACATGAACAAGATGACCGAAAAGCTGTCAGCGGTCATGAATGAGAGCGAACTGATGCAGATGATTCAGGATCACTATCTGGGCGAAGCACAGCTGCTGACCACCGGCACCGAAGACAACCTGCTCAAGTTGGCAGAGTTGCGCGGCAATATGAGCGCAGAGCAAAAGGCACGTTGGCAGCAGATCAAGCAGGATTTCCTGAAAAACAAGGCCATGGGCGGCGACGATGCCGATACCGGGGCCAAACTGGTCGGGCAGCTGGTTGATTTGGTACGCGGTGTGGAGGGGATCAAGCAGGCCGCTGAGCGCGTGCAAGTGCAGCCAGAGAAGACGGATCAAACGCAGCCGGAATTTATCGCTCGAATCGATGCTCGGGTGCAGGATCTCGTGCAAGCATTGGGGCAGATGCGACCCCAGGTCGAGGTCATTAATCAACCCGTACCGGGGATTGATAAAATTCTCAGTACGCTCGCCGACACCATCGAGCACTCGCTGCTGCCCGTGGTTAAAAGCATGGACAAAAAACTCGATATCGATTTGCGGACACACCATAAGTTGGAAGATATTTTTGAGCAGCTGCGAGGCTTGGGTAAAGATCTGGATGGTCTCACGCGTAAACGCAGTCAGGCAGCCAAAGATTTGCCACCGAGCGAAACCCCAGACTGATGGCCGCTTTGAATTCTGCTGGAATCCGGCGCCGTGCCAAGCTGGTCGCCTTTTTCGCGCTGGTCATGCTGGCGGTATACGCGGCCAATCTTCTGCTGTTCGGCAATCTGCATCACTTCGGCATCGTGCCGCGCGCTGAACATCTCTGGTGGCATATCTACACGGCGCCGTTCATTCATGCCGACTGGTCCCATTTGGTGAACAATTTGGTGGGCTTCGGCATCTTCAGCGCCTTCTGCCTGATTCGATCAGTCAACTTCTACCTGGTCGCGAGCTTTTTCATCATTACCGTAACCGGGCTGCTGGTCTTTTTCTTCGCCCGCCCGGCTACGCATATTGGCGCCAGTGGCTGGATCTTCGGCCTATGGAGCCTCGCCATCGCCATGGCCTGGTTTGATCGCAGCGCCAAGCATATCCTGGCGGCAATACTCGTTTGTTTGCTGTACGGCGGGATGATTTACGGTGTGCTGCCGAACAAGCCCGGCGTCTCGTTTGAGTCGCATTTGTTTGGTGCGATTTCGGGGGTGCTGTTTGCCTATGTATTTAAACGATGGCAGCGCTTAAAAACGCGCTGAGTGAATTTCTTGAGTCATCATTGAGCTCGACACGCTTATGACCTTGCTTAGAGAAATAGTCGCGGTGCTGGTATTCGTCATTGCGTGTAGTGGTGTGATGGAGCTCGTTGTGGACGGCTTCTCGTGGGCGACGCTCGGTCTCGTCTGCTTTCTGTTCTGGCTTGCCTGGTGGATCTGGCCAAGTAAACGCAAAGGCCAGCGATCCGACGACAATCGCTTTATGGATATTCTGGAAATCGTCATCGAGCTACCGCTGGAAATGCTGCTTTGGCTACTGCGACTGTTTGGGCGACTGTTTAAGGATGCTGATACGGGGATTGACCTGTGAGCCTATGGCAATCGCTAAGGGACTTTTTTAGGGGGAGTCGCAATCAACCAGAGCCGGTCGTCTGGCAACCCAGCTGGTCGGATATTCTACGGGAAAAAGTTAGCTTCTATCGCACCTTGAGTGACACGGAAAGAAAGCGTTTCGAACAACGTGCTTTGCTTTTTCTGCAAACCACCTCGATTGAAGCGGGGCAGTTTGAGGTCACGGATGAAGATCGCTTGTTGGTCGCGGCGAGTGCAATCATTCCGGTTTGGGGCTTTCCAGACTGGCATTATTTAAATGTCGAAAAGATCTTTCTTTTACCTGCCGCTTTCAATGAGCAGTTTGAGTGTGGTCAGGCCGACTCCTGTATAACTGGCATGGTCGGAACGGGCCCGATGAGCGGAAAGGTTGCCTTTAGTCGACCCGCTTTGATTGCGGGCTTCGACAATTCGCGCGATAAGCACAATGTCGGGATTCACGAATTTGTGCATTTAATCGACATGACGGATGGGGCCTGTGATGGTTTTCCAGAGCGCTTGAAGAGCTTTGATCATTCGCGACCCTGGTTGGAATTGGTGTCTCACAAGATCAAAGGTATCGAGGCCGGGCGAAGTAATATCCGTGACTATGGGGCGACCAATGAGGCGGAATTCTTGGCTGTCGTTTCAGAGTACTTTTTCGAGCGGCCCGCTATGATGCGGCAGAAGCACCCTGAGCTTTTTCAAATACTCAGTGACTTCTATCGACAAGATGTCTTACACATTGAGCGTGACATACGCGTGCGCAAGAATGCACCGTGTCCATGCGGCAGTGGAAAAAAGTACAAGCGCTGTTGTTTGCCGAAAAGTGTACTCAGTTAACCTTAAGTAACTTAAGTAGATCCATTTGGCCCGCATGAGACAGCGTGTCCAACACATCTTCTCGCCTTGCCAATTCCATATCCTCAAACACAAACCCTGGCGTGACCGCCTCGCTCAATAAGCCATAATCCCCGAATTCCAAATGCGTCGCCTTCCAATACCCTCCAGGAACCAGCAGTTGGAATTCATGGCCCTGAGAAGGATCGGGGCCCAGTAGGTGTTTCTCTAAGGTGCCATCCGGGCTAATCAGCCAATAGGTGAGCGCGCTGCCGCTATGGAAGAAGTGCAGAATATCGGATCGGTTGCGGTGCCAGTGGCCGATCGGGGTGTCGCGCGTTAGCAGGTAATAAATTGAACTCAGGCTGCAGCGATCCTCGCCTTCGATGCGAAATGGGGCGCTGTAGGTGCGGCGGAAATAGCCGCCTTCGATATGCGGCTCGAGCGTAAGGGATTGAATCAGCTGTTCAACATTCATAATGCAGCCTGGGCATGACCAAAAAACGCAGTCTAACCCAGAATGAAAAAAGGGGGCAGAAGACTTCGCCCCCAAAAAGACCTCAATCGCTTGCACACATTGAGGGGGACTTGCGGGATCAGAAGGTGGCTTCGAGCTGTAGCCAGATCTTCTGTGTATCGCGATAGCCCAGGCCTTTGTCGCCTTCGCTAAAGTGGCCAAACTTGATCAGGCCGGTGTAGTTTTCGCTGAATTTTTGTGCGATCAGCAGGTCGATCTCACTGCCGTAGTCGGCATTCCCTTTGTTGGCGTCAAACTGGTGATAATCCAGTTGCAGCTTGGGACCGAGCTTGGCTGTGCTGAGCGAGAGATACAGATCTTCCAGTCCATTTTTGGGGGTAGTCAGGAACTTATCCGCCCAGCCGTTGAAAGCATGCTTGGTGCCCAGTGGCGTTTGGAAGCCCGCATTGCCATTGTCTGAACCCAAAGTTTCGAGTCCGAGTTTAGCATCAAATCCAGCCACGCTGACGCCGCCTTCGATCACCAGATAATCGGTATCATTCTTGGCTGCATTATCCGTTTCTTGCTGCGCGTACTCCAGGGCGTAATTAAAACTCAGGTCGCCACTGGGCAGCTTGCCGGTCGCCCGCAGGCCCAGTGTGTCGCTGACTTTGTCCAGGAGCAGTCCATAGGCGCTGACATTGAGTGCCTCCAGGCTACGGTTGTTGACATGAATCAGCTGGTGATCTTCGCCGTTAAAATTGGTGTGCGTGATGGTATTGACGTTCATCACATTGGCCAGCGTGATGGTGGTATCCGCCAAACTATTGTTGACCACGGCCAACGCGTCATAGGTCTGCTCATTCTGGCGCCAGCCGACACCGCCAACATGGCGTTGGTTGTCGAAATTCACGCGTTGTCGGCCATAACGGATGATTGTATCGGCCAGGCCTTTGTAATCGAGATAGGCCTGGTTGACCTCGGTGTACTCGGGGTCAGCAATACCTGGCCGGGTCGCGGGAGTGACGCCGAAGTCATTGTTCGACTCAATGATGTCGGTGTTGTTGTCAAACTCCAAAGTGGCTTGCACATCGTTATAAACGCGTGACTGAAAACCCAGTCGGGTGCGCAGCGTGGAGGCGTAGCCGTTCTCGGCGATGCCATCCTGGTCAACCTGCTCAAAGCGATAGCGCAGAGCCAGGGATGCTTTGCCACCAGACAGGGCGGCAGCAATCGAATCAGCCTGTTCTGCAGCAAGGCCGTGCTGCGCAGCGGCTAAACCAAGCACCAGGGCACTGAGTGTAAAGGTAGGGATCGTTTTCATATCACGTTTCCTGTTTTGAGTGAGCTGCATACGACCAGCAAACGTTGTCTGCTGTCAGAGTAAGCCTTGGCTGGCGACGCCGAAGCGATGCGGCCGAATTGAGTTCATTAAAGGCAATCGTGCGTTTCGTCACAATTCAACGGAGGAGGTAGTGCAGCGTGGGCTAGGCTACTGCAAAAGGGGTAGGGCGAATTGGGTTCTGCCAGATGAGATGCTTTGGGTTTGCCTCTCGCCCCGAGACGGTTTGACGTCGGGGCGAGCGCAATTGCAGGGTTTATAACGCGTTAGGCGTTTCGGGGTGGGGACTTACTGGTATCCTGACCCAAAATTCGGCCCCTTGGCCCTCCACGGATTTAAAGGCCATTTGGGCACGACTCGCGTGCGCATATTCGCTC
>JBFHRI010000234.1:0-4655 GCA_041591755.1 Oleiphilaceae bacterium
GAATCGGCATAGGCCAAGGCATCTTCGTAGGTAATGTCGCCTGCTGCATAGAGATCGTACAAGGCCTGATCGAAAGTCTGCATGCCGATATCGCGTGACTTGGTCATCAGCTCCTTCAGCTTATGCACTTCTTTCTTACGAATCAGGTCGGCGCACAAGGGGGTATTCAGTAAGACTTCGATCACCGCCTTGCGGCCTTTGCCATCTGGGGTTGGAATTAGCTGCTGCGCCACAATCGCTTTTAAGTTCAGTGAGAGGTCCATCCAAATTTGGTTTTGCTGCTCCGCCGGGAAGAAGTTAATAATGCGATCCAGGGCCTGGTTGGCGTTGTTGGCGTGCAGCGTCGCCAAACACAGGTGGCCCGTTTCGGCGAAAGTCACGGCATATTCCATGGTGTTCTTGCTGCGAATCTCGCCGATCATGATGACATCCGGCGCTTGACGCAGCGTATTGCGCAAGGCCACTTCGAAGGACTCCGTGTCGATGCCAACTTCACGTTGGGTCACGATACAGCCTTCATGCTGATGCACGTATTCGATCGGATCCTCAATTGAAATGATGTGGCCTTTGCTGTTGCGATTGCGATGGCCAATCATCGAAGCGAGCGAGGTCGACTTACCGGTGCCGGTCGCGCCCACGAAAATGATCAAGCCACGCTTGGTCATCGCCAATTGGTTAATCACTTCGGGCAGACCTAAATCTTCAATGCGCGGAATATTCGTCTCAATCCGTCGCAACACCATGCCACACAAGTTGCGCTGGTAGAACGCGCTGACTCGGAAACGGCCGATACCCCGCGCGTTAATCGCAAAGTTACATTCATTGTGTAACTCAAACTCTTCACGCTGCTTGTCGGTCATGATCTCGAACACGATTTCACGACATTGCTCAGGCGTTAGCGCCTGTTTCGTCACGGGCACGATCTTGCCGTGGATTTTGATGCTGGGTGGCACGCCCACTGTGATAAACAGGTCGGAGCCGCCTTTTTCCACCATGATCTTAAGAAGTTTGTCGAAATCCATCGTATTGGCCTGGCTAGCGGGTTAAAAGTTTTCCGGAATCTTGGCTTTCTCGCGCGCGATATCGCGCGTGATGATACCCTTGGATAGCAGGTTCTGTAGACACTGGTCAAGGGTCTGCATACCCACCGAAGCGCCGGTTTGAATCGAACTGTACATCTGCGCGATTTTGTCTTCACGAATCAAGTTGCGGATCGCTGGCGTCCCGATCATGATTTCGTGCGCGGCGACACGGCCCCCATTGGTCCGTTTGAGTAGGGTCTGTGATACAACGGCCTGCAGCGACTCCGAAAGCATCGAGCGTACCATGGATTTCTCGGCCGCTGGGAACACGTCCACCACACGGTCGATGGTTTTGGCGGCGGAGGTGGTGTGTAGCGTGCCAAATACCAAGTGCCCGGTTTCGGCGGCGGTCAGGGCCAGTCGTATGGTTTCCAAATCGCGCATCTCGCCGACCAGAATAATGTCGGGGTCTTCCCGCAGGGCCGAACGCAAGGCTTCACTGAAACCATGGGTGTCGCGGTGCACTTCACGCTGGTTGACCAGGCACTTTTTACTTTCGTGTACGAATTCAATTGGATCTTCAATGGTTAGAATGTGTTCGTAACGCGTGTCGTTAATAAAGTCGAGCATCGCCGCCAGCGTGGTTGATTTACCGGAGCCGGTCGGGCCCGTGACCAAGACCAAGCCGCGCGGGACTTCGCTGATATCTTTAAAGACCTGGCCCATCCCCAGGTCATCCATGGTCAGTACCTTGGAGGGAATGGTTCGGAACACTGCACCGGCCCCCCGATTCTGGTTAAACGCGTTGACGCGAAAGCGCGCGACGCCAGGGACTTCGAACGAGAAGTCGGTTTCTAGAAACTCCTCATAGTCCTTGCGCTGCTTATCGTTCATGATGTCGTAAATCAGCGAGTGTACCTGTTTGTGCTCCATGGCCGGCAAATTGATGCGGCGCACATCGCCATCGACACGAATCATGGGGGGCAATCCGGCAGAAAGGTGTAGATCGGAAGCGCCCTGTTTGGCAGAGAAAGCAAGCAGTTCTGTAATATCCATGGTATTCCTCAAGGCGACTCGCATAGGCTGCCAAGGCAGGCGTGACGCGAGTTCTGGCTTGTTTAACGAGTTTGTTTTTGCTCAAATGGCGGCCGGCAGCAGGCTGCGAGAACGTGCGACTACCGGAATTCAGTACAGAAATTATGAGTTTGAGCATAGCAGAGCGGCTGCAGAACGTGAGGCAGCGAATACAAAAATCAACAAAAGATGCAGCTCGATCCGAGTCTGCGGTGAGCCTGCTGGCGGTCAGTAAAACGCAGCCTGCAGAGGCGGTGATGGCGGCCATTCAGGCCGGTCAGCTTGGCTTTGGCGAGAACTACGTGCAGGAGGCCGTCGAGAAACAGCAGCGATTATTGAGCCTACCCGGAGCAGAGGTGCTGCCAGCTTTGCAGTGGCACTTTATAGGCCCGATCCAGAGCAATAAGACGCGCCTCATTGCGAGCCACTTTGACTGGGTACAAAGCATTGATCGCCTGAAGATTGCCGAGCGACTCAACGCGCAACGTCCGCCCGAGTTGCCCCCCTTACAGATCTGTCTTCAGGTCAATATTGATGATGAAGCCAGCAAGTCAGGCGTGGCTCCGGCGCAGGTGTTCGAATTGGCAGAGCAGCTCAGTGTGTTGCCTAATCTGGTACTGCGTGGCCTGATGTCGATTCCGGCCCCCTGGCCGGAGCCGACGCGACGCGCGGAAAGTTTTGCCGCGTTAAACGCCCTATTTACTGAACTTAAAAGCCGCTTCCCCAGCGTCGATACCCTCTCGATGGGGATGACCGATGATCTCGAGCTGGCCATCGCCAATGGATCCACCCTGGTGCGCGTAGGCACCGCAATTTTTGGAGCACGCAAATAAGATGAAACTGGCAGAAAAGCGTATTGCCTTTATTGGCGCTGGCAACATGGCTTCGGCCATTTTCAAAGGCTTGCTGGCGCGGGGTATGCCGGCGAGCCATATTCACGCGACCGGTTTGGATGCGGCGATCTTGCAGTCGCATCAAAGCGAACTGGGTATTCAATGTAGTCAGGACAACGCGACCGCAGTGAGCTCCGCCGACGTCATCGTATTAGCCGTGAAGCCGCAACAATTGCGTGAGGTCTGTGAGAATTTGCGTGATGCATTGGGACACCAGCCTTTGGTGATTTCAATTGCCGCCGGGGTTAGTTTGGCCTTGATCGAAAAGTGGTTAGGGTGCCCGCTGCCGATGGTCCGCAGCATGCCGAACACGCCGGCGCAGGTGTTGAGCGGCGCGACCGGCTTGTTCGCCAACGCTAAGTGTTCTGAGCTGCAGCGAGCACTCACCGAAGAGATGTTCAGCGTGATTGGGCTTTCGCAGTGGCTCGACAATGAAGATCAGCTACACGCGATTACCGCCCTGTCGGGCAGTGGTCCCGCTTACCTATTCTACGTGATTGAGGCCATGGAGGCGGCCGCCATCCAGCTGGGTCTGGAGCCGGAACTGGCACGCCAGTTCGCGGCACAAACGGCGAAAGGCGCGGCCGAGATGGTGTTGCAGACCGGGTTGACGCCTCAGCAACTGAAGAAAAATGTGATGTCGCCTGGTGGCACCACCGAGCGGGCGATCAGCGTCCTGGAACAGCGCGGTCTCGCGGTGATGTTTGCCGACGCCATGCAAGCAGCCTGCGCGCGTTCTGAAGAATTGGCCCAATTGCTCGCTGAAAAACAATAAGGAAGCATACATGTTATTGAAACTGCTAATGACCGGCGAAGAGTTGATGACGGGCGACATCGTCGACAGTAACTCGGCGCTGATCGCAGAGCAGGTAAGCCCCCTGGGGATTCGGGTGGCCGAGAAATGCACTCTGGGGGATGATTTGCACGAGCTTACGGCGGCGATGCATCGCCTGACCCAGGGGGCGGATGTCTTAATCGTGAACGGTGGCCTGGGGCCGACCTCGGACGATTTGACCGCCGAAGCGCTGGCGGCGCTGCTGGGGCGCCCGATGGCGGAGCATCCCGAGGCCTTGGCACACTTGGAGCGCTGGTGTGCTGCGCGCAATTACGCCCTAAATGATGCCAATCGCAAACAGGCCTGGTTGCCCGAGGGCATTGAGTTGATTCCTAATGAAACCGGCTCGGCGGTCGGTTTCAAGGCTGATGTGGTGGGCTGTCGGATCTACTGTACCCCAGGCGTACCGCATGAGCTCAAGCATATGTTGCAGCAGGCGATTGTACCGGAGTTGTCGCAGTGGTTGGGCGGCGCAAAGTTAGCACGTTGCCGCTTTTCGGTATTTGGCTATGGCGAGGCGAGTCTGCAACATTACCTCAAAGCGCAGCTGAAAAACTGGCCGCCGGAAGTGGTGATCGGCTATCGCGCCTCGGTTCCGGTGCTCGAGCTCAAGCTGCATGTGTTGCAAGCAGAGCATGCCCCCTTGCTGGCCCAGGCAGCGGAGCAAATCCGTCGCGTGCTGGGGCAGCATATTGTTTCCGAGCAAATGCAACCGCTGGCGGCCGTGGTGCGTGATTTATTGCTGGCCCAAGGCAAAACCGTGACCTTTGCGGAGTCCTGTACTGGTGGCTTGATGGCCTCGATGCTAACCGCCGTGCCGGGCGCCTCGGC
>JBFHRI010000235.1:0-4649 GCA_041591755.1 Oleiphilaceae bacterium
AGCGGGACGACTGGTTAATTTGGATGCAGCGGGACGACTGGTTAATTTGGATGCAGCGGGACGACTGGTTAATTTGGATGCAGCGGGACGACTGGTTAATTTGGATGCAGCGGGGCGACTGGTTAATTAGGATGTCGCGTAACGACTACCAAAAGTAGCTGCGGGGCGACTGTTAATAGTTGCCGCGGGAGGGTCACCTATAAAGTCAACGCAGGATAACAGCTTGCGGTTTTTATTGATGAGTATTCGTTAGTTC
This sequence comes from Oleiphilaceae bacterium, assembly GCA_041591755.1. Lineage (GTDB taxonomy): Bacteria > Pseudomonadota > Gammaproteobacteria > Pseudomonadales > Oleiphilaceae > JBFHRI01. The sequence goes on from JBFHRI010000235.1 coordinate 257, forward strand.
GGTGACTGATGTTTAGGATTCGAGTCTGAATATGATGGCTGGCGTTCCGCCAATCGCTGTCCCGCGTTGCGGTCAGCAAACATAATTTGACCGGGATGGCGTATATGCCAGAGGGCTGACACGGTGGCAATGCGGATGCCGGCTTCGTCGAGCTGTGGAAGCGCCTCTCGCAAGTATCGAATCGTCACCTCATGCGGGTGACCAATGGCGATCGCAGTCCCTTGTTTATGCGCGATATCGAGCAGGCGCTTGAATTGTTGATCGACAAACTCCCAATTTTGCTCGTGGTCGAGAAAGACATCACGACTCAGGCTGGGAATGCGGTGCTCAAGCGCCACACGTTGTGCCACCGTTTGGGCCGATGTTCGGCTGTCGACGAAGTAGTACGGGTACTCGCGCAGCACCTCCATCAGCCATGCCATCACCTGAGTCTGTTGTGTCAGATGGCTGCCCATGTGGTTGTTCACCCCCATCACATAAGGGATGTCGTTAAGCGTGCGCATTAAGGTGCGTTTGATTTCCTGCTCCGACATGCCGCTGGTCAGTGCGCCATAGCCCAGGCCCAGGCCGCGTGCGGTTTCCATCGGCGCATGCAGCATGATTTCCTTGCCTGCTTCATGCGCCAGTTGCGACAGTTGTTGGGTGTAGGGACGTTGCGGCAAAAAAGACAAGGTCAGTGGATAGGGGAGTTCGACCAGGGCAAGCCCTGGCTCATACTGGTTGCCCATGTCATCGATAATGATGGCAATGGTGGGTTGTGGGCTGTCTTCGGCTCGCGCCGCCATGGACAGGGCTACGCCTGTCCAAAGTGCGGCGAGCACCAGTAGCGGTTTAATCACTGGCCCGCTTTCTTGTTCAGAATATCGATGGCCTTGAGCAGATTAAGCGCTTCCTGCATCTGGAAATCGCGTTCCAGATTGGCACGAATACGCGCCTGTTCTTCCGATTGCTCTGCCGCCTTCTTCTCCTTCGCGCTCATCTTGCTCTTGTCGATCTTGTCTTGCGACTTGTCGTCTTCCTGCCCCTTGCTTAGATGGCCCGCCAGATCGGCTTCGCGTACCGAGTTGCTTTGCTTTTCTTCACTTAGTTTCGCGCGCTTAACCTCGATGTCGGGCACGATACCTTCCGCCTGAATCGAGCGTCCTTTGGGGGTGTAGTAACGCGCGGTAGTTAGCTTGAGTCCATATTCCTCGCCGAGTGGCAGCACGTTTTGGACGGACCCTTTACCAAAGCTCTGCATGCCCATGATGACTGCACGATTATGATCTTGCAGTGCGCCGGCCAAGATTTCTGAAGCAGAGGCGGAGCCGCCGTCGATCAGAACAACGACGGGTTTGCCCTGCATCAGATCGCCGGGGGTGGCGGACAGACTCAGGCGGGAGATATCTGAGCGTCCCTGTGTATAAACGATGAGCCCTTCTTCCAGGAGCTGGTCAGCGACTTCAACGGCCGCTTGGAGTACGCCGCCCGGATTGTTACGTAGGTCGATGATCAGGCCGCGCAACTCATCCAGATCCTCCTTGAGCTTGCTCAAGCCTTTAACAAAATCGGGGCCGGTCTGCTTCTGAAACTGGGTAATCCGAACGTAACCATAGTGTTTGTCCAGCGGCAGGGTTTTGATGCTGGTAACTTTGATTTCCGCGCGCTCCAACTCCAGCACCAGAGGGTCCCGCTCGCCTTCGCGTACGATGGTGAGCTTGATGCGAGTGCCTGGCTCTCCGCGCATAATATTGACGGCATCCCCCAGGCTGAGTCCTTTCACTGGGGTATCGTCCAGTCGAATGATTAGATCGCCGGCTTCGATGCCGCCTTTTTGCGCCGGGGTGTCGTCGATCGGTGCAATGACTTTGACAAAACCGTTTTCCATCCCGACTTCAATGCCCAAACCGCCAAAGGAGCCTGTGGTGGTCTCCTGCAGGTCATCAAAGGCGCTGGGCTCCAGGTAGGCCGAATGGGGGTCAAGGCTCGACAGCATGCCTTGAATCGCATAATTAAGCAGGGTGACGTCGTCGATCTCTTCCACGTACTCGTTTTTGATCATGCCAAAGACGTTGGCGAAACGACGCAACTCTTCCAAAGGCAGTGCGACCGGCGCGCGATTTTCTCCGGTCTCGCTCAAGGAGCTTGCAGGCATGGCCCCGTCGGGCATCGCTTCGGGCGCCAGTTCCTGCTGCAATTCTGGGAGCACATCGGGAGCGCTGGGCTGTTCCGCCCACAAAGGGGCGCACAAAACCAGGGAGCTTGCCCACAACAGGGACTGGCGGCGTATGTTCATGCTAAGTTTCCTGAGGATAGTCGGTGTCGTTTAATCAAGATCAACATTTAGGTGATTGTCATCGGCGAGTGCGATATCTTATTGCTTCGTCCTTCTGCGTTCGTTGGGACGTTTTCTACGATATACGCTTTTCTTGATCCTTAATATTATCGTTTAAGCCACAAAAGAGGGTTTTCGGGCTTACCGTTCTTACGTATTTCGAAGTATAGCCCGGATTCGCGATCTTCGTTGCTGGCCCGTGCGTAGGCAATGACGTCTTCCGCTTTGACGCGATCACCGGTATTTCTCACCAAGCTTTGGTTGTTGCCATAAAGGCTCATAAAGCCATTGCCATGATCAATGATCAGTAGCAATCCAAAACCACGCAACCAATCAGAGAACACGACGCGACCGTCGTGTACGGCGCGTATCGGTGCATTCTCGGCGGTGGCAATGCGAATTCCCTGACTGCTGAGCTTGCCTGGGACCAGCTGAGAGCCGAAGCCGGCCAGCACTTTACCACGAGTCGGCCAGGGAAGTTGAGCCTTTTGCTTGCCAAAAACCACCTTGGGCGTTTCTTGAAGTTTAATTTGCGCCAGCGCTTTTTGGATCTCTTTGGTGAGATTTTCCAAGCGCTTTTGGTCTGCTTTTAGCGAATCAAGTTTTCGGCCCTCGGTTTTTATTTCGCGATCGAGTTTGGCCAGCGTTTGTCTGCGCTGTGCCGCGCGTTGGCTGAGCTGCTTTTGATTCTCTGACAGGGTTTCGCGTGTTTGGCCTAGCTGTGTCTTTTGGGCTAGCAGCTCTGATTCGGTTTGCTCCAGTTGCAGCAGGGCCCGTTCGAACTCGCTAATTTTTTCACTGCGCGCCTGATTCAAATAGCCCAGGTATCGCATATGTCGCACAGCTTCCAGCGGATTGTCGCTGTTTAACAGTAATTTGAGTGAGGGTTGTTGATCTTGCAAGTAGCTGGCGCGGATTTGAGCCGCATAGTGATCTTTTTGCTTGGCCAGGGCTTCCTGTTGCTTTTTAAAGTCGTTTTCAAGCTGTGCCAGTAGGCGCAGCAACGTGGCGATATCCTGTTGATTGGCGCGAATAGCGCGACTGATCTGGTCGATTTCTTTTTCTTCTTTACGCAGCTGCGCCGCCAGTCCGCTCTTTTCTTTATTGGCATCCTTCAGCCAGTGGTCGAGCTGGGAAATCTTGCGTTTGACCTGATCCAACTCGGCCTGAGTCTTGGCCAGATCTTTGGCTGCGCTGGGCAGACTCAGGCCCAGCAGCAGCATTAGCGCCGCAAGAGCCAGGGCTTGCCTGGCGCCTAGCCGCAGTCTTTGGCTTAACAAATGTTTGCCCAAGCGCGCCGTCCTAGCCTTTGACAACCAGCGAGTGGCCGCTCATTTCCGGAGGAATTTCGAGTCCCATCAGATCCAGCAAGGTCGGGGCGACGTCACTGAGGCTGCCATCGTCTTGCAGTTGGATGTTTTGCGGACCGAGATAGACCAAGGGTACCGGGCCCGTGGTATGTTGCGTATGGACCTGGCCGGACTCGTGATCATGCATTTGTTCGAGGTTGCCATGATCGGCCGTGATCAAACACTGCCCTTGCGTTTTTTGCAAGGCTTGGGCGACCCGCTTTATACAGGTGTCGAGGCATTCGGCGGCTTTTACTGCGGCGTCAAAACTGCCGGTATGGCCAACCATGTCGCCATTGGCATAGTTGCACACCACCAGATCAAATTGACCGCTTTCAATCGCCGCCACCAGTTTGTCGGTGACTTCCGGAGCGCTCATCTCGGGCTTGAGGTCGTAAGTGTCGACCTTCGGTGAGGGGATCAACTCACGTGTCTCACCTTCGAATAAGGCCTCGCGACCGCCGCTAAAGAAGAAGGTGACATGCGCATATTTTTCGGTTTCGGCAATCCGCAATTGGGTTTTGCCTAAGTTGGCCATGTACTCGCCGAGACTGTTGGATAAGGTCTCGGGCGGGTAGGCGCAGGCGGTTTGTATGTCGGCGGCATACTCAGTCAGCATCACGAAGTCAGCCAGTGCGGGGACTTTGCTGCGCGTGAATTCATTGAATTCTTTGTCTACAAAGGCCCGGGTGAGTTCACGTGCACGATCCGCACGGAAGTTCATAAACAG
>JBFHRI010000236.1:0-4630 GCA_041591755.1 Oleiphilaceae bacterium
ACTGGCCCCCTGGACCTTAGCGTTTACGTTCAGCACGGCAAATGTGTCGGACGAAATGCCTACCTTCAGCAGTTACGAATTCAGAGCTCAAGGGCTCGGGGCCTTAAGTTCTGCAGGGTTGGCAGCGCCCGTTTTTGCTTTGTCGTTCAGGGTTTATTTTCAACCGACAACGAGGCTGGTCAATCACATTCTGATTGGTGGTACGGGGTATACCGATACCCGTTTGCCAAATGACTATCGGTTTGCGACAGAGGCACGGGTTGGCAGTGGATACATTCATGCAGCGGGTCTCGGTCTGCAATTTGATCCGAATGATCCATTCAGTATGAACTGGACTCTACCTTATGAGACAGCCTACTCTTGGGGGGGGATGCATATTGGCAATACGCTCTACGATGCGGACGGCAATAGAATCTATGCTCGGAGACAAGGCGGGGAGGTTTATGTGACGCAGCTCAGAATTTTCAGCGTTCCCACACCGCCCGTTCTGGGCATTTTTCTTATTGTTGGGCTGAGCTGCTGGTTCTGGCGACAAAGGTCGACTCATCCATCGGGTATGTGTTGGATTGGAAGGGGCTCAAGCCGGGCAGCGACTTCCCTTCACTAAGCTTTATCCGAAGGCTCGCGAAAGTTCAGATGCTGCTGATAGTTTTCTGCATAAGTGGCCGCGCCCATCAACTGGATATGGTGCGTCATAAATCCATTTAACAGCTCCACCAGCGAGGCATCTTGCATCACGCAAGCAAAGGCTTCCAAGCTGGACAGTGAATCCGCATTGGGCACCTTGCGCAACAGATAGCCGGAAATGTGCTCCGGCTGCAAGCTAAGGCGGGGCAGTGCTTGCAGCCAGGGATTTAAATGCAGAATCTTCTTAGCTTTGCGCCAGCTGGCATCAATCAGGATTACGGTGTGGCCTTCAGGCAAGCCTTTTGGGCCAATCTTTTGCGCGGATTCGCCGGGAAACAGCAATGCCGGTTTAGGCACCCGCAAGGGGGCAAAAACCTCGCCTTCCTTCACCAGCACGCCCGGGTAGCGCTGCTTGATCAAGGAGACTGTCGCGAGGGTACGCTTGCGCTCCTGAGGGTGGCGTAGGATGACCACAGGCGGTGCTTCCAAAATCGGCCTGATCTGAGCACAGCGGCAGACCCGTATCGGCAGGCCGCACCCAAAACAGTAACGACTCGTAGTCAGAGAGTGATGATAGAGTGCGCTCCGTTTAACCTTGGGCGCGTTCAAATGTAAACGCACGCCGACCAAGGTGCCGGCGGTGTCGGTGTGTAGCTCAATGTCTCTTTGCGCTAAACCATTCTGTTGCTTGCTGGCATCGACAATCGTCACCCGATAACGCGCGGCATCGATGGCGGTCGGTTCACTCATGACCAAGAGCACATGCCCCGTATCGCCCGAGCGAGGCGGTTGTTCTTTGCGCCAGGCTAGTAGATGTCCTGACTTCAGCGTTGAGATATGCGTGCTGCCGATTTCCTGCAATACGGCAAAGTAATGCAGTGCCTTGGGGCGCTCGATCTGATAGGGCAGGGGCAGGCCTAATGCGTTGAACAACAAATTAATGAAGCCCGAGCAGTCGCAGGCGATGCTATGTTCGTTCAGCGCGGTGAGCCTCGAAAAAGTCTTGTGCGGCAAGGCCAGCCAGGTACTGAGTAGCGCATCGAGTTGGGTGCTGGACATCGGGTTTCAGGCGGGGTTTTCGACGGGTTTACAGGCCACCACAATCACATTAAAACTGCTGCCGTTCCAGGGCTGCATCAACTGATAATTGTGTTCTAACAAGGTCACCTCGAAGCCTGTGTCGCTTAGCATGTTTTGCAGCTGCGCAATCGTCAGCGCCGTCATCGTATGGTGATCGTGCCAGCATTGCTGCCCTTGTGCTGTAGCTTGCGTGATGCACAGTGACAGATCCAAGACCTCTCCGGCACCGGCATAATGCCAAGCTGATTGAAAGCTTAATTGGTTCGCACCATCACGCAGATAAGTCGTCACGCCAGCATCATTGCTAATACCGCCCGCATCCACAGCATTAAAGATAAAAACGCCGCCGGGTTTTAACGCAGTCCATGCTCTCTTTAAGGTTTCTATTAACGCGGTGGTCGGGTGGCTGTAGTGAATCGAATACAAAAAACAGGTGATCAGATCGAATTCGGCAACCTGCTCGAATTGAGCTAAGTCGCACAATAACAAGCGCGCCTGAGGGCAGCGCTCAAGGGCTTTTTCCAGCATCTCGGCGCTGTTATCGAGCCCGCTGGGTTCAAATCCTTGCTGTGCAAGATAGCTTAAATGCTGGCCGGTGCCACAGGCGAGATCGAGATAAGCACGTCCCTCAGAGCGGCTGAAACAGGCAAAGGCGCGCTGCGCAAAAGCACATTGTTCGTGGTAGTTGACCTCGGCGCAGAATTGATCGTAATACTGGGCCAGGTCGGTATAAAGCCCGCCTTTGGCGCTTGCGAGGGGCTGTTCGGGGGAAGAGAGCATAAATTGCCTGTTGAGATGCATAAAATTTGCGCAGTTTAGCAGAGTCGGTCGTCGACCAGAATATTGGTTCGCTTGCGTTCGAGTTGGGTGCAGAAATTTCTTGAGCCAATGATGATCACGATTTTACTTTGCTAATCACTCAAGCTGTTCTAAGGTTGTGCGCTCCTATTTAGCGGAACCCAAGAAATTAATAAGGATGAACACCATGTGGTTGCAAGAAGTCGAGTTGGAGGCCAAGTCCGTCAAATTATTACCGCTACGTCCCGCGCATGTGGAGGGGCTCGCCGCCGCAGTGGCCGACGGTGCGCTGTGGCAGTTATGGTTTACCAATGCACCACATCAGGATGCCGTAGCGGCTTATGTCGAGCAGGCGCTTAGCCAACAAGCGGCGGGACAGTCACTACCTTTTGTGGTGCTTGAAAAAGCTAGCGGTAAAATCATCGGCACGACCCGCTATTGCAATGTGGACGCCGTACATCAGCGCTTGGAAATCGGCTACACCTGGTATGCCAAAAGCTACCAACGCTCGGCAGTCAACACCGAATGCAAAACACTGTTGCTGACGCATGCCTTTGAAGTGCTTGATGCGATTGCGGTGGAATTTCGTACCCACTGGCACAATCACGTTTCGCGCCAGGCGATTGCGCGTTTGGGCGCGAAGCAGGATGGCGTGCTCAGAAATCATCAAAAGCTGGCCGACGGGTCCTATCGCGATACCGTGGTGTTTTCCATCATTAATGGCGAGTGGCCGGCCGTCAAAATGAATTTGCGTTTCCGGCAGTCTCAATATGCAAACGGCTAAAAATTAGCGATTAGGCTGACAAGCAATCCGCCACAGGCTAGGTAAATCAGGCAGGGCCCAACGGTGCGTCGCAGCACTTCGCCTTCGCGTCCGGCCAAACCGACCGTCGCAGCGCCCGCGATGACGTTGTGTGGGCAGACGATGTTACCGACAGCGGCCCCAAAACACTGAGCAGCAACCAGTAAGACCGGTGCGAGGCCGAGGGCTTCGGCGGTTTGTGCCTGCAGGGTGGTAAATAGTATGTTGGATGCGGTCGCCGAACCGGTGACAAAACTGCCCAGGGCGCCCACCGCCGGAGCAATCAAGGGCCAAGCCTGACCAATACCGCTGACGGCGGCCTGCTCCAGCGTATCAATCATACCGGCATGCAGCATCAGTCGCGACAGCCCCAACATCGCCAACAGTGCCACGGTCACGGGTACCAATCTTCGTGCAGCCGCGACGAAGGCTGGAGCGAGGCTCAGCAGTGTGACGCCCTGCAGTCGAGCGCCGATTAACAGTGCCAGCAACAGCATCACACCGGGATGGCGCAGGGGCTGCAGACTCCCCTTAAAATCACCGGGTAGTTGCCAGCTCAATTCAACGCCGGCCAAGACCTGCCCCAGGGGGCCGGGAGTTCGGGTGCACAGGACCAGCACCACCAGTACCGCATAGGGAGCCAGTGCGCGCCAGGGCAGTGTCGGCAGCGTTGCACTCGGTTCTGCGCGGGGTCGCCGGTAGCGCAAGATCATTGCGAAAAGTAAGGCGCCCAGCAATGCGCCGCCCAAGGTCGGCAATTCCGGCCCGAGCATGCTGGCGATCAGAAGGTAGGGTAGCAGAAACCCCGCCGCCGCCAGGGCTGCCCAGGGCCAGCCGGGGGCAGCGCCCAGGGTGGCAAGCGCGCGTACGAAAAAGAACATCATTAAACCGCCCAAGGAGGCATGTAAAGCGGCGGTGCGCCAGGCGATTTCCAGGGGGGCGATGCCAGTTAACCCGACCTGCGCCATGACCGGGGTGCCCAAGGCTCCAAACGAAACGCCGATGGCATGACCGAGCAAGGCCAGTACCACGGCTTGGACCGGCGCTAAACCCAGCGCGACCAGCAAGGGTGCGGTGAGCGCTACGGGCGTACCAAATCCGGCCGCGCCTTCAAAAAACAGTGCCGCGAACCAAGCGACCAGTAGAACTTGTAAGGGTAGATGCTGGCTCAGACGACCTAGAGCCAGTCGCAAAGTGTCTACGGCACCGATGCGCATTTGGTGTTCGTGCAGCGCTAAAGCCGGTAATAAAATCAATAGAATTGTCGCAGCCAGCCAACTGCTTTCAGCCCCAACCCCGATAAGCGAAGCCGCGAATCCAGGG
>JBFHRI010000237.1:0-4611 GCA_041591755.1 Oleiphilaceae bacterium
ATTTGTGTCGATGCTACGCGGCACGCAATGGCGTTGTGATGCGGGTCACGGCTTGTCTTGCGGGTGAAACAGCGGCGTGAATGCCCAAGCATTCACGCCAATACGCTCAATTACGGATTCAGTATCATGATTTCTACGCGACGGTTCGCCGCGCGACCACTGGCGGTATCGTTCGAAGCAATCGGCTGCCGCGGACCGTAGCCCTGAGTATGCATGCGCGTTCGTGCCACTCCTTGTGCCGATAAATAATTGGCGACGGCGTTGGCGCGATTTTCAGAGAGCGTCTGATTCATTTCGAAACTACCGGTACTATCAGTATGACCCGCCACTTTGACCGCGGTTTCGTCAAACTCCTTGAGCACCAGTGCGACGCTGTTCAGCACCTCGAAGAACGACGGCAACAACGAGTATTTACCGCTCTCAAAGCTGATATTGCCCGGCATGTTCAGAATAATGCCATTCTCGGTGCGCGTAACGCTGACGCCGGTATTCTGCAGTTTTTCGCGCAGGATTTTTTCTTGTCGATCGAAATAGTAGCCCGCTCCCGCACCCAGCGCGCCACCGATGGCGGCACCTTTGAGACGGTCTTTTTTGCTTGAAGTCGCCACGCCAACGGCCGCACCCGCCACAGCACCCACCGCCGTTTTACTAACTTTTTGCTCGCCAGTGTAAGGGTCAATCACGCAACCGCCGAGGCTCAAACCGGATACCACGAGGGCACTGCAGAGAATCTTTTTCATGTAAGCTCCAGGTCATGAAATTATTAGAAGGGAGGCACTGGCACTATCCCCAAGCGTCCAGCGCAAGTCAAAATACAACTTGGTCATGTATTGGTAAGGCCTTCACAATACTCAATGGTGTCGGTCGGGGCAACTGTAAGGTGTTATGGCTGCTGAAAATTTTGCTAGCACTTTGAGCTTTCCACGCTTGTCGGTCGGACTTCAGTCCGACAGCGGCGTATCAGGCACGCTCCGAGTCAGTAACATGCACCGAATTGCCGGCTTTGTCGGACAGAAGGTCCGACCTACGAATGAGCACTTCTTTTCAAGGAGTTATTGGCTCGTCTACTTGCGTGTTCAAAAACCGCTCATGATACCCAACAAGACGTTGAAACGACTCACGCTCCAAGGGCTCAATCGGGCGCAGCACCGCATTCGCCTGCTGCCCCGCCTCGAGTTGATACGTCGCAGGAGGCTGCCAGGGAACGATATGCAGCACCAATGGCAATTCCTGATCCCCTCGAATGCGCACATTCTCAATCACCATCACTTCCTCTGCATGCACCTCGGCCCAGGCGAGGCCCGCCAGCAAGAGGGCGATTATCGAAGCACGTTTCATTGCTTATCTCCGAGACGTTGTTTGATGTCGAAGATCCAGTCTTTAACTTTGGGGTCCGGTTTGGGCTGCAATGCTTGATAGGTTTCATACAGCTCCAGCGCTTCGCGTAAGCGACCGCGATACATATCCAGCAAAATGGCCAAATTCAGCACCGCCGGTGCGTAATCTGGGGTCGCTTCCAAGGCCTGGCGATAGCGTTGTTCGGCCAGCGCAAACATACCCTCTTCACGCGCCATTAGCCCGCTATAGGTCAACGCGACCGGGTGCGTGGGCAGCAGCTTGAGAACTCGATCCAGCCAATCCATCGCCGCGCCTTTGTCATCGAGCTTAATATTGATTAACGCCAGATTCAGCATCGGACCGGTCAGGCGCGGGTCGACTTTATGAATCGCCTCCATGATGGCCTTCGCCTCCTGCAGCTTACCCTCATGCATCAGTTTGACGCCATGTTCAAACTGCGTTTGCATGGGGTTGGCGCGCGGCTCGGATGCCTTGGGCGGCTCCTTGGGTTTGGATGAACAGGCCGCTAAAAAGGCGACCAACATTATCATCAGTACATGACGCATCATCGCAATCTATCTCCTGTTCCGCTCACGAGGACGGCGGTGCGTCGAGGCTCACCGCGTCCGGTATATCCGTGAGTGTTTCCACCACATCCCAGCGGATTTCGGGTTTGTCATAGCGACCAGGCAAGAGCTTGCGTAATGATTCGAAACTGCGCTTGACCCAGTCATCATAAATATCCTGCCAAACGCGGCTGGCATTCTGTTCGTGAATATCGATGGCACTCTCTTCGAACGGGAAGGCCTGTTCTTCCAGCAGTATGTCGTACTGCTCCATTTCTAATTCATTCAGACCATCAGGACGGTCCGAATCCATCAAGTCGCGGCTTAGCACGGCGTAGATTTCTGCCATGCGGTAACCGGCTTCGGTGGAATAGGCCGAAATCCCATAGGAAGCCACTTTCTCATAGGCCGCCATGGTTTGCTGCAGCGCCACGGTTTTCTGCTCCAGAGATTCTTCCAGAGGCAGCTTCAACTTAATTGCACTGTAGGCCTGATAGGCTTCATCGGCGAACACATTAGCCGCAGAGGCCGCCAGATAGCGCAGTCGATCATCGGCCACGGTGGGCTCCTGGTCAACGCGTTGGATTAATTGTTTGAGCCAGAATTGCCGCTTCTCGCGCTCACCATTTTGTTGATATAGCTCGGCCAGGCGATTGACGGCCTCACCCCAAACATCGGCCGGATAGCGATAAGTGTTGGCATAGCTGCGATAGCTTTCGATGGCGGCCGCATCATTTTTGGCCCGATCATACAGCTCAGCGGCAATGTACAAGGTGTCGCGTTTTTCTTCGTCGGTTTTGGCCAACGCAATCATGCGCTTGAGCTCATCTGCTGCCAGCGTCCATTGCTCTGACTCCCGATAGGACAGCGCCAATTTGGCCGGCACGGTGTGGATCAGCTCGTGCTGCGGGTAGCGTGCTCGGAAGTCGGTCAACACCTTGATGGCACGTGGCCAATCTTGCAGCTCGATCAAATAGCTGGCGGCATCGTACTCGGCATTGGCGCGAATACTGGAGTCTGGCGCGACCTGACCCACCCGCAAAAATTGCTCCACGGCTGCCGCTTTATTGCCCGCCTGCAGTGCTTGCTCACCCTGCTTGTAGACACAGGCGGCGAGATTATCACGCAATGCTAAATAACGTTTGTCTTGTGGCGCCATGGTCTGTAGAACCAGACTATAGGCGCGCTCGGCCTCGGCGTAACGCGCCAGCGCATACAGGCTGTGTGCTTGCAGCAACTGCGCTTCGAGGCGAATTTCGGGAGCTGTACGCAGCGGCCAATTCAATAGCTTTTCTGCGTAGGTGATGGTTTCATCAAAACGCTGTCGTTCAAACTCAAACTGTGTGGCCAGCAACAACACCTCAGCTGCGCGCAGATCATTCGGATAGGCCGCGACAAAACGCAATCTCGCCGCTTGCCGTTGTGTCTGTAACGCCTCTTGCTGCTCGGCACTGAAATTCTGCCATTGCTCGGCATAACTTTGCCAAGTGGAGAGCACCGCGAAGGCGGCCTCTGCAGCCTGGGGATAGTGCGGGTAGTCGTAGCCTGCCTTAGCAAAGGCCTCAATCGCCGCGAGCCAGTTTTGCAGTGCCAGCTGGCTTTCCGCGAGTAAAAAGACCCGCTCAGGCGTCTGCGGATGCTGCGGGAAGGTTTCAATGAACGCCGCATAGTAATGCGCCGCCAACTGGAAATGCTCCTGTAACTCAAACTCGAAAGCACTGCGCTTGGCCGAGTTGGCCGGCAGCGCTTGCAATGACTTCTGTGCTGTTTGCCCCAGTACATAGTGACGATCGGCCAGTTCTGGCAAGAAGCTCTGCAGATGCGTACGCACAAAATCCAAGCTTTCTGCATCCTGCTGCGCCCACCAGGTCGAGCGTATTCCATAGGTTTCGACGAAGCGGACTTTTTCCTCATGGACCTCCTGCAGGAAGCGCGCTTTTTGCAGGGTCTCGATGATACGAATCTGATACGGCGCAGCCCAGCGGCTAGCCGCATGGCGCGCTATGTAAGCACGCCACGTCGCCATGGCATCGCTGTACTGTTCTTTTTCTAGCAATAGATTGGCGTAGCGATCGTAAACCAAGACTTCATAAGGCCGTCCACCTAAACGCGCAAACAAGGTGGTGACGCTGTCCGCGCGCTCGAGATAGGAGAATGACAGGCCCATCACGCGTAAGACATCTTCCACCTGAGTTGCACGCGGCGCTGCCAGGTCTGCAGCAATCACCTCGGCGGGGAGTTGTGCATCCAGTACCTGCACAAAGCTCTGCAAGGCATCGCTGTAGTTCGCCTGCTTGAACTGACTCCAGCCCCGCATATACCAAGCATTGGTCTGAAACTTTGGATCTTCCCGCTGCAAAACCGCTTCGAAGGCTTCTTGCGCGAGCAGATAGTCCCCCTCGCTAAATAACAACTCGCCGCGACGAAACTGGGTTTCGACCCAATACGCCGACTTTGGATGCGTGCTGATGAGCTGCTCTAGCGTCGCCATATGTGCGTCACTCATGCCCTTGAGTTCGTAGGCTTTGGCCAACTGATAGAGCACCTCGTCATTGCGCTCGCGTTGGGGGTTCTGTGCGAGCAGTCGGGTGTAGGCATCAATGGCCGTTTGCATCTCGTCAACGGCTTTTTCGGCCATTAGGTTCTCACCGCGTTCGAGACTCAGATCGGCCAGACGATGCTGGATCGATAAGGTTAACTGGGGGTC
>JBFHRI010000238.1:0-4607 GCA_041591755.1 Oleiphilaceae bacterium
CCAAGCCTGCTCCAGATCGGCCTGTTTACGATAGCGTTTAGCATCATCGGCCGTGGTATGGTCACTGAGGCGATAACTGACCGCCTCAATCAAGGTCGGACCTTTGGCGTGCCAAGCGGTGTCGAGGGCTTGCTGAAGCACATGCGACAAGGCGAAATAGTCATTACCATCGACTTGCACACCCCGAATTCCCGCTGCGATGGCTTTCTGCGCGATGGTTTCCGCCGCGCTTTGCTGGCTACGCGGTGTCGAGATGGCCCACTGGTTATTGTTGACCACCATCACCAAGGGAATATGCCAGGCGCCCGCGAGATTCAGCGTTTCGAGAAAGTCACCTTTTGACGTGGCTCCCTCACCACAGCTGACCACCACGGCGCGATGCTCACCTCGCACCTTGATCGCGATCGCGGCGCCCGCTGCATGACACAATTGCGTGGCGATCGGCACACAATTAGGGAAGTCATGCGGACACTGCGCATACGCGTTACCGCGCTCATCGCCGCCCCAGTAGAGTAAACTTTCACACAACGAGACTCCGCGCAGATATTGCGCTAACAGATCGCGGTAATACGGAACAAAGACGTCATCTGCGTGTATGTGCTGGCCAATGGCAACCCCGATGGCCTCCTGCCCTAGTATGGAGGGATAGGTGCCCAGTTGCCCGGTACGCTGTAGCGCAATACATTTGGTATCGAACAAGCGGCCCAGGACCATCGTTTTGTAGGCCGCAACAACCTGTGCTTGCTGAATATGCGAGCGATCAAAATCCGCATCCAATACGCCCTCCGGGCTGAGATAAGCGAATTTTTCGATCTTGAAATTGAGTTGGGTTTTCATAGCGCCCCTCCCGCCTGAATCAAGCCGGTGGCCAGACGCTCAAGCATCTCAAGGTCACAGGGCAAAGGACTGGAAAGGTAATGAATACGGGTGCAGCACACACAAGGCGGCGATCTGAACATCTTGAATCCTCTCTGGCATTGCGGTGTTTTCTGGGTCTTTACCAGCTTGTGGCTGTCAGGACAGAGAAACACACCCCTAGGTGGTAACCTCGCAACTTGAGGAAACGCGCCAAACGGCAGCGTTCGATATCAGTATAGAACCGATCAATAAATATACAGAAGTAGTGGTAACAATAAATTACTATTCACTGAAACGCTGCAAGCAGGAAGCACACAGACAGGCGTGCTCGCCATAGAGCGCGCGCAAACGCTGTAAGGATTCTGCGGGGACTGCAAAGGGCTGACACCAACAGGTTTTGTTGGCGCTGCACAGATTCGACTGCCCGCAGGCGGGGCAACACGCAGGCGACGGGCTATTGCTCGCGGCCGCGACGGGGCTTGCGCTTGGCGGCAAATTCACGAGTGCGCTCGAGCTCGCGCTTACGCGCCTGCTGTTGCGAGTCGAGACCTTGGTCTTGGGCATAGGGGTTGTCCCCAGAGCGGAATTCGAAGCGAATTGGCGTGCCGCTAATGCGTAGCGCCTTCTTAAAGCTATTTTCGAGATAGCGACGATAACTCTCTGGAATATCTTCAGTTTTGCTACCGTGAACCACGATAATCGGGGGATTGGAGCCGCCTTGATGCGCATAGCGTAATTTTATCCGACGGCCACGCACCATCGGCGGTTGATGCTCCGAGACGATATCCGCCAGCAACTCGGTTAAACGCTTAGTCGGCCACTTGGCAAAGGCACACTCGTAGGCCTTGTCGATCGACTTATACATATCGCCAACGCCACTACCGAATTTCGCCGAGATAAAGTGAATCTTGATATCAGGAATGAAGGCTAGACGGCGCCCTAATTCGGTTTTTACATCGTTTTTGGCTTCGGGCGTCATGCCGTCCCATTTATTGACCGCAATCACCAAGGCACGTCCGGCATCCAGCACGAAACCAATCAGGTGCATATCCTGATCAACAATACCTTCACGCGCATCCACCACCATGATGACCACGTTCGAATCTTCGATGGCCTGCAGGGTTTTGACAATGGAAAACTTCTCTACGGTCTCTTTCACATTCTTGCGTCGGCGCACCCCCGCCGTATCGATCAGCGTATAGGGCTTGTCACGGCGTTCGTAGGGAATATAGATACTGTCGCGCGTGGTGCCGGGTTGGTCAAATACCACCACCCGCTCTTCTCCGAGCAGGCGATTGACGAGCGTGGACTTACCCACATTGGGGCGACCTACAACCCCAATACGACAGTGGTACCCCTTTTCCGGCTCCGGTTCAGGCGCTTCAACATCCTTGAGGACTTCTTCCAGCAGTGAGAGCATGCCGCGATTTTGCGAGGCGGCCGTGAGCAATACCGAGCTAAATCCCAGAGCATAAAAATCGTTCGCGACGACATCATGATTTAAGCCATCGATCTTGTTCACCACCAAATGGCAAGGCTTGGACATCGTCCGCACCTGTTTGGCGATCATTTCATCGGCGGGCAGCAAGCCTTCGCGCGCATCAACGATAAACAGAACAATGTCCGCCTCCTGCATCGCCAACAAAGACTGGCGTGCCATTTCGGCATCGATCCCGACTTCTTCACCACTGAGACCGCCGGTATCAATCACGATAAAGCGCTTGCCCTCAAGCTCACCTTCACCGTATTTGCGATCTCGAGTCAGTCCTGGAAAATTAGCGACCAGCGCATCACGTGAGCGTGTGAGGCGATTGAACAGGGTCGACTTACCCACGTTGGGACGGCCGACCAAGGCAATCACGGGCGTGCTTTCACTCATTTTACATACTCATAGCAATGCAATTCGCCCGAGCGAGTCGTGACATACAAACGCTCACCCCTCACCACCATGGGCCCCATGATGCCGTCGCTATCGACGGTC
Source organism: Oleiphilaceae bacterium (assembly GCA_041591755.1). GTDB lineage: Bacteria > Pseudomonadota > Gammaproteobacteria > Pseudomonadales > Oleiphilaceae > JBFHRI01. The sequence goes on from JBFHRI010000238.1 coordinate 2,840, forward strand.
TTGCGCGCAATGATGCGACCGTCCTCACGCGCCAGAAAATGCAGGTAACCTTCGAAATCGGCCACCACCACCGCCTGACCAAACACCGCAGGACCGCTTAACTGCCGATACTGTAAATCATCCGATTTCCAGCGTACCTCGCCACTAAACCCGTTCAGCGCCCATACTAAGCCATCTGAATCGGCGGCATACACGACTTCATCCAGCGCTGCGACCGAATGGTATGAAGAAAGGGGTTTGGACCAGCGCTCGTAGCCATGACGCAGATCCAAGGCCATTAACTTGCCCTGATAGGCAATGGCGTACAAGATATCGGCACTGACTACCGGTGCACCATCAACATCAACCAGCCGCTCGAGTTCGGTGCGTCCTTGTGGCAGACCCACAGCGACTTTCCACCGAATCGCACCCGCCTCCGCATCGAAGGCAATCAGCTCTCCGTTAGCGAAACTGGCCAATATGTGGCCGCCGGCCAGGACCACCGGGGCGGTACCGCGCAGGGTCAAAATTGGATCCAGGCTATCATGACGCCAAACCTGTATGCCATTGCGCACATCCAGCGCGACGAGCTTGCCGTCAACACTCTGCACATAGACTTGCCGCCCATCGCTGACAGGCGGGGCCACCACCTCACTGGTCAAACGTTTACGCCAGAGTTCCCTAAAGGTCTTGCGCTCTACCGCGACCACTTCGCCTTCGAAGGTGGTATAAAAAAGTCGCTCCGAGTCAGCGCCCAGGCCTCCGGCGATCCGTTCATCAAAATCGTGTGAGGCGATACGTTTGCCGCGCTCGGCCGACAAGACGACCAAATCACCATCGGCATCGAGCGCATAGATCTGATCGTCGATAAACAAGGGCTTCAACTGCAGCTGCTGGTCTCGATCTCCCGAACCGATGCTACGCTTCCACACCTGCGTCACCAAAACCTCCGCCTTAATCTTAACGATTGGCTTGGGTTCGCGCGGGTTGTCACTGCTACACGCACTCATCAACAGCACCAGCAAGCCTGTCAGGCCAAGTGTGCATAATTGCTTGAGTTGCGATGACGGCTTAAAGGGCATCGGTCAGTACGCCTAAATCTGCTAACTTGACGGATAGCATGGGCAAGGTCTCCGGCTCATCCTTGACCTTAGCCCATGCTTCTTTATAGGCTGCGATCGCACCGTCCTGATCCCCTTTCTGACGCTTGATATCGCCGGTTAATTCAAGAAATACCGGCGCGAATTCGTCCAGCGTAGGCTGCAACAAAGCGAGCGCTTCGTCATATTTTTCCTGCGCGGCCAGAATACGCGCGATTCGCCCGTTCGCAATATGCTGCAAACGCGCGTCATTGGTGTTCGACTTTACGTATTCCAACTCGACGATCGCGGCATCGTACTCATTCTTTGCAACCAGCTCTTTCGCCATAAATAATGCGCCGTAGAGCGCATACTCCGAGCCGCTGTATTTTTCTTTGAGTTCCTTGGCCGCAAACTCCACACTCACGCCCTCTTCCTTCTTCTGCGCAAACAGATCCTGCGTGGCACTGGTGACCATCTGCTGATAGAGCGCAGACGCTTCGGTTTTCTCGTTGATCACACTGTTCTGATAGGCTTGCCAGCCAAATACCAAGGCCAGCGCAACACCGATGCCCATCAACAGCGAATTGTCGTTTTGCTTCCACCAATTCTTGAGCGCTGCAAGTTGTTCTTCTTCGGTCAAATGATCTGCCACGACTTACCCCTTATTTTTTATATCTGTCACGTGTATAAAACTGTTGTGCGTTTAG
>JBFHRI010000239.1:0-4572 GCA_041591755.1 Oleiphilaceae bacterium
GCCGAGCAATTTACTGCGCTGCTGGAGCAACAGATCAAGGGCATCAGTGAAAGCGATGCTGAGTCATTCGGCATTCTGCTGGCCAAGAATAAAGATCTGATTGTACAGGCCTGCAAGGGCAAGCCCGAGGTGCTGGCAGAGATTCAGGTGGATAAGGTGGGCGATAATAAGACGGACGATAAAGTGCGTTCGATTGCGTGAGTTGAAGACTGAGCGAGGGATAACGATGCAAAAATCAAAGCAACTGTTTACCTTAATCACCTCCTCCGGGCAGTTGGAAATGTCTGTGAAAGAGGTCGAGCTGCCTCAACCCAAAGCACATGAAGTGATTGTGCGGATGGAGGCGGCCCCGATTAATCCCTCAGATATGTGGCCGATGTTTGGCCCGGCTAATCTGGCACAGGCAAGCTTTGATCAAAGCAAGATGCGGCTGAGTGCGCCCATCTATCCAGGCATGCTCTCGCGTGTCGCCTCACGCTTGGATCAGGTCTTGCCGATTGGCAACGAAGGTGCCGGCCGGGTGGTCGCGGCCGGCGAGCACCCCAAAGCACAAGCCATGCTTGGCAAGACGGTGGCTGTGTTGTCGGGGGCAACTTATGCCGAATATTGTTGTGTGCCGATGCAAGCATGTCTGGTGCATCACGATGGCGTCAGTGCCAAAGAAGCCGCTTCGTCGTTTGTAAACCCTCTGACGGCTTTGGGTATGGTGGAAACGATGCGCATGGAAGGCCACACCGCGCTGGTGCATACTGCGGCCGCTTCGGCTTTGGGTCAAATGCTTAATAAGATCTGTATTGCCGAGGGTGTTAAGCTCGTCAATGTCGTGCGTAATCCACAGCAGGCGAACATCCTGCGCTCGATCGGCGCGTCTTATGTGTGTAACTCATCCGATGCGGACTTTAAACAACAGTTATTGCAGGCGATCGACGCCACCGGCGCCACCTTGGCCTTTGATGCGATCGGGGGTGGTGAGCTGGTCAGTGATATTCTCGCGGCCATGGAAAGAGTGGCCACTAAAGACGTAAAAGGCTTTAACACCTATGGTTCCGATGTGCCTAAGCAGGTGTATATCTATGGTGGTCTGGATTTCTCACCCACCGTATTAAACCGCGCTTACGGCATGACTTGGGGCGTTGGCGGCTGGTTACTCATGCGCTTCTTGGCCAAGCTCCAGCCCGCGCGCATCGCCGAGTTGCATCAGCGCGTCGCGGATGAAATTCGGACCACCTTCGCCACGACTTTCACGGCAGAGTTGAGCTTTGAGCAAGTACTCAGTCCAGCGTTTATCGCCCAGTACAATGCGAAGAAAACGGGCGAAAAATACGTGGTCAATCCGCAGGCTTAAGGGTCAGGGGGGCGGGGGTGATGACCAGTGATGCACCTCGGGCGGTGTAAGCCCCCAAAAGGCGGGTGTCGTTGAGTCAACTTGCAAATTGCCCCCTGTTTTCGGGAGCAATTTGCTAAACTGCTTCTTCAATAACCCGCTTTTGTATTCAAAAGCTGATTATTTTCACCTTTAAAGATGTGCGTTCGCACAGATTTCATACTTTTTAAATATCATATTGGGTGCGTTTTGCTGTATATTGCGTGCCAATTTTTCACCCAGCCAATTTGAGTTGACCATGAACGACCTATCTCTGTACCGAAATATTGGTATCTTCGCCCACGTTGACGCGGGCAAAACCACCACCACCGAACGTATTCTTAAGCTCACCGGTCGCATTCACAAAATCGGTGAAGTACACGAAGGCGAGTCCACCACCGACTTCATGGTGCAGGAAGCCGAGCGCGGTATCACGATCCAGTCAGCAGCGGTTAGCTGTTTCTGGAAAGGCCACCGTTTCAACGTCATCGACACCCCTGGGCACGTTGACTTCACGGTTGAAGTATACCGTTCACTGAAGGTACTGGACGGTGGTATCGGTGTGTTCTGTGGTTCCGGTGGTGTAGAGCCGCAGTCCGAAACCAACTGGCGCTATGCGAACGATGCGGAAGTTGCGCGTCTGATTTTCGTAAACAAGCTGGACCGTATCGGTGCTGACTTTATCAAGGTCACCGAGCAGGTGAAGAAAGTGTTGGGTGCCAAGCCTTTGATCATGGTGCTGCCGATCGGTTTTGAAGACAGCTTTGTTGGCGTGGTCGATCTGCTGACCCGTAAAGCCTATGTATGGGACGAAACCGGTCAGCCAGAAAACTACTCTGAGCAAGAAGTGCCGGCCAACATGGTCGACGATGTTGAGAAATATCGTGAGATGTTGATCGAAACCGCCGTCGAAATGGACGATGACGTGATGATGGCGTACATGGAAGGTGAAGAGCCTTCAATCGAAGACATCAAGCGTTGTATTCGTAAGGGCACTAATGATCTGGCCTTCTTCCCGACCTTCTGTGGTTCGGCGTTCAAGAACAAAGGCATGCAATTGTTGCTGGATGCCGTCGTTGACTACCTGCCGGCACCGCACGAAGTGGCACCGCAGCCACTGACCGATGAAGAAGGTAACCCGACTGGCAAATTCGCGATCGTATCGGCTGATGAGCCTTTCCGCGCTCTGGCGTTCAAGATCATGGACGACCGTTTTGGTGCCTTGACCTTCTGCCGTATTTACTCCGGTAAGTTGAACAAAGGCGACACCATCCTGAACTCGTTCACTGGCAAGACCGAGCGCGTTGGCCGTATGGTGGAAATGCAAGCGAACGAGCGTAACGAACTGAACTACGCGGAAGCCGGCGACATCATCGCGATCGTGGGTATGAAGAACGTGCAGACCGGTCACACCCTGTGCGATCCAGAGAACCCCTGTAACCTGGAAGCGATGGTGTTCCCAGAGCCGGTCATCTCGATTGCGGTACAGCCAAAAGACAAAGGCTCAACCGAAAAAATGGGTATCGCGATCGGTAAGATGGTGGCTGAAGACCCGACTTTCCGTGTTGAAACGGACCAGGATTCCGGTGAGACCATCCTCAAGGGCATGGGCGAACTGCATCTGGACATCAAGGTTGACATTCTGAAACGTACCTACGGTGTTGAGCTGGTCGTTGGTAAGCCGCAGGTGGCCTACCGTGAAACCATCACTAAGGCAATCGAAGACAGCTACACCCACAAGAAGCAGTCAGGTGGTTCCGGTCAGTACGGTAAGATCGATTACTCGATCAAGCCCGGAGAGCCGAACACGGGCTTCGTGTTCACCACGTCTGTTGTGGGCGGTAACGTACCGAAGGAATTCTTCCCGGCGATCGAGAAGGGCTTCCGCTCAATGATGGTCACCGGCCCTCTGGCAGGCTTCCCGGTGTTGGACGTCGCGATCGACCTGAAAGACGGTGCGTACCACGCGGTTGACTCCTCGGCCATCGCGTTCGAAATCGCCGCGAAGGGCGCCTTCCGTCAGTCCATGCCGAAGGCCGGCCCGCAGTTGCTGGAACCGATCATGAAGGTCGATGCCTACTCACCTGAAGACCATGTCGGTGACGTCATCGGCGACTTGAACCGTCGTCGTGGCATGATCACCGACCAGGAGCCGACGGCGACTGGCGTACGCGTCAAAGCGAACGTCCCGCTGGCCGAAATGTTCGGTTACATCAGTACCCTGCGTACCATGACATCAGGCCGTGGCCAGTTCTCCATGGAGTTCTCGCACTACGCGCCATGCCCGCAGAACGTAGCGGATGAAGTCATCGCTGCAGTCAAAGCCAAGAAAGCCGCTGCTGAGAAGTAATCCTTCTTAAGCTTGGCTTGTAAAAAGCCCCATCAGGTGACTGGTGGGGCTTTTTTTTGTGCGCGCCCCGTCATGACACGCCGTTGGTGCGCTGTTCAGGGTATGCACAGTAAAGCGCAGCTGCGTAAGTGGCGGCAGGCATGAAGCATCATGCAGAGCCGATGATCCTCGATGGGTTCTACCAGCAGGTCGTCTTCGGTATAGAAAATGCTAATTTAGCCCGATATGCGCCACCCACCGCGTGCTACGATGCGCGTTTTGAATTTACCAGAGACTGATTTCGTCTGAGGCTGTTGCGAAGGGAGCGATGCAATGAACGCTAGGCATATATTGATTTGTTTTGGTCTGCTATCGGCTAGTTTGATTGGCGGGTGTGGAGGATCTGACGAAAGCGAGTCGCTGCAGTTTCCTAGTGTTCAGTTTACCGCGTATAGCGGGGCGACATCTGAGCTTGAAATTGATGTCGCGAATGCCAAGAGGGTCGCATACCTCGCCACGCATATGCTGGATATCGCGCAGTCGCTGCACGTATTTTCGGGTATCGAACCCCTTTATGGCGAGCGAGTTCATGCACTCACAGGGGAGGGCTTCGATGACGAGGATACAAGTGATGAGCTATGCACTGCGGGAGGTCGCTTAGACCTTAGCGAGCGTTTTAATGAGCGCGGAGAGGGCTTTATCGTCCTGGATTTTGACCAGTGTGGGATGGATTCATTACTCGTCGATGGCGCTGTTGTGGTGGAGGGACGCATTGCCGGAGCTAATTTCGAGGTAAAAGTTCGCATGGGCGCATTGCATTGGCAAAGCGTTGATGATGAGTCTGCTGATGAAGCGATGACAATATCGGGTGAAATAGTCA
>JBFHRI010000240.1:0-4549 GCA_041591755.1 Oleiphilaceae bacterium
CGCTATAATTACGCGGCGGACACCTTTGCCAGTGCAGTGCTGACCAGCGCGGATATTGTGGACATGGCCTACGATGATGTCGATACGCGCAACCGCTTGTACATTCTGCGTAATGATGGTCGACTGCAACATGTGGGTATCAACGGTAGCACCCTAAGTGTTTTGACAACGGTTACGGTTGGTGCGGCGGAGCAACTTCAAGCCCTCAAGGTCGTTAACGGTACTTTACTGGTACAGAGCTTTGATACGTCGACCAACAACACCTTGTTCAGGACCTTTAGTGACACCGGAACGGGTGGTAGCGGTAACCCGCGTACGTTCGATCTGGATGTTCGCGAAGGCTTGATCGATACGGTGACAGGCCGCGTCTATGGCCTGCGCCGTGATCGTAGTGATATCGGCTACATAAGTGTGGCTGGTACAACGATCCAGCAAGCAGAGACACCGGTTTATTCAGGTGGCACATTTACGGGCTTGCAAGGGCCAATTAGGCTTTCCAACAAAGCAGATCAGCTGATTGTGGCGCCAAATTATCAATTCCGTAAGGATTTACTGATCAATGACGCCAATCCCGAATTGCCGCGTTGGAGTGTCCGCATGGGGAGAACCCAATACTCCAGTTTGAGAGACTACTTGGTGCATGGTGGGCACGAGGCGATTGTGGTTGACTTTGCAACCGACGGTTCTGCTTCAGGACCCGGTGCTAATGGGGTGAGAAATGGTCTGCTGGCGTTGTCGCTTGCCGCTAATCCAGCGAGCTCGAAGGTTTGCGAACGCAGCCAGAATCAGTACCTTAACCCGCTGCATAGTACCAACCATCGCGTCCTTGGTTTGTTAGGTGCGCCTAATGCCATCTTGGCGGTGACCAAGACCCAGTCGCATTATGTTTTCAACCGCCTGGCATCTTCAGACGCCGATGGGGATGGTTTGAGTGATCTGTTTGAACGCTACTATGGTCTGAATCCTACGAGTCACATAAATCCCGTGACCGGCCTGGTCGATCTCAGCCGACCCAACGATCGCTTCACTTCATTTGATGCCGATGGCCGGGTGGTCTATCTCGACGAGGACTCCTTGACCCATATCGAAGAGTTCCGGTGCGGTAGCAACCCTCGCAGCACCGACACGGATGGTGATGGTTGGAATGACGATTACGAGGTGCGTAACAATACCTCTCCATCAGATCCATTTGATTTCTAGGGCTTTATAAATGAATTGGGGGCTATCAAGCCCCCATTTGTTATCTAAAGAGAACACGCAATCAGCGCTTTTTTTTCGACGCTGTTACGGCTTCAGCTCATAGATTTGTTCCGGATTGGTTACAAACCGGTTGCCATTGCCCTGAATGCCAAGAATTTTTTCATTACGCTCTAATTCTTCTTTGCTGGGAGGATCAATTTCACTCCAACGTATCAAATCTGGAAGGCTGGAAATCAAGGGAAGCCCATATCGGTCGTGCATGTAAAACATGATGCGTGCGACATCGCCCTTTTTCTCGTCTGGGGGCTCGACCACATGCATGTGTTTACGGATACCACATTCGTTTTTCTGTACCGAGTCGTCGAGTAAACCAAAGACCGTGTTGGTCAACTTGTACTCCTGCTGCAAGGTCGCCGGGACGATGTTGTGGAGATCTGAAACTATTTCAATGAATGTTGAATTACTGCGCTCACATTCGCGCATCGTACCGCAATTAAGATGATCACGAACCCAGCTTTTTGCGTAGATATAGCTCTCTACCAAGAGGGCGGATTTGTTTCTAAAAGATTTATCGCAGTAAAAGGTACGCCCACCGTTTTGGTAGAGTCCGTTCCAAAAATTTCGTTTCAGCACTTGATCGACTTCGCTCTCTGCCATCACGGTGCTTGTTGGCAGCAACAGGCCTAGTACTAGCCCAAATTTAGCGATCTTGCGGTAGCGTCTATTTAACATCGTGTGATCTAACCCTCGATTGTTCTACTTCGAACCCTCGTTCAAACGTTCATGATTGTGATGAACGCGATCGACTTTGCATTCCGTTTGCAACACGGCATCAACATAGACTGGCTTGATTATCCAGCGATATGAGAATGACGTAACAACATTCAAACCATAGCACAGATTAGTTTATGCGATTTCCGTCAAGTGAGGAATCGTTAAAAAATTGAAAAATAATTCATGTTTTGATCAGGAATGTGAACGGATTTGCAAATAGTCGGTTTCAGCGCTGCGCGCTTGAAGCAGTGCTTTTCAGTTAGAAAGCGCTTTTCCGCTGGCGAGTGTGACGACAACTTCGTCGAGTAAACTCCAAACATCTTTGTGTCGTTCAATCCCTTTAATTGCGTCGTCTGCCGTTTTGCATGTGATGAGAAGTTGGTTAAATGTGTTGAGAGAGAGGCGCTTTGCCGCGGATCTGAGCGCAGGCTGCCGTCTCGGTAGTACGCGGTATTTTTGCATCAGCGATGCCTCTGGAAGGGATTTGACGGCTGCATGCGCCAGTCCTGCCAAGAGTCGAATTTCACGGCTCAGGGCCCATAAGATCCGAATCGCATCAATACCTTCATGTTGCAGCTGTTGCAGAATCTTTATGGCGTGTTGTGCATTGCCTAGAATACATGCATCGGTTAGATCAAATACGTCGTAGCGCGAAGAGTCGGCGACTTCACTTTGAATCATTTCGGGGCTAATGGATTCATCGCCATGCAAAAGCTTTAGTTTTTCCAGTTCCTGGCTGGCGGCTAACAAGTTTCCTTCAAGGCGATGACTCAGTAGCGCAATGCATTCGGGCGCTAAGCGCAGCTTCATGCGACGCGCGCGCTGTTCGAGCCAGCGTGGCATATCGTTGATACTGACTGGCCAGACCTGAATCAGGACTCCCGCCTTTTCGATGGCTTGTATCCACTTACTTTTTAAGGTGCTGCTGTCCAGTTTGGCGCTTTCGATCAGCAGCAGTGTATCAGGAGGCAGGTGCTCGCAGTAGTCAATAATTGCTTTACTGCCCGGTGTCCCAGGCTTGGCAGAGCCAAGGCGTAACTCGGTGAGTTTTTGTTCCGCGAACAGCGAGAGGGTGTCGGCTTCATTTTTGAGCATTTGCCAGTCGAAAGAGCGATCGACCTCAAGTATCACGCGCTCCAGGTACCCCTGAGCTTTGGCTGTTTGGCGCAAGGCATCCATGCACTCCTGTACCAGCAAGGGCTCATCCCCACTAATTAGCCAGACCGGTGGCAGTGGCTTTTGTAATGCTGCCGAGAGTTCTTCAGCCTTGAGTTTCATTGGCGGCTACGGTGCTCGAAAAAATGGGCAACTGGAACGCGAGCCAGTTGGCGATGTCACGGGCTAGCTGTAGTTGAATGGCCGAATGTATTGCATTCATTTCAGCACCTTGTTTCATGGCAGCGACATCGCGACTTCTTACGGTGTGACTGCCGCTCAGTGTGGCTGTTACCGACTCTTGCTCCGGCTGGCCATTGCTGAAGGACACGTCGACACTAAGCTTCACGAGATACTCCGCAGTATCAGCGTTTAGGGTCAAGGCCAGCGCCCTTTGCTCGGTGCGTGCGTTTCCGACGCTCAGTTTAAGTGGTCCTGAGTCACTTAAAGTGACGCCAGCAGCTTCAAGTTCGCGGCGCAAACTCGTGCACAAATGCCAATGCTGCGCAGCGGCGCACGTTAGCATGATGTGATGCCCTGCAAGCGGCTTCACATCTTGGCTGCGCAATTGAAATCCACACCCGCACAGTAGCGCGATCAGACTCAATATCAGCCAAATTCGAGCTGAGTGACATGCGCGGGTAGATTGGGTCATAGTGGCTCCTAATGCCGAATTCGTCGCTTAATTGGCGACAATGTTAAGCAATTTACCAGGCACATATATCACCTTGCGAATACTCAGCCCCTCGGTAAAACGCATTACGTTCTCTTCTTGTAAGGCCAATTTTTCAACAGATTCTTTATCGATATCGACCGGAACTTCAAGCTTACCGCGCAGCTTACCATTTACCTGAATGACCACCTCAAGGCTCGCTTTCACCAGTGCGCTAGCATCAAGTGTCGGCCAGGGCACACTGACCACCGCCTCGTTGTGCCCCAGTGCCTGCCACAGGGTATGCGAGATATGCGGAGTAATTGGCGCTAAGAGCAGGGTGGCCGTTTCGAGTGCTTCCTGGGTGACCGCCAGGCCTTGTGCTGAAGTATCTTCGAAGCGGGTAACGGCGTTCATCAGCTCCATCACCGCGGCGATGGCGGTATTAAAGGTCAGGCGGCGGCTAACGTCGTCGCTAACCTTTTGAATGGTTTCATGTGTTTTACGTCGCAGAGCTTTTTGCGCTTCGCTGAGGCTGGCAACATCCAGCGCGGCCGGCTGGCCATGCGTGACGTGGCTATACACGGCGGTCCAAAGCTTTTTCAGGAAGCGGTTAGCCCCAGCGACGGCGCTGTCTGACCATTCCAAGGATTGTTCCGGCGGCGCCGCAAACATGATAAAGAGGCGTACGGTATCTGCGCCGAAGCGGTCGATAATGGTTTGCGGGTCGATGCCGTTGTTTTTCGACTTGGACATCTTGCTCATGCC
>JBFHRI010000241.1:0-4542 GCA_041591755.1 Oleiphilaceae bacterium
TACCTGCCACCGCAAGCAGAGGCTCAGGCAGCCTCAGCGCAAGCAAGCCCCAAAACAGCCAGCAAAGAACCTATCAAACTTGAGCTGCCCAATGATCCCCTGGATCTGGCACCCCTGCGTCAAATCAATCTAGACGCGGACCTCAATATCGCCAAAGCGCAGTTCAAAACGATTGCCGCTAACGCCATCAACGTGAAACTAAAGGGCAAAAAAGGGCTGATTAAAGTAGAAAACGTTTCTGCCAACTTATTGGGAGGCTCTGTCGCATTGCAAGGTTCTGCCGACGCCCGAGGCGAAGTGCTCAAAGTTGATCTCAAGCAAAATGCCACCAATATCAGTGCCGATATGGACTTGGGTGAGTACATTCACAAGTTTGCCTTACAAGGCAAAACACAGCTCAACACTCAACTCAGCACGGAGGGGCGCAGTATCAAAACGCTGGCAGACAATCTGCAGCTGCAAAGCGACTTCGCCATGCTGGATGGCAAAGTCACCGGCGGCAATGCGTCAGCCTTGACCTGCGAAGGTATTGCCTTGGTGAACGGCGAGAGCATCAGCACCAGCAAATGGCCGCAAGAAACCGACTTTGAAGAGTTACGCGGCCAAGTGAAGATGAAAGGCCTGAGCATCGACAATACCGCTGAAATTAAAGCCGCCAAGTTACGTTTGAACGGTGAGGGGAATATCGACCTTAACCGCATGTATGTTGATTATGGCCTGACCACCTACATTCTGGGCGATCTCGGACATGAAGCGTGTCGCTACAACGATAAGTTTGCCAATGTTGGCATTCCTATTCGTTGCAAGGGTGACTTGAATGGTATCGACGCCAAATTCTGCCTACCCGACAAGAGCAAATTGGGCGACATGGCAAAAGAGCTGGCGAAGGCTGAAGCCAAGCGCAAAGCGACCAAAGAGCTGGATAAAGTTCTCGACAAACACTTGGGTGGCGAAGAGAACCAATCCAAGGATGCGGTGAAGGGCCTGCTGAAGAAGATATTTTGATGGCTTTTGATTTCGCGGCAGCGTTGTTAACCTGGTTCGACCAGCATGGGCGTAAAGATCTCCCCTGGCAACAGGATAAAACCCCTTATCGGGTCTGGGTCTCGGAGATCATGTTGCAGCAAACGCAGGTCGCCTCCGTCATTGGCTACTACCAACGTTTCATGCAGCGCTTTCCCGATCTCGCCGCTTTGGCGACCGCGCCTGAAGATGCAGTGCTGGAGCATTGGGCGGGGTTAGGCTATTACGCCAGAGCACGCAATCTTCACAAGTGCGCCCGGCATATTCACGGCGAGCTGGATGGAAAGTTTCCGCGCTCGCTTGCTGCGCTGAGTGAACTTCCCGGCATTGGCCGCTCTACGGCCGGAGCCATACTGAGTATTGCCTACCAACAACGCGCGCCGATTCTCGACGGTAATGTCAAACGTGTGCTCTGTCGCTTCGATGGCATCGATACGTGGTCCGGCGAGCGGGCAACCGAAAAACGCCTGTGGCAACGTGCCGAAGAGCTCACGCCAAGCCATCGTATCGCCGACTATACGCAAGCCATCATGGATCTGGGTGCCACCTTATGCCGTCGCAGCAACCCCCAATGCAGCGCGTGCCCAATGCAGACTCACTGTCGCGCTGCACAGCTCGGCCGCCAACAGGAATGGCCGGTCGCCAAGCCAAAAAAATCCATTCCACTGCGCCAAACGCTGCTCTTGCACATGGAAAACGAAGCAGGCCAAATACTGTTGGAAAAGAGGCCTCCCACAGGCATTTGGGGCGGGCTATATAGCCTGCCAGAATTGTCCGTTGCACAGGCGCACGAGTTGGAACATATTTGCCAGCAGCGCTTCGGCGTTTCGATTCGTGAGCACCAGCAAGCCGCGAGCTTCAACCATGTATTCAGTCACTTTAAGCTGCAACTGATTCCCCAGTGCCTGCGCGTCACTTATGACGCATCACAGATTAGTGAAAGTTCTGCCCTGCATTGGAAAACGCGAGATCAAATCAGGCAGCTGGGCTTGCCCGCGCCCATAGCCCGCTACTTAAACGAAAGTGAATAAAAGCCTGCCAACGCTAAGATTGGGAAGCCTAAAATAGGCAAGCCATGTGGCTTGCCTAGTTGACTCAGGCGCTGGCCTCAGCCATCCAAATATCGTGCAAATTGCACACGCTAATCGCTTTCAAGGGCCCCTTATAGTCGCCAATGTCGTAGGTAGACACCGCGACTTTGCCTTCACCTAAATCCTTGATGCCAAACTCATATGCGCCAAAATAACGCGCGGCACCACTTAATGCATGCAAAGAAATATAGTGTTCGGGTGTCATCACATGATTGGTCGTAATGGTGACCTTTGAGCCCGCGATGGAAATAACCGGGGCATGACTGCCGCTCTTGCCTGCATATTGCCCTTCGTCGGCGGCACTGTATACGCGAGGGCTTTGCTTCTTCTCACTACTCGCTGCGGCCGACGTCACTACTGCTGAAGCCAAGGCCGCACCGGTTAGCGCTGCCCCCTTGATAAATGTCCGTCTTGTGGTGTCATTCATAGTCTTGCTCCTTGTTCAATCATTTGATTTAGCGTCTTATTCGAGGCGCTACTTAGGCCATCCTTACTGCGCGTGGCGATCACATTATTCGCAGAACGCTGCCACCGCTCAAGGCTTACTACGAATATTCATCACGTAAAAAGACTGTTACAAGAACTAGGGCCTGTTGAAGTTTCAAATTTGACTTCCACAGGCCCTAGACACAGGCTTGTATCTTGCGTAACAAGTCGTCCGGTTCGATCGGCTTAGCAATATGTCCGTTCATTCCTGCCTCGCGACAGGCTTCAATGTCCGTACTCATCGCGTTAGCCGTCATCGCGATAATGGGTAGGCTCGCGCCTGCGGGAAGCTGCCTAATCCGACGCGTCGCTTCTAACCCATCCAATTCAGGCATTTGCAAATCCATCAAAATTAGATCGAAGTGCTCACCGCTGGCAATCTTTTCTACAGCGGCCAAGCCATTGTTGACCAGCGCCACCTGCGCCCCCAAGTTTGCTAATAAAAACTCCGCGATGATCTGATTCATCTCCATATCTTCGGCAACCAGAATACGTCGCCCCTGCAGCGGTCCATTCGCTTGCGCTTGCGCCCCCTCGACAAGCGCAGACTCAAGTGCGGGCGATAGCGCCTCGCCTGAACTCTGCGGCACTGTCGACTCGGCTTCGCTCACATCATCCAAGTGGGTAAAGCACCGCTCAGGATCATCAACCGAAAACGCTATCCGTACGGTAAAAACACTGCCCTGCTGCGGCTCACTGACTAGAGACAATGTACCTTCCATCATGTCGATCAATTGCTTGATAATCACCAAGCCTAATCCGGTGCCTCCATACTTGCGCGTGGTCGAGCTGTCCGCCTGTCGAAAAGGCTCGAACAGCCGCTTCTGTTGTTCCGCAGGAATGCCGATTCCCGTGTCTTCGACACGAAATTCCAGGCCCGCTTTATCACGCAGGTGTTCATACACCGAAACCTGCAAAAGCACGCGCCCTTGCGCGGTAAATTTAAACGCATTACCGCACAGGTTGAGTAGCACCTGCTCCAAACGTAATACATCCCCGCAGAGCATTTGCGGCAAAGAATCATCGATTCTGACCTCAAAAACGATACCTTGCTGCATCGCCTGCGCCGAGAAAATGGCCTGCATTTTCTGCAACAGCTGGCGCAGGTCGAAGGGCTCGTGCTCGAGTTCGAGCCGCCCAGCCTCGATTTTATTGTAATCAAGCGTGTGATTGATCAGCGATAACAAGGTCTGTGAGGCCAGTTGGGCGTTACGCAAATGCCGCCGCACCTCCGTCTGGGTATTCAGATCATCGCAAATACGCAGCAAGCCAATAATTGCGCTCAATGGCGTTCTAATTTCATGACTCATATTCGCAAGAAAATTAGTTTTAGCTTTGTTGGCCTGTTCAGCATGCGTTGCAGCCTCCTTAAGGGCTCGCGTCTTAGCCTCCACCTCTCGCTGAATGTGTCCCGCCTGACCTGTGAACATCAGGGTTAATGACTGCAGCAGGGTCGAGATCAGCGCGCCGACGGTCAGCACCGCCCAACTGATCCAATCTTTACCGGTCAGCACAAATTGGTCATTCGGAAAGATATCGAGTTCAAGCGTGCGGCCCGCATAATTAAACTCTGAGCGATGCCCCCCATACATGCTATTTGCGGAACGCTGCAGCGGGACCAAGGTTGTCCGTTTGTCTTCCTCAACATCGACAACGGCAATCGAAAACCCCTTATCTGCAGCAAGAGAAAGCACGTCTTCTACGATTTCACCTACCCGGAAGATGCCAGACACCATCCCCAGCCGCTGCGCCTGTTGATACACAGGAAAGTAACCGATAAACGACAACAGCTGTTCAGTCTCCTGAGCGAGGATTACGGGCTCCGTAGCGGCCGGTTCGCGCGTCTCCCTGGCCAGGTCAAGCGCGCGTTTGCGCTGAATACTGTGCGACACATCCAGTCCCCACCCCCTCTCGGTGCCGACAATAGGATAGATGTTGAGGA
>JBFHRI010000242.1:0-4497 GCA_041591755.1 Oleiphilaceae bacterium
CCAGGTGATGAATGAGGGCTGGGCGACCTTCTGGCACTACACCCTGATCAACGAGCTTTATAATCGTGGTCGTGTCGATGATGGCTTCATGATCGAATTTTTGAAATCCCACACCGCGGTGATTTATCAGCCGCAGTTCGACAGCAAATGGTACAGTGGCATCAACCCCTATGCCCTAGGCTTTGCGATGTTCCAGGACCTGCGTCGCATCTGTGAACATCCCACCGAGGAAGATCGCCAGTGGTTCCCAGATATCGCGGGCTCCGACTGGATCAAGACGCTCGACTTTGCCATGCGCAACTTCAAGGATGAAAGTTTTATTCTGCAATTCCTCTCCCCCAAGGTCATTCGCGACTTTAAATTGTTTGCGATCAGGGACGATGAGCAGGAAGAAGAATACGAGGTCACCGGCATTCATGACGAGAATGGCTATCGTTTTGTACGAGAGCAGTTGTCAAAACAGTACAATCTGAGTATTCGAGAGCCGAATATCCAGGTCTGGGACGTCAATCTTCGTGGCGATCGCGCCCTCAATCTCCGACACATCCCACACAATCGCATCCCGTTGGGTGAGGATACCGAAGAAGTGTTAAAACACATTCACCGCCTTTGGGGCTTCGACGTGCATCTGCAAAGCGTCACAGAAGACAAGGTTATTGCTGAATATCACTGCCCGCCACAGGACGGACTACTGGAGCAGGAAGTCGTCGAAGTCTAAGGACTAATCCTCAATACTGATCAACTCGTCCTGCACCTCCGCCACACGGAAGCCATTCTTGCCGTTCTTCTTGGCCAGATACATGGCTTGATCAGCCTGCTTCATTAGCGCCGAGGCACCATTTCCATGCTCCGGAAACATGGCCACGCCGACACTGGCACTGATCGTGATCGGCAGGCCTCTGACCTGCTTAATCTCACTAATGCGTTGAATCACTTTGCGGGCCACTTGGATGGCATTGTCCTCTCGCGCCACGTGAGACAGGATCATCACAAACTCGTCGCCGCCCAGGCGTCCTAAGGTGTCGGTTTCTCGAATACAGCGCTTGAGGCACGCCGTCACTTCCAGCAACAAGGCATCACCGATTTCATGGCCATATCCATCATTGACCGCCTTGAATCCATCCAGGTCAATAAAGAACAAGGTGAAACGCTCGCCATAGCGTCGAGCCCGAGCAATTGCCGAGTTCAGGCGATCGAAAATCAACAGTCGATTGGGGAGTTCGGTCAAAGGATCGTGATAAGCCTTGTGATGCAATGAGGTTTGCAGCTCCTTCTGGCCCGTCACATCATGTACGGTACTAATGCAGACGTCTGCGCCGACGCCCTCTAGGGCTGACGTTTGCACCTCGGCATAAAAATCCAACCCGCCACTTCGCCGCAAGCCCATTAACTCGCCGTTGTGTAACTGCAGGATGTCATTAATGTTCAGCTTCTCCAATAATGCACTGTCGGTTCCGAAGAGTTGGCATGCCGGCTCGTTGCAGGAAAGGATCTGGCCATCCTTCCGATGAATGAGTACGCTGGAATCGATTTTGTCGATAATTTTGTCGAGAAAACGGTTATTGCGGCGAACCGCTTCTATATGCCGGTAAAACAGCATGATAATGACCGCAAAATTTAGCAAGGCTAGTAACATGGCCATGCTCTGAAAGAGACGAATGGCAGCCGTTTTTTCCTGCGCTTCGTGTTCCAATGTTGTCGTTAAGCGATTCATAACGCCCAGCAAACGGGTATTGGCGTCTAGCGCATACCGCTCTAACTGGGCCAGTAGGCGTCGCTGGGTCAGCGGATCGGCCTGGGCATATTGACTAAACAGCGTCTGCCAACGCGGCCACTCGCTTTTAGCCTCGCCTAACAGCTGTCGCGCTTTGCTGCTGTTCAGCGGCCCCACACTCACCAAGTTGCCTTGAGTATTCAGAACCTCGCCGCCACGCTCAAACGCCTCCAATGTGTCGTTAAACAAAGCATAGGACGCAAGCAACTGAGCGCTAAGTGGCGCACGCTCCTGCTCAGTCAAGCCGTAATTACGCAAGGTGAGCACGGTTTTCGCCATATCCTGCGACAACATGCGTTGACGACCTGCCAAGTTGATGGCGGTGGCATCGCGATCGATTTGGTGGGACAGCCAGAAATTGGCCGCCAGGACCGATACATCCAGCAACAAGAACACCGAGATCGACAAACTGAGCGACCAGTGGGCCTTTTGATATAAGCGAAGCATCTGGATCTCCTGCTTTCCGAGGCTCTCAGACCATCAAGGACTACGTTCAATCACAGCAAGGGGGAAGCTGCATCATAGCAGCAAGACAGGGCAACAAACCATAAGGCAGGTCAAGGTCATGCAGCGACGTTTGGGGCGCATTTACCAAACCACGCAGCACGGCTTACGCTTGCTTCAACGCAGCGCTCTCAGGACAACCGCTATGAAAGCGGAACTGCGTATCCGGGCTTTGTATCAGCGCATTCTCGAGCAAGCGAAACGTCTCAATCCGCTCAGCCAGGTCCTCCTGGGCATAGTCTCTCGCCAACTTGAGATAGTCCTGATAATGGCGCGCTTCGGATTCCAACAACGACTGATAGAATTTGCCCAACTCCTCGTCCAGTAGCGGGGCAATGCGCGCAAAGCGCTCGCACGAACGCGCCTCGATAAAAGCGCCGACGATCAACAGATCAACCACCCGCCCCGGCTCTTGCTTGCGTACCTGTTCACGCAGACCAGTGGCATATCTTGAGGCCGTCAAATGGGAGAAACGCAGCTGACGTTTGTCGATAATCTTCAGCACCTGCTCGAAATGCCTTAGCTCTTCCCGCGCCAAACGGGACATTTTCTGCAGCAGTTGCGGGTTTTCTGGGTAACGATGCATCATGTTCAGCGCACTCATCGCGGCTTTTTTTTCGCAATGTGCATGATCAATCAGCATCACGTCTTGCTGCGCCAGAGCGGCCTCCAACCAGGCATCTGGCGTGGAACATCCAAGAAAATCAACGATTTCGTCTAACGCCGACATGGCGAGCCTCTACAACGTGCGGTGCAATTCGGGTGAATGGGTGGCGGACCGGGAGCGTGCGCGCGGGCAAATTATAAAGAGCAGAAACCTGTTCGCCTATCACCATTTACATAATGAATAATGAAAATCGCCCGGCCAGATTAACATTCAGGCACTTATCCACTAGAATACCGGCCGAAAATCGTGGGTCTGTCGGGGTGTTGCCATGATTTCCTGCCTCACCCCCGGCAATTGGTTTGCCGCCCCATGTTTCCGAACTGGTGAAAACACCACAGCACCGGCCCAAACCGCTGTCTGCAACCTGAGCCACAGGGACCACACGCCCTGAGCAGGGCCTGGCGTTGCCACACCAGAGTTCAACTGATGAGGATGATAAAGTGCTAGAAGCCTACCGCGCACACGTCGCTGAACGTGCCGAACAGAATATCCCACCAAAGCCACTGAGCGCTGATCAAACCGCTCAGCTGGTGGAACTGCTGAAGAATCCACCCAAGGGTGAAGAGGCCACGCTGCTGGATCTGCTGGAAAACCGCATTCCTCCGGGCGTTGACGAAGCGGCTTATGTTAAAGCAGGTTTCCTGACTGCGATCGTCAAGGGCGAAGCCAGCTCACCGCTGGTCAGCAAAGAAAAAGCTGTGGCCCTGCTGGGCATGATGCAGGGTGGCTACAATATTGCCACGCTGGTGTCTCTGCTCGACGACGCCGCACTGGCGCCACTGGCCGCTAACGAACTCAAGCACACGCTGCTGATGTTCGATTCTTTCCACGATGTGAAAGAGCGTATGGACAACGGCAACGCACACGCTAAAGCGGTGATTGAATCCTGGGCCAATGCCGAGTGGTTCACCAAGCGTAAGAAAGTGCCTGAAAGCACTAAAATGATCGTATTCAAGGTCACCGGCGAAACCAACACCGACGATCTGAGCCCCGCGCCGGATGCCTGGTCACGTCCTGACATCCCGCTGCATGCCTTGGCGGCTTACAAAATGAAGCGCGACGGTCTGAACCCCGATGTACCGGGCACCGTCGGCCCGATGAAGCAGATCGAAGAAATCAAGTCTAAAGGTCTGCCTGTTGCCTTCGTGGGCGACGTTGTCGGTACCGGTTCTTCACGTAAGTCGGCCACTAACTCCGTGCTGTGGTTCTTCGGTGATGATGTGCCCGGCGTGCCCAACAAGCGTAGCGGTGGCGTGTGTATCGGCAGCAAAGTCGCGCCGATTTTCTTCAACACCATGGAAGACGCGGGCGCACTGGTGTTCGAAGCACCGGTCGACGAGTTGAATATGGGCGACGTGATTGATATTCGCCCATATGAAGGCAAGATTCTGTCTGAAGACGGTAAAGTATTGTCTGAGTTCAAACTCAAGTCCGACGTAATTTTGGACGAAGTGCAAGCCGGCGGCCGTATTCCGCTGATCATCGGTCGTGGCCTGACCGGTAAAGCGCGTGAAGCGCTGGGCCTGCCCGCCTCTGACGTGTTCCGCAAGCC
>JBFHRI010000243.1:0-4480 GCA_041591755.1 Oleiphilaceae bacterium
AGTCGATCTACGCCTGGCGCGGTGCGCGGCCGGAAAATCTGGCGCGACTGGAAAAGGACTATACCGGCCTCAAGCTGATCAAGCTGGAGCAAAACTATCGTTCGACTGCATTGATTTTGCGCGCCGCCAACGTATTAATCGCCAACAACCCGCACGTGTTCGAAAAAGCCTTGTGGAGCGAACTGGGTGATGGTGAGCGGATTCGCGTCATCGAATGTCGCAACGAGGATGCCGAAGCGGAACAGGTGGCGGCCGAAATCCTCGACTTAAAGCTAAAAAAGAGCCTCGATTTTAAAGACTTTGCGGTGCTCTATCGCGGGAATCATCAATCGCGCTTGCTCGAAATTAAACTGCAGGCTTTTCAGATTCCCTATCGCATTTCGGGAGGTACCTCGTTTTTCTCCAAAAATGAGATCAAGGATGCGATGGCCTATTTGCGGCTTCTGGCGAACCCGGAAGACGACGCCGCGTTTTTACGCGTCGTCAATGTGCCGCGCCGCGAAATTGGGCCAAGTACCCTCGAAAAGCTGGGCAACTATGCCGGTGAGCGGCAAATCAGTTTATATCAGGCGGCCAGTGAAGTTGGCTTGGAGCAGGTGCTTGCGGGTAAGCCTCTAGAGCGTTTGCGACGCTTTTGCCAGGCGATCGAAAAAACGGCGGAGCGTTGTGAGCGCGAATCACCCATTCCGGTCATTAAGCAGCTTTTCACTGATATCGAATATGATCAATGGTTGTATCAGAACGCCAATACGCCGAAGCAGGCCGAGCGTCGCATGGAAAACGTTTGGATTCTGGTTTCGTCCCTGCAGCGTATGTTGGAGGATGATCGCGGTACCGAAGAAGAGCATACGCTGCAGACGGCCATTAGCCGGCTAGTGCTGCGCGATATGTTGGAGCAGCAGGCGGAAGAAGATGATAGCGATAAAGTGCACCTGCTAACCTTGCATGCTTCCAAGGGGCTGGAATTCCCTCATGTGTTTATTATGGGCTTGGAAGAAGAGTTGCTCCCGCATCGTACGAGTATCGAAGAAGACAATATCGAAGAAGAGCGGCGTCTGATGTATGTGGGGATCACGCGCGCGCAACGCACATTGGCTTTAACGTATGCGGCGTCACGCAAACAATTTGGCGAAAAGATTGAAACCATTCCCAGTCGCTTTCTCGATGAACTGCCCTCAGATGACTTGCAATGGGAAGGTGGTCAGGAGAAAGACGTAGAGCGTGCGCAGGCCAAAGGTCGTCAAACACTCTCGGCCTTGCTCGATGGTCTGCGTTAAAAAAAGATATCAGCCTGCATGTCATCTCGCGGCATTGTCTTTGCGCTTTGGGGGTGGCAGGATGCACCCAGGCTAAATTTGTCCTTCTCATACCCGATTACCACTTTAAAGGAATGCACTGATGATTCCCTTGGCGCTGTTGCGACGCTTGGCAGATGGAGCCTTTCACTCAGGTTCGGAGCTGGGGGAAATTCTGGGTGTCAGTCGCACGGCGGTATGGAAAGCCTTGGGCAAGCTTGAGTCTTTGGGGCTGGCGCTGGAGAGTGTCAAAGGCAAGGGCTATCGCCTGAAAGAAGCACTCGATCTCTTCGATGCCGACCAAATTCTTGACGCATTGCCGGAGTCGCTGCGCGCTCGACTGGTCTTGCAGGTGGAGCAAAGTATTGATTCGACCAATACTCAGGTCAACGCACGGTGGCTGTCCCGGCCAGCCTCTGCACCACCGTTTCTTGCGCTATTAGCCGAACAGCAAACCGCGGGCCGGGGTCGACGCGGCCGCACCTGGCAAAGCCCCTTTGCCCGCAACATTTATATGAGTCTCGGCTTTGAACTATCGGGCGGGGTCGAAGCGCTGAGTGGTTTGAGTTTGGTGGTCGGGGTGGCGATCGTGCGGGCACTGCAAAAGCTCGGGATTCAGGGCGCGGGCTTAAAATGGCCCAATGATGTGTGGATCGATGAGCGTAAGGTCGCCGGTGTGCTGGTGGAATTGCAGGGCGAAGCCACCACGGCTTGGCGTGTCGTGGTGGGCCTGGGTGTGAATGTGAGCATGACAGCGCAGCAGGGGGTTCAAATCGATCAGCCCTGGATCAGTTTGAATGAGTTACAGCCGGTTTCGCGTAATCACCTGGCCAGTTTGCTTTTGCAAGAGTTGATCCTTGTGTTGGACGAGTATAAAGGTGGTGGTTTTGCGACCTTCATCGATGAGTGGCGACACTATGATGTATTGCGAGAGCGCGCGGTGTTAGTAGATGGGGGGCGTTTGCAAGGTGTGGCTGAAGGAATTGATGCCGCGGGCGCTTTGTTGTTGCGCCTGGCGGATGGTCGTTTGGAAAGTTTAAATGCAGGTGAGCTCAGTGTCCGGCCAAAGCATTCTTGAGGTCGACATAGGGAATACGGGGCTCAAGTGGCGTTTGCTGAGCGACGGCAATGTTGTCCAGCGCGGGCGTTCCGAGACACTCGCAGCCGATGAAGCCTGGCTGGGCGAGATCGCTTGTTGGTCAAGTTTGAATTCGGTTTGGGTGGCCTGCGTGGCCGGTGAACCGCGCATTGAGCGTTTGCGGGCCAGCATCGCACGCGTGGCGCCGCAGCTGGAGTTTCGTGTGGCGCGCGTTCAGGCATCTTGGGCCGGGCTGCGTTTTGCCTATGCCCAAATCGAGCGGCTCGGCGTGGATCGCGCATTGGCAATGGTGGCTGCCTGGCACCGTGTGCAAGGCGGGGTCATGGTGGTCGATGCAGGTAGCGCGATTACGATCGATTTGGTGCAGCAGGGTGGCGAGCATCTGGGAGGGTACATCTTGCCCGGCTTGCCTTTGTTGCGCACGGTGCTGGCGCGTGGCACGGCGCAACTGCCGGCGGTTTCGGATGTTGCTGAGGAGGCGTTGCCGGGAGCATCCACGCAGGCCTGCATCGAAGCCGGGCTGGGGCTGTTGCTTGCAGGTTTGGCGCAGCAGCTTGAGAGGATCGCGGCGCAGCATGGAATTGCGTGCTTGGTCTTCGCGGGTGGGGACGGTGAGCGCTTGATGCGTCGAGTGGGTCTGCAGGCAGAGTATTGTCCTGATTTAGTGTTTGAGGGATTGCAGTATGTGTGTACCTGAATGGGATGATGCGACAAAGGTGTATGCGGCAGTCAGAGTCGCTCATATCTATGGGGTGCAGTTTATGACTATATATAGAAGGGAGAGTGTGGGGCGCGCATGAAATTGTATTTGATCGCACTGCTGTCGTTGAATTTGCTGGTGTTTGCCATGCAATGGGTGGTGCAGCGCTCCAAGGTGATGCCGGAACAATATATAGAGCGTCCTGGCGTTAACAGGCTTGAGTTTCTGAAAGAATATGTGGCGAGGCATGCTGTTGAGCAGTCGGGAGCGCCGGCACAGTGCTTGTTGTTGGGGCCATTGCCCAAGAAAGAGTTGGCGACTTACTGGCATCGACAATTTAATTGGGCAGGAATCGCTTCTGAAGAGGTGGTCCAGCAGCTCGCCCTGTCGCCGGCTTATATGGTGTATTTCGGTCCGCTGAAAAGTCAGCAGCAAGCGATGCATCATCTGCGCGAGTTTCATGCGCTAAATATTGTTGATAGCTACCTGATTTCCAGCGGCAAGTTGGAGAATGCGATCTCGCTTGGGCTCTATGAAACGATCGAGTTAGCCAAGGCGCGACAGGAAGAATTACAGCGTCAGGGCTTTGCGGTACAAATGGACGCGATGCCGCGTCAAAAAGACGAATATTGGGTCTATGTGTCAAGCCCTTATCATGCTGAAAATAAAGAAAAAATAGAGCGCGTGATGGCGGCGAATCCCAAGCGTCCGGAGACACGTCAAATTTTTTGTAAAAGTGTTGCATCTGAAAAAACCTTGCCTTAGTATAGCGGCCTCTCAAAAAGAGGCTCAGGGCTGGTGTAGCTCAGTTGGTAGAGCAGCTGACTTGTAATCAGCAGGTCGGGGGTTCGATTCCGTCCACCAGCTCCACTTCTTTTTCGGGTGAGGAGAGTCGAAAAATTCGGTTCTCGCTTGGAGGGGTTCCCGAGCGGCCAAAGGGATCAGACTGTAAATCTGACGCGAAAGCTTCGGTGGTTCGAATCCACCCCCCTCCACCATTATTCTTTGCGGGCATCGTATAGTGGCTATTACCTCAGCCTTCCAAGCTGATGACGCGGGTTCGATTCCCGCTGCCCGCTCCAGAAGATTTTCGATGCTCATATAGCTCAGCTGGTAGAGCGCTACCTTGGTAAGGTAGAGGTCACCGGTTCAATTCCGGCTATGAGCTCCAGTTTTTGTGTAATTTGCGTGGTCTACGCTGGCAGGAATTACTGTCGAGAGGCGTATCTTGAGGAGATGTCCGAATGGCAAAAGAAAAATTTGAACGTAGTAAGCCGCACGTTAACGTTGGCACCATTGGGCACGTTGACCACGGCAAAACAACACTGACTGCAGCGCTGACCAAGGTTTGTGCTGAAGTTTGGGGTGGTGCGAAGGTTGATTTCG
>JBFHRI010000244.1:0-4479 GCA_041591755.1 Oleiphilaceae bacterium
ACCTTGCCATTCGCCAGCTGCAGTTCGGTAAACCCCACCAGCCCCTCACTCAAGAATGGAAAGCGTTTATCACAGGCGACATCAAGACGACGTCCGCCAGTTTCGATGCGATAGCCTTGTCCGACTTCCTGCAGTTGTGGCGCCTCACTCGATACGGACTGCCCCAGTCGCAATTCAAAGCGTGCATCTGATTGCGCCGCAACATTGACGCGGCTCACCACCAAGAGCCATTTAACCGACTGATCCGGCCAGCGCGCACTCACCGCAATCGCCGCAGCGAACGCGGTCTGCGAGCCACTATCAACCACACAAGCCTCGGTGACCTCAGAAAGCAAACCGCGCGGACACGGCACCCCAAACTGCAATATTTCTTCAATGCGCGCAAAAGCACTGGCGTTAGACAAGGAAAAAGGGATAGTAATCATTCTGTTATCGCATCAACACGGGGATGCGCCGAAGCGTAGCAGATTGCACTAGGCAAAGCGAAGGCCCAATATCCGCTGCGCCTGTCCAGTGGACATCAAATTAGGCTATAGTCTGCCTGCATATTCATAGCGCGACTTCTTAACCAACCGATACTCACCATGCCTAAGCTAAAAATTCTGCACCTCACCTTCGATATGGCGATTGCCGGAACCGAGCAAGTGATTCGACAGCTGGTCGAAAATACCGACCCGAACCGTTTCGACGTTGCCATTTGTTGTATTGATGGCAAGGTCGGCGAGCTGGGGCAAAAGCTGCAAGAAAAAGGCTTTGTTTTTCATGTCCTAAAACGCGGTGGAGGCTTCGATCGGACGCTGATTCACGACCTAAGATCTCTGTTACGCAAACACGCCTTCGACATTGTGCATTGCCATCAATACACCCCTTACGTGTACGGTTTATTTGCCTCGATGGGTACGTCCAGTAAAGTGGTCTTCACCGAACATGGTCGTTTTTATCCCGACAGCTATAAATGGAAGCGCTACTTGCTCAACCCGATGCTAAGCCTCTTTACCGGCGCCATTACGGCGATCTCGGCGGCAACGTCGGAAGCCCTCACCAGGTATGAAAACTTCCCGCGCCGGAAAATACGTACGCTCTACAACGGTATTCGCGAAAACTCGGCCGCCGAAACCGAACAGTGTATTACAGAGGCGAAGCGGCTCCGCGAGGAGCTGGGCCTGAGCCCTGATACATTGGTATTTGGCACCATTTCACGGCTTGATCCGATCAAAAACCAAAGCATGATGATCCGTGCCTTTGCCGACACACTCAAAAGGCAACCCAAATGTCACCTGCTGATCGTCGGTGACGGACCTGAACGCCAGCAGCTCGAACAGCTGACCGATACACTGAAGCTGCGAAACCATCTAAGCTTTACCGGGTTTAAAGTAGACCCTAAACCCTGGTTTGCGGTGATTGATGTGTTTCTCCTGTCCTCATTGAGCGAAGGCACGTCCATGACACTGCTCGAAGCGATGGCCTTTGCCAAGCCCGCCATCGTGACCGGCGTGGGCGGCAACCCCGAGATCGTGCTTGACCAGCAAACCGGCCTGGTAACGCCCAACGAAGATACGGCTGCTTTCTCTGAAGCGATGCAGAAATTGGCAGCAGACCCTGCACTAGCGCGCCGATTGGGCGAACAGGGCCGTCATCGTTTTCTCGAAAAATTCACGGTGCGGGTCATGTGTGAGCAGTATGAGGCGATTTATCAGGGCTTGGCAAAGCATTGATGCGATAAACCCTAGCAATTATTCACTTTCGACGCTCAATTTCGCCCCGGTTACAACGAGGACCACTGAACCGATAGGTGGACGATTCCGAGTGGCCGGCTTTGTCGGACTGAAGGTCCGACCTACGAAATAAATCCCCCCTTTTTTACAATTCAACTTACAAAAAACAACAAATCGAAACAATGAATCCCAGTTCACAGATTTACTTGAACAAATGGATGACAATCTGCCTGCGGCATCAGATGTGCCGACACAAACAATAATTTGAGGACTCAACCATGCGCGTCGTAGTACGTTCTTTCGCTTTCCTTTTAACGCTATTGTTGGCCGGCCTTGCACAAGCTGGCAACTACACCAAAATGTACGTTTTCGGTGACAGCCTGTCAGACGCAGGCAACCTGAAAGCGGTACTGCAGGATCCGAACATCCCGCAGCGTTTTACCAATGGCCCCGTCGCCGTTGAAGTGATCGCCAGTGTTCTGGGCTTGCCCCTGACCAACTCTTATCACCTCTTGGGTGGCGCACTCCCCTTCGGCAACAATTACGCTATCGCCGGCGCGCGTGCGATTGACGAAGACGGCAATGAAGCAACTCCAGACATTAACCTGCCGACCCAGGTCAATGCCTTCCTGCAAATCCACCGTGGCCAAGCGCCCCAAGACGCGCTCTACATTGTGATGATTGGCGGTAACGACATTCGTGACGCGCGAGAAATCCGCATTGAAAACATCTATGCCTCAGGTACCGAGCGTCAAGAATTGGTAGAAGACTCACGCGACTCGATCGCCCTGTCCGTTGAAAGCGAAGCCGCACAGATCCGTAAACTGATTGCTGCTGGCGCACGCAACATTCTGGTCGTGAATGCACCTGATATTGGCAAGATTCCGGAAACCTTATTGAAGAGCCAGGCACTGCA
The DNA here is from genome assembly GCA_041591755.1 of Oleiphilaceae bacterium. Lineage (GTDB taxonomy): Bacteria > Pseudomonadota > Gammaproteobacteria > Pseudomonadales > Oleiphilaceae > JBFHRI01. The sequence continues at coordinate 2,632 of JBFHRI010000244.1, forward strand.
AGCTGCTGCACCCGATGAGCGTGCACGCAATAAAGCGGCGAAGCTGCCTAAAATCGCTACCAATCTGACTAAGCGTTACAACCGTGAGCTGCGCCAAGCGATCAAGCGCATCGAACAAGAGATGAATATCGATGTGATGGAGTTCGACCTGCGTCGCTTCAACGATGAGCAGATCGAGAATGCTGCAGCACTGGGTTTCACGAATACCACTGCGCCTTGCATCTATGTATTCACCCAAGGTGGTACACCGAATGCTGAGTGTGTCGCTACAGCGCCCAACTTCCCATTCGTAACGACCTTCTACTTCTGGGACGAAATTCATCCGACGGCGCGCGCGCACTACAATGCGGCGATGGGTCTGTTGGAAAAAGTGTTGGCGCACTAAGCCGACCATTAGGCAAGACCCTCAGGGGTCCTGCCTAATCTAACTAGAAGAACGAAATACTGCTGCCACTGCGCAGCCTGAAGCCACAGGAATTCGGATCGAATCGTGTGGCTTATTTTGCTTTTGGTCTTGGCAGGAGCGGGTCCGGGACGAATCACAATACCCGCCACCGCGGTGCCCCTTCCGCGAGCACCGAGCTGAACGCTGTTGGGATTCCTTTGTCATCCCAACCTACAAACTCCTAGCTGAACGACACTGGGATTCCGTTGTCATCCCGCGCTAAAACTGCCGTCAGCGCTTTACCACATACTCCTCACTGCGCTTAAGCACATACTCCTGTCCGTCGAATTGATATTTCATGCGCACAGAGACACGCACTTTTTGCTGCCAATCACGTATTCCGACATATCGATCTTTCGGAAACATAAAATGACGAGTCAGGGCTTTACGTCCATCGACCACAATTTCACTCCCTGCCGGAATTAGCAAGGGATCAGTGGTTTCCGGGTCGAGCATCAGATGCTTACTCTCGTGATAACGGGTTTCCAGCATGCTTAATTGGATATCCGCCTGTCCTCGATTACGCAAACGCCACACACCGTCGTGCAGATGCACACTCAGGCGCTCATCCGCAAAATCGAAACTCTCTGGAAAATAGTCGTAGGCAACCGCACGTACCAGCGCTTCGATTTCTGGATTTTCCGTCACATGGAGTTTAGCGACATTGATATCAAAGAAGGGGCTGGCGAAGTACACCCGAACCTTCGGCTGCCCCGGCATCTTAAAGTTACTGACCCAGCGTTTGCGGTAGTAGCGATTGTCGGCATAGTCTTCAAATTTCTCTGGCACGACATCAATCAAGGGCATACTGCGCTTGAGCGCCTGCAATTCAGCCCGCGTCAATAAACCAAACGGTTCGAGTATGCGCAGCCTGGGCGTTACCTGCTTGAGGTAGTCAGCGTATTGGTGATGCAATTGCGTGTTGACAAGATCCTCTTCCAAGGCCTTCAAGATCCAACGCGGTGGGTCTTCACTCTCAATGGTGCCATACCAGCTCGGCAAGTAGATGCTCGAACTGTAAGTTGTTCTTTCCTGCACCAACTGATCGCCCTCGATGCGATAACAGTAGGTCGCATTAGGCTCAATGTCTTCGGAAACTCTAAAGATCAAGCAGTTTTTATCTGCGTAAACCTCATGTTGCTCGCCAAAAAGCTTAAGCCCTCGCGCCAGACTATATTGCTGATGCTCGGGTGACAGCGAGTCAAGTGCGAAAGGGATTGGGATGCGCTTCGCGTGACCAGCATCGTTATAGAGCGTCGCACACGCGCTCAAGGTGCCCACTGCGGCGACCAATGCGCCGACTTTTATCGAAGACCGAATCATGCTTGCTCTCTACAAAATGCCGGGGAATGATCTTGCCAAAAAAAATCCCGAACGAATTCGGGATTTTTTGTTAGCGTGCT
>JBFHRI010000245.1:0-4475 GCA_041591755.1 Oleiphilaceae bacterium
CGCGAGGCCAGGCGGCAGCCCCGCGCCTGCTCGGCCACCGCCACCTGCCAGACAAACAAGGTGTCCGGACGTTGCGGCACTATATAGGCGCTGACAAACCCAACCATGACGCCCGCTTGCTCCGCCACCACACAGGTCGGAGCAAAGTGCGTGCACTGCAGGAGATTGCAGTAGCTGGAGTTGGGGTCGAGTGGTGGAGACTGTTTGACGAGTTGAAAAACAGACATGCCATCTTCACTGACCGGCATGCGAAGCTGAATATTATCAATCACAGTAAGGGTTTCTTTCGATGGTTATGTATAGCGCTCTATGCTGTATTCGTCTTATCGAACGCAGTAGATCAATCACATACAGCACTTAGACGCATATTTATTGCTTTGAGGTCTAAGCATTATAGCCCAAAGCGGTGCATCATAGCCAGCATTTGCACCCTTTTGACTCAGATCAACCCCACAGCGTATGAATTGATGAGGGCCATTGTGTTTCACGGCTGAGCTGGGTTAGCGTAAAAACCTCCTCAGATCTCATAGGACTAGCACTATGGCCACCATCAAGTTTTTGGGCGCTGCACAGGAAGTCACCGGCTCTTGCCACCTGCTCAGCACCGCTTCGCTGGGTCGCACCCTTTTCGACTGTGGCATGCATCAAGGCGGCGATGCAGTCGATCGACTGCATGAAGAACATTTCGAGTTCAATCCTAAAGAAATTGATCAGGTCATCCTGTCCCACGCGCATTTAGATCATTCAGGCATGCTGCCAAAGCTGGTCCAACAAGGGTTCACGGGGCCGATCTACTGTACGAGCGCGACCAAAGAACTACTGGAGATCATGCTGAACGACGCGGCCAACATCTATGAGCATGATCTGGAGCGAGAAAATCGGCGCCGCGCGCGCCAGGGCGAAGAAGCCCTCAAGCCTGCTTATGATAAAAGCGCTGTTACGCAGGTACTCAAACAGTGTGTCGCTTTTTCGTATGACGAGGCCAATAACTTGGCTGAAGGTGCAAGTTTGCGCTTTCATGATGCCGGCCACATCCTCGGCTCGGCAATCGTTGAGCTGCGGTTTAGCGAAAAAGGCCATGAGAAGACCGTCGTATTTTCCGGTGACCTCGGCAAAAAAGGCGCCGTACTGATGAACGATCCGACGCCGCTGAGCAAAGCCGATGTTTTATTGGTGGAGGGCACTTATGGCGATCGCGATCACCGCAATAACGAAAACACGATTGAGCAGTTCACCCAAATCTTGCGCGAAACCTGGCAACGCGGCGGCAACGTGATGATTCCGGCATTTGCCGTCGGTCGTACACAAGAACTGTTGTTTGATCTTGGCCGTTTGTTGCAGCAAGGGAATCTTGATAACTGGCAGATTTTTCTCGATAGCCCAATGGCCATCGCGGTGACCCGCGTTTACGACCGGTGGTTACACACCATGGACTGTCGCGAAATCAAACCGCTGTGCGAAGGTGACCAAAGCCTACTGAAGGACTTCCTGCCACGCCTTTCATTGGCGGTGACACCCGAAGAGTCAATGGCCATCAATCGCATCAAGAGCGGCGCAATCATTATCGCGGGTAGCGGTATGTGCACTGGCGGTCGTATCCAGCATCATTTCAAGCAGCGCATCTGGAACGCCGAGAACACGCTGATTTTTGCCGGCTACCAGGCGCGCGGCACGCTGGGTCGACTATTGGTTGATGGCGCATCTAAGATCCGCCTCTTTGGAGAGGAATATCGGGTCAAGGCACGTATCGAAACCCTGGGCGGATTTTCAGCTCATGCCGGACAAAGCGAGCTCGTCGAGTGGATCAGCCGCTTTGGCGAACAGACTGCCATCAAGTTGGTGCATGGCGAGCCCGAGGCCCTCGATGCCTTGTCACAAAAATTATGGGACGATCATGGGCTTAGCGCTGACGTTCCGGCTCACGCCAGTAGCTTTGCGTTTTAGCCAGACCTTAGACTGTAGACTCGTAGCCGTTAGCCAACTGCGTGGCAATCAATTGCCACGCTTCTTCGGCGCTTTCAGCAAACTTAAATAGCTGCAGGTCGGACCTTGAAATCAAGCCTTGCTCGAGCAGGAAGTCGAAATTGATCAAACGTCGCCAAAACGATTCTCCGATCAATATCAGCGGTAAGGGTCTGATTTTTCCGGTTTGTAGCAAGGTCAATGTTTCAAACAATTCATCTAGCGTACCGTAGCCCCCCGGAAACACCACCACCGCTCTTGCACGCATTAGAAAATGCATTTTCCTCACGGCAAAATAGTGAAAGCGAAAACACAAGTCTGGCGTGATATAACGATTAGGGTGTTGCTCGTGTGGCAACACGATATTCAGGCCAACGGTTTTGCCGCTCGCATCCAGCGCGCCTCGATTGGCGGCCTCCATAATGCCTGGCCCACCACCGGTCATGACATGTAAGCAGGCAAAACCATTTAATGCGAAATCCCTGGAACGCTCGCTCACCATACGCGCCAGCTCGCGAGCCTGGGCATAGTATTGCGCTAATTCCACCGCTCTTTCCGCAGCACGCAAGGCTTGCAGATACTGCTCATTCCGGGCCGACTCCTGTAGCTCCGAGCTGCGCAACTCCTGCAATGTCATTTCTGCAATGTGAGGATCACAAATTCGGGCACTCCCGAACAGCACCACCGTGTGTTCGATGCCATGCTCAGCCATCAGCAATTCAGGCTTGCTAAGCTCCAACATCAAGCGCATGGGCCGAAGCTCATCGCGCAACATTAGATCCGGATCGTCATAGGCCAAGCGATAAGCTGGGCTTGCCAGGAGCGCCTCATGCGCCTGACTTCGTTCCGCCAGTGCCTTATCGTCTGCCGCAGAAGGGAAGTTTCGCGCGCCCTCAAAGGTTTTAGTCATAGCGTTATTTGCTCTTATGAATAGTGTTAAATACGGTCTAAATCTCTACGGCTTCGACCTGGTTGGATCTATACTGATCTATATACCTCGATCACGACCCGTGGAGCCTACCCATGCCCCAAGAAAAAATTCGCGCCCTTATCAGTGACCTGCACGAGCGATTCGCCGACGATCTCGTGAGCCCCCAGCAGCAAGCACTACTACAACAATTGCAGGCGCACATGCACGAGATGGACGCCGCCGAACCTGCCGACCCAAACTTTCTCGATACCGCAGACATGCTTCTGGCGGAAATTGAAACGGACCATCCGGTCGCGGCAGGCATCCTGCGCCAAGCGATGGAGTTGCTCAAGAATATGGGGATTTAACGAGTCTCTGATTAATTTCCTGCATCGTGTTGACGACACAGGGCGGCGAAGCGCGGCAAAATCTGCGCCACCCCTGTGCTCGGCCTAACCGATTTGAGTAAGGCCTCGACATCGCGCCCAGCCGCTCGTAACTTGGCTGCCTGCAAAACGATGTATTCACGCATCACTTCGGGGCAATATTCAGGATGAAACTGCACACCCCACGCCCTCTCTCCGACTCGGAAGGCATGATGCGGTTCGAAGTCGTTGCCAGCTAATAAGCAGGCTCCGGGCGGCAATCTCAGCACTGACTGGGCATGCGTGGCCTGTGCCAGCAAATGTTTGGGCAGCCCCTCGAACAGAGGGTCTGCGTTCGCCTCGGCGCTTAAGAGCAAGTCCACCGTCCCGATTTCACGTCCGTCTGGGTGATAGTGCACCTCGCCTCCCAGGGCTTGGGCCAAAAGTTGATGCCCATAGCAGACACCCAGTATCGGCACCCCGGCGGAGACCATGCTTGGCAGCCACTGCTCCAAAAAAACACTCCAATCCAAGCGGTCAGTGACCATCGCGTGCGAGCCGCTAATCAGAATACCAGCACACTGTGTTGGCATCGGTAGCGTATGCGCTAAGTCGCCACAGGTGGGCACATCGATGACTGATACTGGCAGGCCCGGCTCACCCAAGGCGCGCAACAACCACGTATCGAAATCGCCAAGACGTTCAATGGTTTCGGGATAAGTCGAGCCCAACTTCAGTATGTACAAACTGCGCATGTGGCACCTATGCTTGGATTTTTTCCATGGGCGAACTTTTCCGCCAATTTGAGCAGGCGCCCAGGCCTTTAACGAGGACGCTCATATTACTCAAAACGTTAACATGCCCAGCCGCCAGGCAACAATGCCTTACCAATCTAACCCAAGGCGAGTAAGCGGAAAGCCGAAGGCCATGCCAAAACTAACGACATAATCGTTAGACAAATCCTGCTCGCCATTCACGAAGTAAGCCTGGCCTATACCGATAAATGCCGTATACAGGCTAAAACCGGTATCCAAGCGCATGCCCCAAGTACTTTTACGTACGGGGTTGTCGAGATCGTACTCTAGATATTGCCAATAGGCGCTGACTTGAAGATCAATGCGCGGGAACGCTTTGATCAGGCGAAAATTCGGCCCCCATGCATTGAACCGCTCATCTTGAACCATGGTTACACCAAATACCGGCGCAATATTACACGGGCTCAGTACTGCACAATCCCC
>JBFHRI010000246.1:0-4438 GCA_041591755.1 Oleiphilaceae bacterium
GGGCGGAGGGCGTCCTTCATCTGGTAGTCCTGGTCTGGATGTCTTGCCACAACACGAAGGTTTGCCGCACACTCCAGCCCCCAAGGAGTTAGGGTGGGATGATGTGTTGGTGGTCGACATTATTGGTTTAGAAGTGGGTTACCGCTTGATTCCTCTGGTCGATAAGTCGCAGGGTGGGCAGTTGCTGGGGCGGATCAAAGGGGTGCGCAAGAAGCTGTCACAAGAGTTGGGGTTTCTAATGCCTTCGGTGCATATTCGCGATAATCTCGATTTGATGCCAAACGTCTACCGAATTACCTTGATGGGCGTTACCATAGCCGAGGCTGAGATACACCCGGACCGCGATTTAGCCATCAACCCGGGTCAGGTGTTTGGCAAGGTTGAAGGGATTCCCGGGCGAGATCCTGCGTTTGGGCTTGATGCGATATGGATCGAGACCAGTACGCGTGACCATGCGCAGTCGATGGGGTATACCGTGGTGGATGCCAGCACCGTTGTGGCGACGCATCTGAATCAGGTATTGCAAAAGCATGCGCATGAATTGATTGGGCACGAAGAAGTACAACAATGGCTTGATCAACTCACGAAATCTTCTCCCAAACTGTGTGAAGAGCTGGTGCCGAACTCGCTCAGTGTCAGCCAGCTGTTGAAGATATTGCAGTTACTATTGCAGGAGGATATCCCTATACGGGATATGCGCTCGATTGCAGAGGCGCTGGTCAATGCACCGAAGGGCTTGGATACGCGCGGCCAGACTGAGCTGTGTCGGCAGTCACTCAAGCGCATGATCGTTCAAAATATCTGTGGTCAGGCGGATGAAATTCCAGTGATTACGCTTGATCCGGACTTGGAACAGCTCTTGCTTAAGTCTGTTCAGCAAGCACAAAAATCTGGCATGGGTGATGATGTCGGTATGATTCTTGAGCCGCGCATCGTAGACTCGCTGCAGCGATCCTTGGGCGATGCGGTACAGCGCCAAGAAATGTTGGGCAAGCCTGCAATTTTGTTGGTATCCGCGCCTTTGCGGGCCGTTTTGGCGAAGTTCCTGCGATTCACTTTGGAACAATTGCACGTTCTGTCCTATCAGGAAGTGCCGCCTAACAAGCAAATTACGATTGTCGCGACAGTGGGACAGTAAGACCGTTTAAAAGAACGCATGGCTCGGGACGAGCCAAAAAATTGACGTGTTGGCTCAGATGCGCTTGTTTTGTGGCGGGCTTGAGCCGGACTAAAGAAGTAGTCAACCAATATGTTAAGCCTTCTGGGCTGACGTGGGGTGTTCATCATGAAAGTGAAACGATTTATCGCCGAATCCATGCAATCTGCATTGCGTCAGGTGAGAGACCAATTGGGTGCGGAAGCTGTCATTCTGTCCAACAAGCGGGTCGAGGGCGGTATCGAAATCGTGGCGGCGCTAAATTATTCCGAAGAGGCGGCCAAGGCGCAACTTCGTGAGACTGCTTTGGTGGCTGAGCGCGAGCAGAGCCCGGCTCAGTTGGCGCGAATGCATGCGCAACGAGAATTGCTGTTGCAGGAGCAATTGGAAGCGGCGCGTCAGCGTGTGCAAGAGAGTGTGCGCAAAGAATCTACCAGCCATTCCTCTGCTGTAGCGACGAGTGCCGCGCCTATCCCCAATTTGATCGGTTCGGCAGACGATCGCATCGTGGTGGCGAAGACCGCCGCACGTCGTCCTGCCGTGACTTCGGGTCGCAGCGTCAATGGCATCGAAAGCTTACTCAACCCCAAGGCTAAGGCCAGTTTGCAAGCGCATGCGAAAAAAATTGAGCAGGATGAGGCGATTACCGTCAAGGAGCCACCGGTGCAGCGTTTTCGCGCGCAGCTAGAGGCCGCACGCAAGAAAGTGGAAGCCAAAGCGAACCCTGTGCCAGCCTTGGAGCAAGGGGGGACGGCAGAGAAATCAGTGAAAAGTGGGTCAGAGTCATTCGTCTCAAAACCCGCGCTGGTCAGCGCCAACGAGCCGAGCCCCCGTGAAACGGCAAAGGCCAAGACTGCGCTGGCATGGGATGAGGCGGGCCTGGCCGCAGCGCGGGCCAAAGTAGGTACGGAAACTCAGCGGATGACGACTTCTGATCCAGTGTCCACGGAAGCGCCCAAGGCAGTCCATTCGGCCAATCCTCGAAGTGAAAGCCGTAACCAATGGGATTCCCTGGCTGACATGCGTGATGAGATACAATCAATCAAGCGCATGATTCAACATAGTGGATCGCAATCGACACCCACTAAACCGCGTGTTGTCGCCGATTTGCGCTCTCGGTGCAGTCAACGTTTGGGCGAGCAGCTGTCAGCCATGGGGCTTACTGGGCAGGTGCGTGAGGCATTGTTGCGTGCGGTGGGTACGGAAGATGATTACGCCCGGGCCTGGCAACTTGCGCGTGAAAAACTCACCCGTTTGATTCGCGTGGAGGCGGGCGAAGTCATTGATAAGTCGGGTGTAGTTGCCCTGCTCGGACCGACTGGCAGTGGCAAGACGATGAGCATTGGAAAAATGGCTGCGCGCTATGTCATGAAATATGGTGCCGATGGTATTGCGCTGGTCACCACCGATCGTTATCGCATTGCAGCGCACGAGCAGTTAAAAGTGTTTGGTCGAATTCTGAATGTTCCGGTGTTCACAGTCAGTGAGAAAAATAGCCTGGATGACATCCTGGATAAACTTTCGCATAAGAAATTAGTGCTCGTCGATACCGCTGGCCTACTGCATACCGACCCCGGTTGGGCTGACCAAATGCAAGAGTTGAAGCTATCACGGCACACAATAAAACCCTATCTGGTGCTGGCTGCAACGGGTCAATATCAATTGATGTGTTCGCAATTTCATGTCTACCGTCGGGTGGGGTTGGCGGGTGTGATGCTGACCAAACTCGATGAAGCGGTCAGTTTGGGCGAGCTGTTGAGTTTTTTGGCCGCGAGCCGTATGCCTGCCGCCTACATGACGGATGGTCAGCGCGTGCCTGCGGATTTGCACAAAATCGATGTAGGGCAGTTGATCGATCGCGCGCAGGATTTAAGTAAAAATTCCGAACGTTGGCTCAGAATGCCGGCCGAGCTCGAGCTGGAAGATACCGAAGTAGAAGCGCGTACAGCCTAAGCGGTGAGCAAATAAAGGGCCCGCGATTTTGACTGCTGGGCAAGTTAGGTGTTCGGGAGGAGTTTTGCTAGACTTCTGAAGACCCGGCGGTTCCGCAACGCTGCCGATGTCGAACGAATACAGTCGTCTCCTGGCGGTCTGTCCGCTCCCGATCATAACGTTGTTTGCCGGTTTGATAGACCGGTGTGAGAGCATAGGAACCAAGGTACTATGGCAAGTTCAGGGCCGGTTCAGGTCATTGCCGTCACCGGCGGCAAAGGCGGTGTAGGCAAAAGTAATGTGTCGATCAATTTATCTATTGCCTTGGCGGAAATGGGCCGTCGTGTCGTTTTACTCGATGCTGACTTGGGCTTGGCCAATATCGATGTCTTGCTGGGGATCACTGCACGTAAAAATCTAGCGGACGTCATCAGTGGCGAGTGTTCTCTAAGAGAGGTCATGGTGGACGGCCCGAAGGGCGTTCGTATCGTGCCGGCCTCTTCCGGCACCCAGAAAATGGTGTCTTTGAATCCAGCCGAACATGCGGGTTTGATCAATGCCTTTAGCGACATTAGCCGTGATCTGGATGTGCTGGTCATCGACACTGCAGCAGGTATTTCCGAAGGGGTGATCGCATTTTTGCGTGCCGCGCAAGAAATTATCGTGGTCGTGTGTGATGAGCCCACCTCCATTACCGACTCCTATGCGCTGATCAAACTACTCAATCGTGATTATGATTTATATCGTTTTCGCGTACTGGCTAACATGGTCAAAACTCAGGAGGAGGGGCGTCATCTATTTTCAAAGTTGGTTAATGTGACCGATCGCTTCCTTGATGTGGCATTGCAATACGTTGGCTGTATCCCCTTTGATGAGGCAGTTAAGAAATCGGTGCAGCGCCAACGAGCGGTGGTCGATGCCTATCCTCGAGCCAAAGCATCATTGGCCTATCGTGCTTTGGCGCAAAAAGCAGATAGTTGGCCACTACCTTCCACGCCGCGTGGGCATCTCGAATTCTTTGTCGAACGACTGGTGCAGGCCTGAGCCAATGCAAAGGAAGCGAGCCCCAATCCTGCAGCAGAACTCTCGGCGAGTGTGATTGTTCTGCTGACTTATGTATAGCGAATCCCAACTCCGTCACGCTGACGACCTGGTCCGCAAACATGCACCGTTGGTCAAGCGCATCGCTCACCACCTGATGGCCAGGCTACCCTCCAGTGTGCAGCTTGATGATTTGATTCAAGCCGGCATGATGGGTTTGCTAGAAGCTTCGCGTAAATATGAGGCCGCCAAGGGCGCGAGTTTCGAGACATATGCCGGTATTCGCATTCGCGGCGCCATGATGGATGA
>JBFHRI010000247.1:0-4436 GCA_041591755.1 Oleiphilaceae bacterium
AATGCGGGTTTCCCAATGCAGGATTGGCCGCCCCTCTCTCACCCACAATACGAATCCAATCAAAACCATTAAAGGCAGTACAACCGTTAAAAGTATCGCTCCCAGCACGATATCCACGGCACGTTTGCCTCCGCGCAGATAGAGGCTCATGCACCGCCCAAACCATGCAACATCAAGGCGATACCAGCGGGATACAGCACGAAGCTCAGTAAGGCCATCGGCTGCACCGGTTTATAGCGATAAAAATCCAGGGGTTGCCGTAAAGTCCAAAGACTTGCCAGCAACGCAGTGGGCAGGGCTAAAAAACCACCCCAAACGCTGCCACCCAACTGAGTCAAATACGGCATGGCTAGGATGAGTAAGAACGCGAGTAAATAGATCAGGGGCAAGACACGCGCAGCTTTTTCCTTACCCAATACCACCACCAGATTGCGCTTATTGGCCGAACGATCCGCGTCATGGTCAGGAAATTCGTTGACCCAAAGAAAGGCGGTGATGAATAGCCCCAAAGGCAAGGCAAGCCAGATCACCTGCATGCTGAATTGATGGCGCTGGATCAGATAGGTGGCCATCGCAATGGCCGGGCCATAGATCAAAAAGACGGCCAGTTCCCCCCAACCGCGATAAACCAATTGCAAGGGCGGCCCGTGGTAAGACCAGCCTAAGATCAGGGCGGCCACTCCCAACCATAGCACTTGCGGGGCCTGCACAAACACAATGATGGCGCCTAATAACAGACCCAGCCCACCAAACCAGAAGACCACCTGCCAGGTTTGTGCCCGCGTCAGCAGTGCATCCACCAGCACGCGCTTGCCGCCGCTAAAGTTCGTGCGATCCTCTGGCGGCACCGCCAAATCCGTACCCGAGTCATAGTCGTAGATATCCCCCCAGGCATTCTTGGCCACTTCCATACAGAACATAGCCAGTCCCAGCATCGCAAACCAGAACCAATCGATGGGGCCTTCCAGCGCCGCGACACTGACACCAATCGTCATGGATGCCAGCGAGGTGATGCTGATCTTGGGGTCCGCCAAAGCCCACAGCCCCTGTTTAATCCGCTCCCGATCGGTCATTGAGTGCGCCTCTTACAGGTCCTATCGAATTGCCAGGTCCACGATCTTCTGAGCCTCTTCCTGAATGGTTCGAAGGTGCGTCTCGCCCAGGAAACTCTCGGCATAGATCTTATACACATCTTCAGTGCCCGAAGGCCGCGCCGCAAACCAGCCGTTTTCGGTACGCACTTTGAGCCCACCGATGGCTGCCCCGTTGCCCGGCGCATGCGTCAACTTGGCCACAATCGGCTCTCCGGCGAGCGTGCTCGCCCTCACCTGCTCAGCGCTCAGCTTTTTTAGTTTGTCTTTCTGCGCTTTGGTCGCCGGCGCGTCCAGGCGCTGATAGACCGGCGCCCCATAGCCTTCCGCCAAACGCTGATATTGCGCGGCAGGGTCTTTCCCCGTCACGGCGCAAATCTCTGCCGCCAACAGATCCAAAATAATACCGTCTTTGTCTGTGGTCCAGGGGCGGCCATTACGACGCAGGAATGCAGCCCCCGCGCTTTCCTCCCCGCCAAAGCCAATCTGACCCGCATGCAGCCCTTGTACGAACCATTTAAAACCCACCGGAACTTCAATCAGCTTGCGGTCAAGGCCCGCCGCCACGCGATCAATCAGCGCGCTCGAGACCAATGTTTTGCCGATGCCCAAATGCGAGGACCAATCTGGACGATGCCGATAAAGATAGTCGATCGCCACGGCCAGATAGTGATTGGGATTCAGCAATCCCCCACTACGCGTCACGATGCCATGACGGTCGTAATCGGGGTCATTACCAAAGGCGATATCATAGTGATCTTTGAGTTCGATTAAGGCCGCCATTGCTGCGGACGAAGAGCAATCCATGCGAATCTTGCCGTCCTTATCGACGCGCATAAACGCAAAGCTGGGGTCCACGCGACGATTGACCACACTAATATTCAAGCCATAGCGCTCTGCAATTGGCTCCCAATAGGCGATGCCACTCCCACCCAAGGGATCGACGCCAATCCGCAAACCGCTGGCGGCAATCGCCGCCATATCGACGACGTTTTCCAAGTCAGCGACATAGGGCGCCACAAAATCGACCTGTTGTGTGGTTGATGCCGCCAGCGCAGATTTAAGTGAAATCCGCTTGAGTCCCTGCAAACCATTGAGTAACAGCGCATTCGCACGCTGCTGTATCCAATCGGTGGCATCGGTGTCGGCCGGCCCGCCATGCGGCGGATTGTATTTGAAGCCACCATCTTCCGGTGGGTTATGCGAAGGCGTGATGACGACCCCATCGGCCAGGCCACGACTGCGCCCCTGATTGAAGCAAAGGATGGCATGCGAAATCACCGGGGTTGGCGTAAACCCCCCGCCCGCCTGAATACGCAGCTCGACGCCATGCGCCGCAAAAACCTCCAGCGCTGAAATCAGTGCGGGTTCTGACAAGGCATGCGTGTCCTTGCCCAGGAACAAGGGCCCATTAAACCCCTGCAGTGCGCGATACTCCGCCACGGCTTGGCAAATCGCCAAGATATGCGCTTCGTTAAAACTCCCCGCAAGTGCGCTCCCTCGATGTCCCGAAGTGCCAAAAGCGACCCGTTGCTCCAGATTCTCCGGATCAGGTTGGGTCCGATAATAATGGGCCACCAACTCGGGAATATTACAAAGCAACTCAAGCGGAGCCGGTAGACCGGCTAGTGGGTGCAGACTCATGAAGGTTCCTTAAATGTGAACGCAGAAGCGACAACAAAACCGAATATCTGGCACTTTAGCATGCGTTAGCGACTTGCCGCAGATTAAAAATTCAGGCGCCTACACGCTAGACATTTTTAAGCTATCTTTATCTTTTGATTGGCGCGATGAAACTTCAACAGGCCCTAAACCTATCACATAAAAAGTCGCCTGGGATGACCACAAAATCTCAATGCGTTCGACTCGATGATTCAGATCAAGTCTCGAGTCGAAGCTCTTTGCAGGACACCATATTGATAGACAAAATCACCAACATCAAAGCCACGCCGCCGGCTGCCAAACCGCATATTCTAATCGTCGATGATGAACCCGCGAATATCCGAATGCTCAGTGCCGGCCTGCGTGACGAGTATGACATTGCCGTCGCCACTGACGGCCACGAAGCCATTGAGTTAATCAAAAAACAACCGGGCGACATCGACCTCGTGCTGCTGGATGTCATGATGCCAGGCCTGAGTGGCTACGTCGTTTGTGCCACCTTGAAAAGACTGCCTGAGACCAAACATATACCTATTATCTTTCTGACTGCGCGGGATCGCGACGAAAGCGAGGAAAAAGGTCTGGAACTCGGCGCGGTCGACTACATTACCAAACCGTTCAGCCTGCCGGTTGTGAAAGCTAGGGTACGGACCCATGTCGCCCTCAAGCAGCACCACGACCTGCTGCTCAAATTGCTGAATGAACAGTCTTCGAAGTTACAGCGCTATGAGACCGAGTATCAGCGTTTGTTTGAAAATGTATTGGCCAAGCGCAACAAATAATCCGTAATTTTATTCGACCCACCCAAGACAGGAGAGCAAAGAATGAATACCTCGCTGAAAACACGCCACCAGGAACTGCTGGCCAAGAAGAATGAACTGATCGCGCGACTGCAATCCATTCGACAAGACTTTGCCAGCGGCCTCGAAAAAGACTGGGAGGAGCAAGCCGTGCAACTCGAAAATGTCGAAGTGCTGAACGAAATTGCACGGATCAGTTCAGAGGAGCTCTCCAAAATCGAAATTGCGATCGAACGGATTGAAGCGGCCCTCAGAAATCAGTAGAAAACCGCTTCACATGCGCCCTCTCGCATCACCGGAAAGCGCAGCCCGGATGCAAGCCAAACGTCCGCAAAATAATGGCCAAGGGGCAAAAACCCGTGACCGATGCCTGCAGCATGTTGGCTCCTACAAACGCGGTGAACCAGAGCCAGTAGGCCGAATGGAGCTGGCTCAGAACCAGACTGACCAAGATAAACGTGCCCGCTACGGCAAATACAACGCGATCGATATTCATAGATACATACTCCAATACGTTTATAGCACTCTCTGATTATTCCCTACCAAATGTGTAGGCGAACCTTCAGTCCGACCTACACCGAAAGACTTAAGACTGCATCACGCCAGGTCCGCACAAAAAATCCCGTGCATCGTTTCCAGTATCCGCGCGGCACGCGGATCACTTAGCGCGTAATAAATTTTTTGTCCCTCGCGCCGCGTCGACACCATGCCGTCCTTGCGCAATCGCGCTAAATGTTGCGACACGGCCGACTGACTCAAACCGACCAGCTCTTCCAGCTCGCCAGCGGTGTGCTCACGACTTACCAAGGCACACAACACCAGCAAGCGTGAAGGGTTGGCCATAATCTTCAGCAATTCACTCGCCTGCTCGGCGTTGCGTTGC
>JBFHRI010000248.1:0-4434 GCA_041591755.1 Oleiphilaceae bacterium
AATCGCCGTCTCAACAAAGTCGCGCGCATAACCCTCATTGGGGTCTTTGAGTTTTTGTCCGGCCATGATCGACATGGTGATTTCGGCCAGGTAGTCAAACACCAGGTAGTCGAGTCTACCGAGTTCGATGAGTTGTTTAGCGGCAGACTCCGTATCGCCCCAAAAAGCCGAAGCGCAGCCAATGCGAACGGTTTTCTCAGTGGCTTTTGGGTCAGCGCTGCGTTGGCTGCAGTGGGCCCTGATTTCTTTGCTTATTTTTGTATTCGACATGGGAGGGCTCCCTCGCGTCATGAGTCGAGTCGCGCAACAATACCAAGCAAGCGCTTGGTTTGTAAAGTGCCTTGGCGCATCTTATACTGCGCTGAATTTTTTCAGGTCTGAGCAAAAGGGTAAAAGCAATGGGCGCCAAGGCGATGAGCACTCCACAGGAGCAAGATGAGGAGCAACTGTTTGCGCAACACATCCGTCAATTGATCGATGCTGGGCAGTTAGTGGATCCGGAATCTGCCAAAGGACGCTTGCTTCAAGCCGCTGCGAAGCTCTTTAATGATCAGGGGTTTGAGCGCACGACGGTGCGTGATCTAGCGACGGCCGTGGGCATACAGTCAGGTAGTTTGTTCCACCACTATCCTACCAAGGAGGCGATCCTCTGTGCGGTGATGGAGCAGGTGGTTCGCTTTAATACCACCCGCATGCGCGTGCGTTTGCAGCAAGCGCTGAATACGCGCGAAAAATTACGCGCGTTGATCTTGTGTGAGTTGGAGTCGGTCGTCGGCGGCACCGGGGATGCGATGACAGTGTTAGTGTACGAATGGCGCAGTCTCAATCCGGATAGTCAGCGTTATATTCTGGCCTTACGCGAAGTGTACGAAGATCTTTGGATGACGACCATCGCCGCAGCGGTCGCTGAAGGCTTGGTCAGTGGCGATCCGTTCATTATTCGTCGTTTCTTGACCGGCGCGCTGAGTTGGACCAAAACCTGGTTTAAGGTAGGGGGGCAAATGAGCGTTTCGCAGTTAGCAGATGAGGCTTTACGTTTATTGATTCGTTAGCGTGCCAGCTTCTTTTTGGGGTGTCATTTATGTGACGGGCGTCCTGAAAATAAGCAGGGATCAGTACAAATCATTGGTTTTTACATGGAGCCTTTCTGCCAATCAATCCTAACATCGAGTTGTCTCCGGTCAATCCGAAGCATGAATGCGAACAAAAACAAGAAAGCATTACGCCTAGTAGTTCTGTTAGTAAAGTTCGATACAACGCTTGCTTATTGATATTCGAAGAAGTCTGTTCAACTTCTTAAGGATAGTGCCCCAATTGGGGTTGTGGTCGCCCGACCCAGCAAGGATCAAGAAGTTGACGGTTTTGAATTCAGTTAGCTCCGCATCATAAAAACAAGATAGGAATTAACGAAAATGAAAAACCTCAAACAAGTACTGTCCAAAATCTTAGTGTCGATTTTCTTGGTGAGTGCGATGTCCGCCTCCGCCACGACCAAAGATCCCATCATTTTTGTGCATGGGTATCTGGGTTCGACGATTGTGAATTTCTCCGCGCTGATTGCGTGGTTCAAAGCAGCAGGTTATCCCTCGGATCATCTGTATTTTTACAATTACTCTTCGCTCAAGGGTGTAAAATACGGTGCAGACGTGTTGAAGAGCAAAGTGGCCTATGTCAAAAGCCGCACCGGCAAGAGCAAGGTCGACATCATCACTCACTCCATGGGTGGCTTGGTGGCGCGTTACTATATGAAGCATTTGGGTGGTGCTTCGAACGTTGACCAGTTGGTGAATATTGCCAGCCCGGCCAAAGGGACGGTCACTGCATATCTTGATATCTTCACCCAAGCGGGCAAAGACTTGCGTCCAGGTTCGGCGGTGATCAAATCGATGGAAGGGTATTATCCTGGTTTGAACATCTGGTCATCCTGCGATGAGATCGTTAACCCGGATTCCAGTGCGGTAGTCGGCAATGCCAGCCATATTGGTTGCTGGGAGCATAATGCAGCGACTTGGTACTGGGGAACCTTCACCCGTGCTCGTGATTATGTCGCGCCCTAGGGTGATTCGGTCGACTGCTGTAAGCGGTCGACAATTGTAGATCTACATGGCAGTAAAAAGCGGCGGGCCCTCAGCGGCTCGTCGTCTTTCGTGATGACAGCCTAAATGCAATGAGTAAACGCGATGGCCACTAGCCCTTCAAAACTCAACATGCCGCAGAGCAGAACATACGTTTTAGTCGGAGCTTGTTCGCTTGCATTGGTGTTGCTGTCTGTACTCGCGTTTTACCAAGTTTCCTCGTTGGATAGTCGCGCTCCGGATAGCTTAAGCGACAAGGTGCACGCAAATGCCGCGGATGCACTGATAGACAAGCAGAGTGCCCCATCCTTCGCGCCTCACACTGAGCTTGCTGCGTTGAGTCAAGATCGACAGGACGTAGCGGCCCGGTCACAGTCATGGGTGGAGGCCGCTCCTGAGTCCGTGGTGACAGAGGATAGCGTTATCGATGATATGCGCTTGGAAATACTGGCTTCGCTCGATTTAAAGGCGCTGCTTTTACCGGACTTATTTAATCACAACACGCTCGATGTCGCGCAGCGCATGTTTATGGCTTTGGATGCCAATATTGAAAATCTGAACGAACATCTCCTGAGTGCGGAGGTTTTCTTATCCAGTCAGCTGGACAACCCCGCCGACGTGGCGAGTTTAATGTCGTTCTATCGTCGCTTTACTGAGTTTGAGTTGGCGCAGGCGATAGAGCCAGCCCCCTTATGGCAGGAGGCACCCCAGGATATGGCGGCAGCCGTCGCGCTGAATGAGGCCAAGCAGGAATACCGTCGCAACTATTTTGGTCGTGACATTGCGGATCGCGTGTGGGGGCCTTCTTTAAACGACGCCAACTATCATCAGCGCATGCTTGCACTTGTGCGCGATGACGATTTTGGTGATGATACGGCCCTGCGTGCGGATTTGATTAAACAGCTGCCCAATGCGCAAGCTGAGCTGCAGGTCAACGATGCAGATGATCCCGAAGAACCCGGTGATCTGGCACGAATCAATCCGCATATGTACATTAAATTGGTGCGCAACGGTGAAGCGCTATTGGCCATGGATGACGATGAGCGACGCAGGATGGTGCAGTCCTTCTGGCGCGAAACGGCAGCCGAAATTCCCGCTAAAGTGCCGGATTAGGGGTCAATGCAACCGCGTGGCAGCCAAGCACCCAGACACCCGCAATGGTCGGCCCGAACATGGTAAGCCCTGACACAGATTCACCTTCTATCAAACCTGTTCTTTATCTGAGCGACAAGCGCACCTTGTTTGTCGGCCCGCTGCGGCCGGTATTGGTGCAGTCGCACGCCGCGTCCACTTTGATCCTCTCGGTCGATAAGCAACTGACCTTGCTAGATGAGGCGGATAGGCCCGTGATCGCAGATCGCTGTTTTCTCTTGCCCGCAGGCATTGAGTTGAGCATGGATACCCATGACTCCATTGTACTTGTGTGTTTTCTGGATGCTTTGGGACAGGATCTTGCGGTGTTGAGTTCGCGCTTGCAGCAGAGCGTTCCTGTGGGTGATCAGCGATGCTATTTCGGGCTGCCCGGCGTTGAGGCTTTAGTCGCTCAGGCGCAGGATACTCTGGCTCGGAGACCTTCGGCGGAGGAGTTGTTCTCCTGGCTGGATCAATGGATTGGTCAACCTCAGCCAGGTAGAGAGGGGCCAAGCGATGATCGTGTCACGAAAGCGGTTGCGGTGATCAAGCGTAATTACAGTCATAATGATGCGATTGACAATCTGGCGCGCGAGGTGTGCCTGTCGGTGCCGCGTTTGGCCCAGTTATTTCGTCAGATCACCGGTATTCCTATTCGTCGCTATCGGCTCTGGCATCGTTTATATATGACGGTGCTTGGCATTAGCCAGGGCTTGCCTTTGAGCGAGGCAGCGCTGCAGGCAGGGTTCTCTGATTACGCGCATTTTTCGCGCGCCTTTAAGTCGATTGGCGGGGTCAATCCCTCCGAAGTACTCTCCGGTAAGAATGCGATGGATATTCGTGTATTGCCTCCCTCAGTGCCGGATGCTCACGACGACTGAAGGTGGCGTAGCTTTAACTTATCGTTGCTCGGCTCTCTTGAGTCGGCCCAGAAGGTTCGTAAGCAGAGAGGATTTACTCTCCAGAACCTCCGCAGCGTCGACTAGCCGGTCGTCTGGCTCGCGCTGCGGCAGCTTCGCCATAAGCTGGCGTTCGATCGCCGATGGGGGAGGCGGAGTGAGTGCTGCGGCCGACCGAGTGTGCGTTTCTGGGGATGTTGGAGCTACTCGGATGGGCTCGTCCTCCTGCATGCATTCGTTGATCAGTTGGAGGGCCCAGGATTCATCTACCTGCTCTACCTCGACCCGTCGACGAAAAGGGCTGAAAAATACAACGCGACTGTAACAAC
>JBFHRI010000249.1:0-4433 GCA_041591755.1 Oleiphilaceae bacterium
TAACCGAGTACGGGGCTGGCATACGGGCTGGTGGCACTTAAATCGACATTGTTCAGATTAATCTTCAGGTCGGTGTAAGACTGCGCTCCGCGCGGATTGACGGTACCTTGCACGCTGAGTTGCCCTTGCTGATCCAGCACCCCTTGTAGGTTCAGGGTGGAGCGTTGTTCCGGGTCTGACGACAACGCTTCGAGCGTCCCATTGAGGGCTTTTAGATTGCTATTGTAGGGCGGTGTTTGCGTGGCGTCGGTAAAGCTGAGGCGACCATCCTGCAGGTCCAGTCGTTGCAGGGTAAAGTGCAGAGGTGGGCTAGATTCTGCACTGGCCGGAACGTCGTCAGGGCTCGCGGGAGCGGGCACCTCTTTCATCAGTGCGCCCACGTTCAAATGGCCCTCTTCCGTAATCACAATTTCACTGTAGGGGTCTTGCAGGGTCAATGTTCCCAGTTTCAGCTGCATCGGGGCTAAGGTCAGTTGGAGCGGATTCAATGCCAAACTTTTGAAGCCAGCCACCGGCTGTTGCGTTCTCGCGTCGAGCACGTCCAAGGCGCTCAGCGAAAGATTGGCGGTGAGATCTCCCTCAAGCGCTTCAGCACCCTGTTTAAGTGCGTACTCGGCTTCTAAAGTCAGTGCACCTTGCTGCAAGTGCAGGTAGCTAAACTCAGTCAGCCAGGGTTGTACCAGCGTCAGCGGCAGTTGCTCTACATTTAGCTTGCCGTCCAGCTTTAGCGGTGCCGGCTGCACTGAGCCATTTAAACTAAAGGGCGCAGCGGCCAGGGTGCCGCTGAGTTGGATGGGAAAGGCTTGGTCCATCCGCTCACTTAGTGCTTGCAGCGACAGCTGGATATCGGCGATTTGCATCGTCACCGGTTGGCTCAGCGTCTGGTCAATCCAGTCAAATTGGCCATCTTGCAACGCGATCTCGGCCACGGACCAACGGAAGGGCGTTTCGCTTGGGGTTTCCTTGGCAGCAGGATCTGTCTTGTCGACGTTTGCTTGCGCTTCTTCTTCTGCTGCATCCACTTGCGTATCGGTTGTATCGATCGCGGCCTCAGTGCTTTCTGGCGCCGGTGCTTGCTGGGCATTCAACGCAGCAATCAGATCGATTTCTCCGCTGGCCGAACGTTGCAGTCGGATGGCGGGCGCTTGCAGCTCAATGCGGCCTACGCTGGCTTGCGACGCTTGCAAGGCCAGTTCAACATCCGTGACGCTGAGTTGTTGCAGCTGCAGAACGTCTTTGGCCTGCTCCCGCAGTGCCGGCGGTAGTGCTAGCGTCAAGGCTTGCAGTTCGAGCTGGCCAATTTTGGCGTTCTCTCGCTGTAAGTCATATTCGATTTGTTTGGCTAAGAGTTGCGGGATCTGCAAATCCAGCGGCAGCGCCTGTTCAATAGAGAGCGTTTTGAGCTCGAGGCGGCCGACCTGAGCCAGTGACTTCTGTAAGTCGAAGTGGATGCCGGAGGCGGCGAATAACGGCAGCTTGAAAAAGGCTGAGGTATCTGCGGTCTCGGCCAATGCGAGGTCCTTAAGTGCCAGCTCGCCTTGCTTGATTTGCAGCTGCATGGCCTCTGGCGTGTCACGCAAGGCATAGCGCGCGCTTACATCGAGGCGCGCTTGCGTCAACCAATAGGGTAAGTGGGGCTGCAGGTAATGTGCAAAGGTGAGCAGGTTCAAGTCTTGTAGGGTCAGTTCGCCCTGCGAGAACAGTGGGGCAATGCCAATTTGGCCTTTCCAGTGCAGGCGCTGCCGCTCAGCCAAACGAATATCCAGCTCATATTCGCCGCCCTCATTGGTATGCGTGGCAAAATCGACCAGGTTTAAATTCAGGGGGCCGAGTTCTAAATCAAAACTCTCTTGCTGGGTCTGATCATGGAATTCGAGACGACCCTGATTCAACTCGATGCGGCGAAAATGCAAAGCTAGCGGTTCCGTCGCCTCTGTTTCGGGCGCGGGAGGGGCCGCATCAGGGCTGACAAAGGCGCGCTCGAAATTGGTCAGCCCTTCGGCATCGACAGTGAGCTGGACGATGGGGCCGTCGAGCACGATGCCTTCAAATACCAAGGATCCATCAAGTGAACTCAGTAGATCAAAATCCAACAAGAGGCGGCGGAATGCCAGCTGCAATGCGCCGTGTTGATCTACGCTGCTAAAGTCTTCAACCTCGACGCTCAGGTCCAAGAAATTAATTTGCACGCGCGAAATTTGGGTTTCCCAATTGGCCGTATCGCGCAGGATATTGATCAACTGGTGCTTGAGGATGTGGGGCAGGGCGACTGCGCTCGCGACAAGGAGTAAAAGCAGCAACAGCAAGAGCTCTAAGCGACGCGAACGGTACCAAGGACGGCGCGGTGCAGGCGTATCTGGCATGGTTTCCCCAGTCTTATAGTTTTTTCGATGGCTTTTGGCATTATAGAGATGCAAGGCGTGGTGACAACGCCTTGCACTGAGACTTAATCGATTCCCAGTAACTTGTGCATTTGTAAGCTTAAGCGCCACTGTGGGTGTGACAAACAGTAGGCGAGCGCTTTTTCGGTGTTGCTCTGCTTGGTGGGGTCGCTGCCAAAGCGGATGGCCGGATCCGCCATCGGCGAAAGAAAATAATATTGCGCGGGAAACCGTGAAAAGTCTTCGGGAGGTGCATCCTCTTGCGGGTACACTAACTTCAGCTCATCACAGTAGGGGAGCACGACTTTGGCCTTGGATTTGGGGCTCAAACAGATCCAATCGATGCCCCCGGGCGCCGGCAGGGTGCCATTGGTTTCGACCGCGACCTCAAAATCAAGCTGATGCATCGCTTCAATCAAGGGGCGATCGAGTTGCAGTAGAGGCTCTCCACCGGTAAACACGACATAGGGGATGCCTGCGGAAGGATCGTATGCGGGCCACAGCGCGCGAATCGCATCGGCGAGCGTTTCTGCAGACTCGAACACGCCGCCGTTTTGGCCGTCGGTACCCAAGATGTCGGTATCACAAAAACGGCAAACCGCCGTCGCTCTAGTGTCTTCCCGCCCGTTCCACAAGTTGCATTTGCTGAAGCGACAAAACACGGCCGCGCGCCCCGATCGTGCACCTTCTCCCTGCAGGCTGTAGAACATTTCTTTGACCCGATAACCCACGCTCAACGCTCCCCGGTCAGCTGCTTCAGCTGGTCATTGCGTTGTTCCATCATGTCGCGTGCCGCCTTGGCGTCATTCATGACATTTTTTAGTCGGTCCAGGCTCATCAGGTCTTCATTGCTGTCAGTCATCGCAGGCGCCTTGCCGGTTGGGGTCGGTTCTGGCGTCGCCGTAGCCTCTGCAGGCTTTTTTTCGGCGGGTTTCAAGCCTTGAATCAGGTTGGTATCGGTCCGCAGCTCAATGCGATCGAAGCCTTTACCGTGTTCGCTTGGCGGGGTATCGCCGTAGTGCCATACGCCGTGCTGATCCTGCCATTTGTAGACGGTGCGAGTATTGGCCGACGTGGCTTGCTGCGGCAGTAAGTCCTGGGTGCTGGGTAGCGACAGCATGGGCTCCCCTTGTTTGTTGTCAATAAAAAACGGCAGTCCAATCGCCACGGCGAGTAACAATAAGGTGAGACCTCTGTAGATCCATTTCATGGCTGGCTTCCTAACAAACTGTCGGGCTCTGGGGAGGCGTCTTGATCATAGTCTAAGCTCGCTTGCATGAGGTTAGCACACATTTGCAGAGAGCTTTGTGACAGTCCTGCGAGGCAGCTTGCGAGATTGTCCTCTATCAATGCCCGGCGGGTTGCCGGCGGCATCGGTCGCATCTCCAAGAGGTTTTCGGGTAGAGCATTCACCAAGGCCTGCTGCTCCAGTCGCTCCAGAGCCAGCTCAGCTTCTTTGAGCGCTTGATAAGCCATGTCTGTGCCCGCGAGCTCGCGGGTTTGCAGACGGAGTTGGCGTAGCGGTCGTAACAGTCTTTGCGTCGGTTCAAGAGCCGCCTGTAAGGCTGTTTGATAAGGTTCCAAGCGCTTGCCGTGGCACGCTGCAAAGCCTGCCAGCAGCAAGAGATTGATGGGCGCTTGCTGGCTGTGTTGCAACTGCATCAGTTCGCGTTGCACCGCCGCTTGCGACCACAGCGCGAGGGAGTAGCGCCAAAAGGCGTCGTGCGCTTTCGTTGCCGGGGCGGAATCGGTACACTGCGGCGCCCGACCGGTTTCAGGTTTATCGTTCATGCTCAATATAGATTCTCTTACCCTGCGGCGTGGCCCGGAGCCTCTGTTGGAGGACGCCTCGGCGTTGATTCACAGTGCGCAGCGCGTCGCGCTGATTGGCGCCAACGGTACGGGCAAGAGTAGTTTTTTTCAACTGTTGCTGGGGCATCTCACTCCCGATGCGGGCAGCGTGTCGCTACCGGGTGGCTGTCGTATCGCGCACATGGCGCAAGAAGCCGAACATAGCGAGCGCAGTGCGCGCGATTATGTGCTGGACGGACA
>JBFHRI010000250.1:0-4384 GCA_041591755.1 Oleiphilaceae bacterium
ATTATTGATTGGCATGGCAGACCCGATCGACCTGTTCGCGGTCGATGAAATCTCGCGGATCGTGAAACAGCCTATCCGCCAGGCGGTGGTACGTGAAAGCGAGTTGTTGTCGACGCTCGACATGGTTTACCGTCGCACCGAGGAAATTAGCTCGCTGGCCGAGGAGCTGGACAGCGAACTGGCCGATGATGCCTTCGATTTGGCCGAGATTACCGCGACCGGTGATGCCAGTGAAGCACCGGTGGTTAAACTTCTGCAAAGCATCTTTGAAGATGCGGTGATGGCACGGGCATCGGATATTCATATCGAGCCTGACGAGAGCGTGATGCGCATTCGTCAGCGTATTGATGGCGTGCTGCACGAGCACGTTATGAAAGAAACACGTATTTCTTCGGCGCTGGTGTTGCGCTTGAAGCTGATGTCGGGCCTCAACATTTCAGAAAAGCGCTTGCCGCAGGACGGGCGCTTCAACGTGCGTGTGAAGAGTCGTTCGATCGACGTGCGTTTGTCCACCATGCCCACCACGTATGGTGAGTCGGTGGTGATGCGTCTGCTGGACCAGACGCAAGGTATGTTGTCGCTTGATCGAGTGGGCATGTCGCCCAAAATCCTCGAGCGTTTTCGCATCTCCATTACGCGGCCGCATGGTTTAATTCTGGTCACGGGACCAACAGGCAGCGGTAAAACCACGACGCTTTATGGTTCGTTGACCGAGCTCAATAAACCCGAGGTCAAAATCATTACTGCTGAGGATCCGGTGGAATACCGTATGCCTCGGATCACGCAGGTGCAGGTCAACCCCAAGGTCGGCTTGAACTTCGCCACGGTTTTGCGCGCCTGTTTGCGTCAGGACCCGGACATCGTTTTGGTGGGCGAGATGCGCGACCAGGAAACCGCCGAAATCGGGCTGCGCGCGGCGATGACGGGGCACCTGGTCATGTCGACGCTGCACACCAATGATGCGATTGGGAGCGCGATGCGTTTGATTGATATGGGCGCGGAGCCTTACTTGGTCGCCAGTTCCTTGCTGGGGGTGATGGCACAGCGCCTGATACGTCGTATTTGCGAGAACTGCAAAACCGATTATCACCCCACCGAGCAGGAGCGTATCTGGCTGCAAACCATGATTCGCGAAGGCGAAACGCTGCCGGATACCTTCTCGCACGGGCCGGGCTGTTACCAATGCAGTAATACCGGTTACAAAGGGCGTGTCGGGATCTATGAATGGCTCGAAATGGACGAGCGCACGCTCAGTGCCTTGCGTCGCGCTGACCCGGATGCCTTTGAACAGGCTGCGCGGCAGAACACCTATTACCGTCCCTTAGGTTTATGCGCCCTGGACGCCGCGAAGCAGGGCATTACCACTCTGGATGAGGTCTTCCGCGTAGCGGCGCACCTAGAAGAGATGGAGCCTGACCTATTGGCCGATCTGGATGAAGAGGCCTCCTGATGGCACGCTTTCAGTTTAAAGGTCGTGATGCCAAAGGTGACGCAGTCAGTGGCGAACTAGACTTGGCCTCGCAAAGCGCGGTCGCCAGTGAACTGCTGCGTCGCGGCATTACTCCGATCCAAATCAAAGAGGCGCAGGCGGCGGCGAGTTCTTTGAATGTTTCAATCAATATCTTTCCGCCCAAGGTATCGATTGATGAACTCATCATCTTCTGTCGTCAAATGCATGCGCTCACACGCTCTGGGATCCCAATTATTCGTGCCATGAAGGGCTTGGCCGACTCGACGCGCAGCGAGCTGCTGCGCCAGACGCTGATGGATGTCTCCTCACGCTTGGAGTCCGGGATCAATCTGGCCTCCTCTATGCAGGCGCATCCCAAGGTGTTTTCGGACTTGTTCATCAGCATGATTCATGTAGGAGAGAACACCGGCCAGTTAGAGGATGCGTTTGCACAATTGAGTGCCAATCTTGAGATGGAGCGGGACACGCGTAAGCGCATCAAGCAGGCGACACGTTATCCCACCATGGTCATTGGTGCGATCTTTGTCGCCTTGATGATCGTGAACTTTTTTGTGATTCCGCAGTTCGCTGCGGTATTCAAGAAGTTTGGTGCTGATCTGCCTTTGCCAACCCAGATCCTCGTCGCCTCCTCTAATTTCTGTATCAACTATTGGTGGTTGTTATTCGGCATCATTGGCGGGGCCATCTACGGCTTTAAACGGTGGGTCAGCACTGAGAAGGGTCGCTTGGCCTGGGATGAGCGCCGACTGCGTTTTCCGATTGTGGGCGTGTTGTTTGAGCAAATCGCCATGTCACGCTTCACGCGTAATTTCGCGATGATGCTGAAATCTGGCATGACCATTACGCATGCTTTGGCGATTGGCGCTGAAACCTGCGGTAATCGTTTCATCGGTGGCCGGATTGTCGGCATGAAAAATGGTATCGAACGAGGCGATAGCTTATTGCGAACGGCGCGGGCAACCGAAATCTTCACGCCCTTGGTGTTACAGATGATTGCGGTCGGTGAGGAGACGGGTTCCATCGATACGCTGCTCAATCAGGTGGCCGATTTCTACGATGAAGAAGCGGATTACTCGCTCAAGCGCCTAGCAGAATCAATCGAGCCTATCTTGATTGTGGCGATGGGGGGCATCGTATTGATTTTGGCCCTCGGTGTATTCCTGCCGATTTGGGATCTGGGCAGCGCCGCAATGGGCAAGAAATAGGCGTATTGCATGGGCGCACGTAGCGAGCGTTTATTCGTTGTCGCGGTGACTGTCGTGGTGATGGCCGTGTTGATGGGCGTCTTGAGCAATCGACTGGAGCGGGAAGTGCGCAACGCCCAACAAATGCGCTTTGAGTTTCGCTTGCGTGAAATCGAGGCAGTGATTCGCCTGCGTGAAGCAGCGCTGCGGGTGCGCGGTGAGCTGCATCTGGCTGAGCGGTATGTGGGCGCGAATCCGATGCCATGGTTGCAGACAAACGAGTTGGGGATGCAAACCCAGTTGAGCGACTATCTTGGGGAGCAGCGGATGCGCGACGCCGACAGCGAACCCGGCAAGTGGATTTTTGATCCGGTTGAAAAGGTCCTAGTGTATTTGCCCTTTGGCCTGGACGATGGCCAATTTGAGCGCGACGGCTTGCGCTACCGCGTGGCTGCGCTAAGGTCAGAAGGTGGCCAGATTAGCGGCTTGACTTTAGCCCCAGAGCAATAAACAGAGTTGTAATGTGAATGATTCGGACGCATTCTGAGTCTGAGTTGATAGGTGCTGACATGAACGAGGTCGTTATGAAAACAAAACAAAAGGGTTTCACTCTGATCGAACTGGTGGTGGTGATTGCAGTGCTGGCCATTCTTGCGGCGGTGGCCTTGCCGAAGTTTGCCGATCTCTCCGATGAAGCGCATCGTGCCAAAGTCGAGAGCATTGGCGGGTCCTTGATGTCTGCAGTCAATCTGGTGCGGGCACAATGGTTAGCTAACGGCGTGCGTACACCCATTACCAATTTGCCCGGTTATGGCGAACCGAACAACGTGATTGATGTCAGCCTCGATGGCTGGCCAACCGGCGTCAATGGCAACATTAGCGCAACCGCAATGACCGCGGCTGAATGCAATGCGCTCTTCGCAGAACTCTTGACCAAGAACTCGGTGGCCAGCGCACTGGACACTTCTGAAGATTTCCAGACCAGCGTGGTGAGCGGCGATTGTCGCTATACCTATCTCACCACCAGCGATGGCCACTACTTGGAATATGATCCTGAAACGGGAGCGGTCTACACCGAGTTGCAATAGTAACGAATTTCTACAAAAGCGAACGAAATCAATCTGTTCAGATGAAAATTCGTAGCTATAGTTAAAGTAGGTTGTGAAAGCGCCCCGTTAGGCTTCTGTCTGGCTGGCAAATCCACTTATAAGAAACTTCTCCACGCGTAATCCATCAGGGGAATACATATGAAGCGTCAACAAGCAGGTTTTACTATTATCGAGCTGGTCATGGTCATCGTGATCCTCGGCATTCTTTCAGCATTCGCCTTGCCGCGATTTGCCGACTTGGGCTCCGATGCACGGGTTGCCTCACTTAATGGTTTGGCCGGTGCACTGAAGTCCGCCGCAGCGATTGCGCATGCCGAACAATTGGTGACCGGTGGTGCTCCAGCGACGTCGGTCACGCTTGAAGGGCAGACGGTGACGATGATCAACGGCTATCCGACGGCGGATACCGCAGGCATCGGCGCCGCCGCAGCGGTGGATGCATCCTATGGAACGCCAACTGTCGTGGCCGGCCCTCCTGGTACGATTACCTGGGCGCTGCAAGCCAACTGTTCAGTGACCTACACCGCGGCAGCGGCGTCGCCGGGTACCTACGCTGTGGGAACTACAATCACGGGTTGTTAAGGCGTTTAGCCAATGCACCCGCAAAAAAGCGCTCTCGG
>JBFHRI010000251.1:0-4359 GCA_041591755.1 Oleiphilaceae bacterium
ACAGCTTTCAAGATAACGAGTTGAAAGAGATTGAGAAGAACCTGAAGCGGGAAATGCAAGAAATTTTCTACTCCCGCAACTTCAAGGACCATCCCTAAAGCCGCGCTGAAAACGGACCGTGCAGGATTGGATTATCCCGAGCACGGTCTAGCGCTTTTATTCAGGGCCACCCACTTCCCAAGTCAACAAATGTTCGAAGTCAGAAACGGTGGTGCCTTGTACAAAATCAACCTTGAGCTGCCGCATCCGCTGTAAGCAGATCGCCGAATCGACTGAGCTGGCCAAGACCACTTTACGTAAGTAGTGGGCGACCTCTATTACAGAATCTGCCCGCTTGCCATCCGCCTCTTCCTGGTTGAGCTCCCGAATGAAACTTTCGTCGATCTTGATAATATCGAACGGCATCATTCGCAATAACGGGAAAGGTGATTGTTCGCTACCAAAATGGTCGAGACAGAAGCGATAGCCACACGCTTTAAGTTGCTGCATACGATCTGCAGCCGCATGCACGTTATCAATCGCATCACAACTGTAAACATCAAACCAAAGCTGCAATGGTGCCAAGCGATCCTGTGTCAAATCGGCCAATAGCCATTCGATAAACTCATCATCATTCAAGGAGTAGCCACTGAGTTTTACACGTACCGACTGCAAACTTTCCCAGTCCACATGGGGATACTGCTCGCGCGCCATCAACAACTCAATCCACCATGCATCCATCTGCATGGCTTGCGCACGATTAAGAGGCTCATAGGCCAGGCCGGTGCCAGGTACCGACGCGAACAATTCGTACTGCGCCGGCAGTTCCTGCGCCTCGTTGAGCGACATTGAGCGCTGCATGTAGATGTCCAGCTGACCGGGCAAATTGGCGGCGACCCTGGGCTCCATCGCAACGGGTTCTGTACTTTTATCCTCAGCAAACGCGCTCTCTTCAGACGATTGTTCTTGTTCGGCAGCCGGCTCGAGTTCGCTCTGAACAGCGGCACTTTCATTTGAAGGCAGGCTCTTGCTGGTCTCTGCTTCTGCCGCACCGAGAATGGGTCGCGCAGCCACACGCAACATAGTGGCCGAGTTAACGAAACCAAGGTGACAACGACTTTCGCCCCAAGCCACCATCCACCGGACCACACTCTCTGAGTAGCGTTGGCAGTATTCCATCAGGCTCTCGCCGACTTTACCGGCCACCATGTCCGGCTTTTCCGCCACGATAAAGAAGGCAAAATCACGCTTGGCGATACGTCCACACAAGCGGTCCTCAAACGGCAGTTGTTCGACAATCTCTACCAAGCCCTTGATAAAGCTGTTGGGCGGTGCAATATCATCATCGCTATTGATTGGCTCAAAGCGTACGTACACCAATACCGCTGTGGCCGACTGCGGGCCCCGCAGGGCGCGTTGTGCAATATCGCGACAAAAGAGCTGACGCAGAGGCCAGAGGCTCACACGATCATGACTGGCCTCAAAGGTCAGTCTGTCATACATATCGCGTACCACCTCATCCAGACCTTGGTTGAAAATTGGCGTTTCATAATCCGGATCGGGCAGTATCGTAGCGTCACTGAGATATTCAGAGAGTTTGAACAGGCCAAGTTCAACCACCTTGCGCCCCTGATGATTGACGAACACGTACTTGCTGTAGCCCGGCGCTATCCACACCAGACGCATGTATTGGGTTTCTTCCATCTCGCGGTTGAATTGCATCCAGGCGCCCAGTGGAAAGGATTTGGCACGCAAGACCCAAGGTTTAAGCGCCTGTAACCGATCGGCATTACGCCGCACACGCTCTTCATCGTCCTCTGGCACCTCATAGCTCTCTGCCGTTTGCGTGGCATGAGTTTGCGTCGGCACTTCGCGCAGTAGCGTGCGTAACTCCTCACGCACCTGCTGAGGTGGTTCGGTGTCACCATAAACCTGCTTCAGCCCCTGATAAATGGCTGGCAATAAACTCTGCAAATCAATCGATTGCTCGGGATGTTCGGCATAATCTAGCAAGTCATCCAGTACCTGTAGCTGATCCAGCCACTCTTCACTTTCGACGCCATGACGCACATAGGTGAGATTGAGTAAATCTTTCCATCCATGATCAATCAGGGTCACAACGGCCTTTGGAACTCGCCGACCACTCAAGCGCTGATTCAAAGCCTGCGCTACGGTTCGGCGCGCCATTTCTACTTTGTGAACGCCCTCAGCCGCCGCTGCAACCCGCTCGACATTCTTTCGATAGAGCTCATTCTGCTTGTCGATTAGCGCATCAAACTCATCCAACACATGATCGAAGACCTCGGTATCGTGTTCAAATTCTTCAACGATGCGTTGCACCAGATGATCAATGCGCTGTTGCATGCTCGGACTCAAGCGAATGCCCTTCATGCCGAGTTGCGCAATGCGATTCATGACCGCGCGCACGGAGCTACTGCGGTCATCAAAGAACTGCTCATCCAAGAGCACGACTTTAAGTACCGGTATCTCCAAGCGACTTAGATGTGCTTTGACTTCAGGGGTCAAACGCGGATTACTCTTCAAACTGGCGAAGAAACGATCGACCACATCAATCGTGACTTTTTGATCTTCATGTATCGACTTACCATCATTGGCCTGGCGCAACTGTTCCGAAACACGCTCATACAGCGATGTATCCTGTCCCAGAGTTTCTGCCAACTCGACACGTTGCAATGCCGACAAGCCCGCGACAAGCTCTTGTTCAGAAAAATGGTTTAGGGCAATCGCCGGACCTGTCAGTTCTGCATCACTGCTTCGCGTCAATTGCTTCAAGGCATCGACAATTTCGCTGACTTCGATGGCAGGCGTTGCCGAATTGGCTTCCACCGAATCGCTGGTTTGATTAGCAGGGCCCTGGGCAAAAGGCGGCGCCAAAAAAGTACGCATCAAAGCTTCGCTCGGCACCAACGAGGGCTCGCCACCAACGGGAGGGCTTGCTGGCCCTCCCTCTTGGCCAGTTACAGAATGAATAGGCGCGGCAAAGCCCCCGTACGGATGACTCTGACGCACAGTATCGAGCGGCTCAGTGCGTAATGAATCAGCTGGAGACTCTGTATTCTCTGGCTTCTTCGGACTCGTAGGTCGTGTTACTGTTCGCGATTTACGGATGGCCTTATTTAGATTGAGGTCGGGTAAAATCCCCTCCGCAATAAGCAGCTCGTTCAGCCGCTTGTAGAGCGGCTCCAATTGCTCCATCACGTGTTCACCAAAACAACGAAAGACGATTTTTTCTGTCGCCCCATCAATGACCCACTCTCTCACTGCATGCTGAAACGCATGGACAACTAAAGCAGGTCCAAAAGGTGTTTGATGTTTGCCTCGATCAAGCAGGCCGACCTCCTCCATCCTAACGCGAAGGGGAAGCAACAAGGCACGATAGTGAGTTTCGGCCTTCGTAATCAACACCCGAGTGGTCAACCAATCTTCAAACGTATCCTTATCAATCAGGCTGAGGGTGTCAGCCGCGAGCTCCTGGCTCATCGATTCGTGGTCAACCGCACCACCAGAGCTCTCAATGGTCGCAACGTAACGCTGCTTCAGCGGCGCGTGAGCCGCAGCAAAGCGCTCCGACGCTGCCATCAACGCATTGGCCATCTGATCGGTGGATGCCTTAATCGCAGCGTCCCTTAAAGCTTGCTCAAGTTGTGGCAGCAGATCGTCCAGTAAGGGAACCGTATATTCCAAAGTGGCACGGATTGATGCTTGCAGAATTTTCTTTGCCTGCTCAGTGTGCACCGCTCTGCGAGAGACATCCTCATCCCCCTCCATCAAGGCCTCGATCGCCGCCCGGCTATCACGCACAAATTCGACCCCCATAGCGCCGCGTATTGTGCGCGTTGGACGCGCATCGACCGTATACAGCTCTCCAGCCTCGTCACAAAACTCGATTCTAACTTCGGGATTCTGATGCCGTTGCAGATCCGCTGCGACAGCCAAAGAGACCTCAGTGGCGTAACGCAGAAACAGGCCATCCGCACAATAGTCGTCTATTACGCAGGGCCAATAGGCTCCACTGGGCAAGCGTAGACTAGCTTTGTGATGGGTGGGGCGGCGCAAACTGGTGCGTCTCTCCATGGGTTTTTCCCGTCCTTAAATATGCTTGACCAGAACTTTAGCTTTGCGATCGAGATTGTAAACTTTCTCGCCGGGGAGCGACTCAGGTGGAACCAGCTCGAAGCCGCGCTCCTTGAACCAATGTTCTGTTTGGGTCGTTAATACAAAGAGCTTTTGATAGTTCAAACTGCGGGCTTTCTTGACCACGGCCTCGAGCAACTTATCGCCGCGACCTTGGGCGCGATAAGCCGGATGCACCGCAAAACAAGAGAGCTCTCCCGAGTGCACGCGGGGATCGGGATATCA
>JBFHRI010000252.1:0-4318 GCA_041591755.1 Oleiphilaceae bacterium
TATTTCACGTCAGCGGCGTCAGTTTTGTCGCAAAGCTCGTAATGTGGCCGCTCTACCTGGTGACCATGTGCTTCCTCAACATCCCCGAATTACGCAAGAAATGGTTGAGCTCGCGCATTTATAGTTGGGTTGGCCGTATTTTGCCGGCGATGTCGGAGACCGAAAAAGAGGCGATCGCGGCAGGCACCGTGAGCTGGGATGGCGACCTCTTCAGTGGCGATCCAGACTGGCAAAAACTCTTGGATATGCCGGCTGCACGCCTTACCGATGCAGAGCAGCAATTTATCGACGGCCCCATCCATGAGCTGTGCACGCAGCTCAATGATTGGGAAATCACGCACGAACGCTATGACCTTCCGCCCGAAATTTGGCAGTTCATGAAGGACAAGGGCCTGTTCGGCATGATCATTCCCAAGCAATACGGTGGCTTGGAACTCTCAGCGTTAGCACACTCGACGGCGGTGATGAAAATTGCCACCCGCAGTATTACCGCGGCCGTGACCGTGATGGTGCCCAATTCGTTGGGGCCGGCTGAGCTGTTACTCCATTATGGGACACAGGCGCAACGCGACTATTACCTCCCGCGTCTAGCCCGAGGTGAGGAGATCCCCTGTTTTGCGCTGACCGGACCACAGGCCGGATCGGATGCCGGCGCCATTCCCGATACCGGTATCATCTGCAAAGGGGAGTGGGAAGGCAAAGAGGTGATCGGTCTGCGCCTAAACTGGAACAAACGCTATATCACTCTGGCCCCAGTGGCTACCGTTCTGGGTCTGGCGTTCAAAGCCTATGACCCGGATAAACTACTGAGTGATGAGGTCGATCGCGGCGTCACCTGTGCATTGATTCCTACAGAATTGCCAGGCGTGCGCATTGGTGACCGCCACCTGCCACTGAATGCGGTCTTTATGAACGGTCCGACCTGGGGCGAGGATGTCTTCATCCCGATGGACTATTTGATCGGGGGCGAGGAGTATATCGGCAAGGGTTGGATGATGCTGATGAACTGCCTAGCGGTGGGGCGCTCCATTTCATTACCCGCTTTGGCAACCGGGGCAGGCAAGCTTTCCAGTCTCACGTCTGGCGCATATGCGCGGATTCGCGAACAGTTTGGGCTGCCCATCGGCATGTTCGAAGGCGTGCAGGAAGCGTTGGCCCCGATTGGCGGTATGACTTACCTGATGGACAGTGCGCGTCGCTTTACCGCGGGATTGTTAGATCAGGGTGAAAAACCTTCTGTATTGTCGGCGATATTAAAATTTCACAACACCGAAAAAATGCGTAAAGTCGTCGGACATGCCATGGATATTCATGCGGGCCGCGGCGTTATCAAAGGGCCACGTAACTATATCGCCCGCGTGTATCAGGCCATTCCGATCAGTATCACGGTCGAAGGCGCGAATATTCTCACACGCAGTTTGATGATTTTCGGGCAGGGTTCGTTTCGTTCGCATCCTTATCTTCTGCAGGAAATTGAAGCCGTGCAGGCAGCAGATAAAACCAAAGGTCTGGAGACATTTAACGAGGTTTTTTATCAGCACCTGCATCGCAACATTCGACTGTTTGGACGCTCACTAGTACTCGGACTCAGCGGTAGCCGACTCGCTTCGGTACCCAAGTCTCACCCGGTCACCCTGCGTCATTTTCAGCAGTTATCTCGCTTTGCGGCAGCCTTTGGCCTACTCAGTGACGTCACGCTGATGTCCTTGGGGGGCGAGTTGAAACGTCGTGAGCGGATTAGTGCACGGCTGGGAGATTGTCTGAGCTTTCTTTACCTGGCTTCTTGCACGTTGAAGCGCTTCCATGATGAAGGCTGCCCTGAAGAGGATATTCCACTCCTCAATTGGGCCGTACAGCACTGTTTATTCCAAACCCAACAGGCCTTGCACGACACCTTAAAAAATTACCCAACACCTTGGCTAGGCTGCCTGTTACGAGCCGTCATCTTTCCTCTGGGGCGTCGGGTTGAGCCCGTCAACGACGCGGTTGAAGAACGCATTGCTAAAATGCTGATGCAGCCGGGGATGGCGCGCGACCGACTAGTGGACGGCGTGTATCGCAGTCTCGACCCGGACGATCCGATTGGGCGGGTCGAAAATGCTTTTCAACTCAAAATCGCGGCCGAGGCCTCAGAAAAAAAACTTAAGCAAGCTATCAAGAGCGGTCAGTTAGACGCCAACCTTTCCATCGATGCCCTCGTTGACAGCGCGGTGGATAAGAAAATTATTTCTTCCACCGAGGCGGGCGTCGTGCGCGGAGCGCATCGTGCCGTGGACGATGCGATTCAGGTCGATCATTTTGATGCGTCACATTTGCCGGTGACGCAATCGGATTAGTTAGACACCAGCGAAACAATTTCGATAGCAGTATGAGTGCAACAAGAATCTATCGAGGAGGCGATGAATCGCTATGACACGTCCCACCCGAGTATTGGCCTTTTCAGGGAGCTTGCGCCAAGCATCGTTCAATACTGCGGCCCTCAAGGTTGCGATGAGCTTGGCTCCTGCAGCCTGTGAGATTGAACTGGCCGAAATTGGAAAGCTTCCCCTCTACAATCAAGAGCTGGATGGTGATGAAAAGCCGGACTCTGTAGTCGTGCTGACCCAAAAAGCCTTGGCAGCTGATGCCTTTCTATTCGCCACACCCGAATATAATTATTCAGTGCCCGGCACGCTTAAAAATGCCATAGATTGGCTTTCAAGACAAAAACCGCAACCCTTTGCCGGCAAAGCCGCGGCGATTATGAGTGCGAGCATGAGTGTGTTGGGTGGGGTTAGGGCGCATTATCATTTGCGCCAGATCATGGTCTACCTCGATGTGCACTTCGTCAATAGACCCGAGATAATGATAGCGAGTGCGCAAACCAAGTTTGATGAGGCCGGCAACCTGAATGACGCTTCGGCTAAAGAACTCATTGCCCGTCAACTTCAAGCACTGATCGATTTGTCGGAACAATTGCGCAAGTGGGGATCTAGATGAGCCTCGAACGCAATCTTATCGACAGCGACTGCTCTGTCAGCAGAGGATGTGGCGCCATCTTGCAATTACTGCAGCCGCGGACGGAAGATCTCGGCGGTTTTTCGGTGCGCCGAAGCTTGCCTACGCGTCAGCTGCGCAATATTGGCCCCTGGATTTTTTTTGATCACATGGGACCGGCTGAATTTGCCGCCGGTGAGGGCGTCAACGTCCGACCCCATCCGCATATCAATATGGCAACAGTCACCTATCTATTTGAAGGCGAAATTCTGCATCGTGATTCGATCGGCAGCGTGCAAACGATTACCCCAGGCGACTTGAATTTGATGGTCGCCGGTTCCGGCATCGTGCATTCAGAACGTGAAACATTGGCCGTGCGCAATCGGCCGCATCGTACCCACGGTTTGCAGCTTTGGTTGGCCTTGCCAGAGGACAAAGAAGAAGTCGCGCCTGCCTTCTATCATTATCCTTCAGCCCAATTGCCTCAAGTGCAGGTCGGCCAAGTCAGTGTGCGCGTCATGATGGGCGCGGCCTATGGGCTGCAGTCTCCGGTACTTTGCTATAGCCCCACACTCTATGTCGAAGCGCGCTTACCCAGCGGCGCTGCCCTGGAACTGCCGAATGCGCACGAACGCGGTCTTTACCTGTTGAGTGGTCGTCTGCTAATTGGCGAGTCAGAGGTGAGGGCACACACTATGGTCTGTCTGCGGGAGACTCCCGGCGTCATGATTCATGCCCTAGAAAACGCCCAAGTTGCTTTGATCGGCGGTGCGCCACTGGGTAAGCGTTATATCGATTGGAATTTCGTATCCAGCAGCATGCCAAGAATCAAGGCGGCACGTGAGAGTTGGCGCGCGCAGGAGTTTCCGCGCATTCCGAAGGATTCGGAAGAGTTTATTCCTTATCCGGACAGCGACTAAGATTAATTTGCCTGCGCAAGCGCCATTCGAGAATCACCATGCAGACACCGCACAAGCACAAGTATCCCTGGTTCGTGAAACTGTTTTTCTGGAACCAGCAGCGCCGTTACGGGCAGGTGTTGGAACCGGCCAAATTGTGGGGCAGGACCCCCAAGGTTTTTGCCGCGCTGGCGCTACTTTACGGCGCGCTGGATCGCCGCTCGTCACCCATCGAACCCAGCCTGCGCTCTCTGATTACCGTACGCGTTTCGCAAATCAATGAATGCAGTTTTTGCGTGGATATCAACTCGATGCTGGTCCTTAAACGCCACAACAGCCAGGAAAAACTCGATGAGCTGGCCAATTTTCGCGCCAGTCTTCTTTTTACGGAAAGGGAAAAAGCCGCGCTGCATTACGCAGAAAAGATGACCTACTCAGATCAA
>JBFHRI010000253.1:0-4316 GCA_041591755.1 Oleiphilaceae bacterium
CACACCCAACGCTAACAAAAAACCCCGGTTGAACCGAGGCTTTGAAATTGGAGCGGGAAACGAGATTCGAACTCGCGACCCCAACCTTGGCAAGGTTGTGCTCTACCAGCTGAGCTATTCCCGCATTTCTTACTTACTACTTGCTTTGCTGCTTTCGGCGCTTGATCAGCGCGCCTTCTTAACGCTGCTCATGGCCTTGCAAAGAGGCGCATATATTAGCGAATCGAAGAGAGGTGTCAAGCGTTAGGATCTGCGTATGTTTCAACTATTCTTGAAATAAGGTGGACCAACTGGCAGACAGATACTTGACCATGGAGTGGATGGTCAGCCCCGCAGAGATGTACAGCAGCACCAGACCCACCTGGAAGCTCCACTCGACATTCGTGCCGAAGAACAAAAACACAATGGCCCACATTTGGGCGAAAGTTTTCGCCTTGCCCAGGAAAGACACCGCCACTTGAGCGCTCTTGCCACGCTCAGCCATCCACTCACGCAAGCCGGAAATCGTCAGCTCGCGCCCAATAATCACCAGTGCCGGCAGCGTCATCCACCACGCGGCATGACTTTCGACCAGGACGGTGAGCGACACAGCCACCATGAGTTTATCGGCCACTGGATCCAGAAAGGCACCAAAGGGTGTGCTCTGATTGAGCTTGCGAGCCAGGTAGCCATCGAGCCAGTCGGTCAGGGCCGCGAGGGAAAACAGCAGGCCACAGGCGATACCACTCCAGCTGACCGGGAGATAATAGGCCACCACGAATACGGGTATCATGATGATACGCGATACGGTCAGGATATTCGGTACGTTCATTGGCTGCCTTCTGGCTCCCCTGACAGGAAGCACTTTCGTCTCTCTTTGCTTGGATTTTTCTTTACTTCGCTTTCTTTAAATCATGCCTTGCTCTTAGTTGTCGCTATTGAGCGCGAGATAGATTTGCTCGGCCAAGGCGCGGCTAATGCCCTTAACCTTGGCGATTTCATCCACCGGGGCCTGGCGCATGCCCTGCACGCTACCAAAATAGCTGAGCAGGTCGCGGCGTCGTTTTGGACCCACGCCTTCGATCTGCTCCAACACCGACTGCCTGCGCGCTTTATCGCGCCGCTGTTGATGGCCGGTCACCGCAAAGCGATGCGCTTCGTCGCGAATTTGCTGAATCAAGTGCAGACCTGGGTTGTCCGGCGAGCCATTCACGATTCGCAACTGCGGAGCCTTGGCGGGGTCGGCCGTTTCGCCCCCCGGCGCCTGCGCGTAATCAGGATCTTGTGCTTGCGGCATCAACAAGGTCTCGAAGCCCGGCTTACGTGTCACACCCTTGGCCACGCCGAGCAGCCTTTCGGTGGGCAAGTTTAAACTGTCCATGACCTCAAAAGCCATATTCAACTGCCCCTTACCGCCATCGATTACGATCAGATCGGGTAACTTCTCGGGCGTGTTCTTGAGTTTGCTATAACGCCGCAGCAGAACTTGGCGCATCGCCGCATAGTCGTCACCTGGCGTGATGCCTTCGATGTTATAGATACGGTAGTCCGATTTCAGCGCGCCCTGCTGATTGAACACCACGCAGGACGCCACGGTACGCTCGCCCGAACTATGACTAATGTCGAAACATTCGATTCGATTCGGCAGCGCAGGCAAACTCAGCAACTCGGCCAAGGCACTCAGACGGCTTTGTAGCGTGTCGCGATCCGCCAAATGGCTCGACAGCGCATTCTGTGCGTTTTTTTGCGCCAGCACCAACCACTGTGCGCGAATGCCGCGGGTGCGCTGGGTAATGCGCAAGCTTCGCGAGCGCGTCGTCTCGACCGCTTCGACCAAGACCTCCGCCGCTGGCAGCGCCATACTCACGACCAGCTCAGGCGGCACCTCGCGCCCGCCATGGGCATCGACATAGTACTGTTCCAGAAACGCCTGCAAATACTCCTCTGAGCTGGCCTCTAAGGACTCCTTCTGGAAGAAGTTTTTGTGTCCAAGCAAGCGCCCCTGACGGATATACAGCATGGAAAAGGCAATGATGCCGGCACCGCTCTGTAGCGCGATGACATCCAGATCCTGAGTCCCTGATTCGACCGCTTGCGACTCCTGCACATGGCGCAGATGCGCAATTTGATCGCGGTATTCGGCCGCTTTCTCGAACTGCAGGTCGGCCGCAGCCTGCTCCATGCGCGCGATCAGCTCGCGAATCAATTCCGGGCTTTTGCCTTGCAGAAACAACACGACGTCGGCCACATCCTGTAAATATTCTTCACGTGACACCAGCCCCACACAAGGGGCCTTGCAGCGTTTGATTTGGTATTGCAGGCAGGGGCGCGAGCGATTGCGATAGTAGCTCTCGCTGCACTGGCGCACCTTGAACAGCTTTTCCAGCAGGTTCAGGCTCTCCTTGACGGCCAGTGCACTGGGAAAGGGTCCGAAATACTGACCGTCTTTACCCCGATTGCGCACCCGCCGCATTTGCAGGGACGGGAATTCTTTATCACTGGCCAAGTAAATATAGGGATAGGACTTATCGTCACGTAGCAGGATATTATACGGCGGACGATGCTCCTTGATCTGAGTCTGCTCCAGAATCAGGGCCTCGGTCTCACTCTTGGTCAGGGTCAGCTGAATATCGGCGATACGCGCCACCAGCGCGCGCGTCTTCGGCGCCAGACCACTACTACTGAAATAGCTTTTCAGGCGATTGCGCAGGTTCTTGGCTTTGCCAACATAGAGAATGCTGCCATCGCCGGCGTACATGCGATAGACCCCGGGCGAGGTCGGCGCGCGTCGTACGAAGGCGGGCCCATCGAAGTGTGGCGGTTCAGGCTGGTCCATCGACGTCTAGCAAGCCATGCTTGACTGCCGCCAGGGCTAACTCGACATCACTGGAGATTTCCAGCTTCTCGAAGATACGATAGCGGTAGGTATTCACGGTTTTCGGGCTTAGACACAACTTGTCAGAGATATTTTGCACCTTCTGACAGTCAATGATCATCATGGCGATTTGCAGCTCACGCTCGGACAGCTGATCAAAGGGCGAGCTGCTGCTTTGTTTAAGGGCGAGCATTTGCGCGATGTCGGGGCTGATATAGCGCTGTCCATCTGCCACCAGGCGAATTGCTCGAATCATCTCGGAAATATGGCTATTTTTGGAGACGTAAGCGGCGGCGCCCGAGTCCATGACACGCGCAACGTAGGGGTCGTCGACCAAGGCAGATACCACGACGACCCGCGTCCGACCGGCCATTTTGCAAATTCGGCGCGTGGCTTCCAGCCCGCCCATTCCGGGCATTTTTAAATCCATTAGCACCACGTCGGGCTCAAGCTTGCGCACCAGCGCAATGGCGTCTTCTCCGGAGTCCGCCTCGCCCACCACGCTGATATGAGGGTCATCGGCCAACATCCGTGCAATGCCGGCCCGGATTAGATCATGATCATCAACCACCAACACCTTAATCAAGGGTTCGCATCTCCCAGGACAACGCTCTAGAGTTTGTCAGGGCGCATAGTCTACACGGGTGAAACAGGCAGACCAAGGGCGGCACTTGGCAAACCACGACAAGTGCTCAGTCTGGACATCCCGCGCAGGCCAGCGCCGACAGATTCAGGCGCTACGCTGTTCGCGCTCGGCCACTCGCTCCCGGAAACCCTGATCGGCCAACCACTGATAGCCCTCGGCTTCACTCTGGCAGACCTTGCGTTGATACGCCTGGCGGTCTTCGAGAATCTCTTCAAACTGGTACAACAGCTGCGAACGCGAATTCTGCGAGAACAGGACCACCAGTGCTTGCATACCTTTAATATACGACCAGGTGTTCAAGGCTCTAAAGGTGTGGACCTGATAGGCATCAGGAATCAACATCTCCATCTGCTTAAGGTTGAAGACGCAGGCCCATTCACGGGCAAAATAGTGGTTAACCAGTTTTTTATAATCGCTGACAAAACTCAAGGAATCTTCGGCATTCCAAGAACCACGAAGCGTGACTGTCAGGATGTCATGATGGGGTTGGATCAAATACTTCTGTTGACTGTTTTGCATGTTTGGCGCTCCCCCAGTT
The DNA here is from genome assembly GCA_041591755.1 of Oleiphilaceae bacterium. Classification (GTDB taxonomy): domain Bacteria; phylum Pseudomonadota; class Gammaproteobacteria; order Pseudomonadales; family Oleiphilaceae; genus JBFHRI01. The sequence continues at coordinate 4,039 of JBFHRI010000253.1, forward strand.
AAGAACTCGCACCCTAAGAACCATTATTTTTGTTGTTTGAACTCATGCTACAAATACTTCACGAGTTCAATTTGAATATAGTCATCCTTTTGCAAAAAAGCAGTTTTTTGAGCGGGATCTTGTAACACCGCGAAGACGCTATTGATGTCCGTACGAGGCGTATCCAAGCCAGCAAACACGCGCGCTTCAAAGAACACTTTGACATCGCTGGTCAAGCGCTTACTCATTTCGATGGAAAACACTTTTTCGGTTGTTTTGGGGTCGTAAATCACCCCGGC
>JBFHRI010000254.1:0-4305 GCA_041591755.1 Oleiphilaceae bacterium
GCAGACCGTAGTCGTACTTGTTCACCAGAATGAAGTCACCGACCTCCAGGGTGGGCAGCATCGATCCAGACGGAATCTGAAAGGGCTCGATCACGAATGAGCGCAAGACCAAAACGATCAACAGCACCGGAAAGAACGAGCGCGCGTTTTCGATCAGCCAGTGTTCCTGCAACAGGGCTTCTTTGGCTTCTTCACGTTGCTCAGCCGCTGCAGCGGCGACGCGACGAGGCTTGAAGATGAATACATCAAGCACCCAGACTACGCCACAAAACAGGGTCAAGATGACCAACACTAGAGGAAAATCTACGTCCATTCAAACCTCATCAACACAATCAATCGAACGCTTTTTGCAAGCAGTAACACGGCCGATCAACCATCCACTTTGAGGACAGCCAAAAAGGCCTCTTGTGGGATCTCGACCCGCCCGACCTGCTTCATGCGCTTCTTACCTTCCTTCTGCTTCTGCAAAAGTTTCTTCTTACGCGACACATCGCCACCATAACATTTGGCGGTGACATTCTTGCGCAGCGCCTTGACCGTTTGACGCGCGATGATCTGGCCTCCAATAGCCGCCTGGATGGCCACATCAAACATCTGTCTCGGAATCAGTTCCTTCATTTTTTCAGTCAGCAGACGACCTTTATATTGGGCATTGTCACGATGGATAATCAGTGCCAGCGCATCAACCTTTTCACCATTGATCAAGACATCGAGTTTGACCAGGTTGGAGGGCTCGAAGCGAACGAACTGGTAATCCAGCGACGCAAAGCCACGGCTGGCCGACTTGATGCGATCAAAGAAATCCAGCACCACTTCATTCATGGGCAGCTCATAGCGCAATGAAACCTGCCCGCCCACAAATTGCATATCTAACTGCACACCGCGCTTTTCCACACACAAACTAATGACGTTGCCCAGATACTCTTGCGGCACCAGAATGTTGGCTTCAACGATCGGTTCACGCATTTCATCAACAGCGCCCGGATCAGGCAAGCGCGAGGGGTTGTCGACCGCAATCACCTCACCATTGCGTAACTTGATCTCATAGGCTACGGTCGGCGCGGTGGTGATCAGATCAAGATCGTACTCCCGCTCCAAACGCTCTTGAATGATCTCCATGTGCAGCATACCGAGGAAGCCGCAGCGAAAACCAAAACCCAGCGCATCGGACGATTCCGGCTCATAGTGCAACGAGGCATCATTCAAGGTCAGTTTTTCCAGCGCTTCGCGAAAATCTTCAAAATCATCGGAGCTGACCGGGAATAAGGCCGCGTAAACCTGTGGCTTGACCTTTTTAAAACCCGGCAACGAAGGCACATCGGGCGTTTTCGCGTGGGTTAGGGTATCGCCCACGGGGGCACCGTGAATTTCTTTGATGCCTGCAACCACAAACCCCACTTCACCAGCACGCAGCACGCCAGTGGCGGTATGCTTGGGGGTAAATACGCCAACCGAGTCGACCTGTTCGAACTTCCCGGTGGATTTAATGCATATTTTATCGCCCTTGCTAATTGTGCCCTGCACCACCCGTACCAGCGAGACGACACCCAAATAGTTGTCGAACCAGGAATCGATAATCAGTGCTTGCAGCGGTGCATCCACATCACCCTCAGGCGGCGGAATCACCCGGATAAGCTCTTCCAGCACATCTTCTACACCCATGCCGCTCTTGGCACTACACGGTACCGCGTGGGTGGCATCGATGCCGATGATATCCTCGATCTCTTGTTTTACACGCTCGGGTTCCGCCTGCGGTAAATCCATCTTGTTGAGAATCGGCAGCACCTCTAGCCCTTGCTCGATGGCGGTATAGCAATTGGCGACAGATTGTGCTTCTACACCTTGCCCCGCATCCACCACCAACAAGGCACCCTCACAGGCGGCGAGAGAACGCGAGACTTCATAGGAAAAGTCGACATGCCCGGGCGTGTCGATGAAATTGAGCTGATAGGTTTTACCATCTTTGGCGGTGTAATTGAGCGTCACGCTTTGCGCTTTAATGGTAATGCCACGCTCACGCTCGATATCCATGGAGTCCAGAACCTGCTCGGCCATTTCACGGTCGCTTAAGCCACCGCAGATCTGAATGAAACGATCTGCCAGGGTGGATTTGCCATGGTCGATATGCGCTATGATGGAAAAATTACGAATGTGCTGGAGTTTGGACACTGAACTCTGATCTCAACTTTAAGTTTTCGGCGGATGCATCAACAACGGCAGCTTGCAACTGGACACCCGAAGCATGGACACAGTCCGTGCAAAGGGGGGCATTCTAAAGTATTTGTCAAGGCAATGCGACGGGGCGATCATGCCGCAATCGCGAATCTCGTCAGCAAACTTGGCCTGTGCGATTTTATCTGTCGCAATCTGCGTTTGGCTCTGGCCTGCTGCACCAAAGTACCGTATAAATTAAGCACCTTAGATTGGTCAGCTGAGTGGATTCCATGTCTTCTAATAATTCTGGCAGCCCCCTGATCGCCTGGATGGCGCTCCCTTTACTTATTATCGTTATTGGCACGGCATGGTGGGTGTTCGACACACTCAACACCACGGCACCAGCAACGCCCCCGCTTTCTCCCGACGATAGCCGTCTTGGCAACGAATTGGCGGCAAACGAAGCGCAGCGCATTCAACGTGATGCGGGGACCGAAACCGACCCATTGCGTCTCGACACGGCCCTCAGCTCGCCGCAGGGTGGCACGGCATCCAATACGATTGCCGGCCGCCCCCCCATCGCAGACCTCCCCTCGCTCAACGAGAGCGATCCGGTAATCATTCAGGAAACCGCCAAGATGCAGGGCGGCGAGCACCTGGCGCGTTTACTGATTTCAGAGAATCTTTTGCTCAAAGCGGTACGGGCGATTATTGCATTGGACGAGAATGAAGTGGTCAAAGACTATCGCCCCGTGGTGCCGCCTGAACCCGGTTTTCGGGTGATTCCGCTGGATGAAGAGTTGGACCCCAGTGTCGGGCAACGTTACCGCATTGATCCGGCAAATTATGATCGCTACACACCCTACATAGTCGCTCTCGAGAGCGTCAGTGCGGCCTTGCTGGCCGACCTGTACGAGCACTTCTATCCGCTCCTACAAGAAGCTTATGCACAATACGGTGTAGACCGGGGCACCTTTAGAGATGTCACCCTGCGTGCGCTCGACCGCCTAATTGGACTTGAAATCATGGAAGAGCCGGCGATCCTGATCCAACCCAAGGTCTTCTTCAAATACCAGGACCCGCACCTCGAAGCACGCTCTGCCCCACACAAATTGTTGATGCGCATCGGCGTCGATAACGCACAGCGCTTGCAAGCGGTTTTAAGAGCTCTGCGCGAGGAGCTGACCCCAGTTTTTGGCGAGATGGAGGACTAAGCAGGTATGATGATGTGTACCAAAAACGCCAATATAGCGATAAAGATCAGCGCGAATATCACACCAATGACTATGAAATGACTGGCTTTGCCTTGTCTGAAATCCAGTTCGGCATCGCGCTCCCGGCGCACGCCGAACATGGCCCACAAGACACTTTTAAAGGTTTGCCAAAAACTCAAAACACACCACCTTAGAACCGATCATTCGATTCAAAAACCCTAGGCTATTACAGGGTCACCGGATAACACACCCTGATACGCTACTCCCCCCCCCAGACCGCTAGGACTGGTCGTGCATGCTGCATACACTCGGTCAGGCCGCGAGCTTTGCATCCCCTGACGACTCAATGTCTTCTCGCCTCTGCCGCAATGCCGTGAGAAAGACAAGTAATGGCACATAGCAATTAACGTATTTGCTACCTGTTACCACTCAGAATGAGGCGTTCAACACAAATACGCGATCGCGTGCCTGAATAGCGAGTTAAATTTAAGTAGCCCTCTTGAACGCTATTTAGCCAACGCCCTAAGATAGCTGAAACAATAATTCACAATTCACCCGTCAATTGGAAATTAACGGAAGAGCGAAAAAAGCCATATGGAATCAAGTTGTTACAGTCGCGTTGTATTTTTCAGCCCTTTTCGTCGACGGGTCGAGGTAGAGCAGGTAGATGAATCCTGGGCCCTCCAACTGATCAACGAATGCATGCAGGAGGACGAGCCCATCCGAGTAGCTCCAACACCCCCAGAAACGCACACTCGGTCGGCCGCAGCACTCACTCCGCCTCCCCCGTCGGCGATTGAACGCCAGCTTATGGCGAAGCTGCCGCAGCGCGAGCCAGACGACCCTCTAGTCGACGCTGCGGAGGTTCTGGAGAGTAAATCCTCTCTGCTTACGAACCTTCTGGGCCGACTCAAGAGAGCCGAGCAACGATAAGTTA
>JBFHRI010000255.1:0-4302 GCA_041591755.1 Oleiphilaceae bacterium
CAGTGACACGCGATCATCGTCTAGATAGGCGAACGGAAAATTAACGGCATAGTCCGAGACAAGAAAATCCAAAGGGCACAGGTCGTATTTTTCAAGAATAATGTCGCTTTCGATCTTCAGCGTGCGGGTGTGGGTATTGAATGCCGCTGTGGCAATCGAGTTACCCTCGACATCGCGGTGCCAACGCAACTCGGCGGTTGGAAAGATCGTCAGCTTGGACGAGGCAATACGCAGCTCATGGCCCTCTCTTGGGCGCAAGCGCAGGGTGTGGGGGAGCAGTTGTACCGGAGAGGAATATTCGTACGTCGTATTATGTAGAAGCTTGAACTTTTTCATGCCTGCAATACTCCGCTGCGCGGGCAAGAAGTCGGTGCAAGCTCCGAATCTAACGCTTCGGAATGATCTTGCCCTCGAGATCTCGCCCTGGGAACGCTCACCCTACTACAGTTATGCGGATAAACCAAAAAAGGGTATGACTTTAAATTGGGCCTCCAATCTTTTCATCCCGCACTGGGTGGGGCCAGCTCCTCGCTGAAACGCGTTGTCTTCCGATGCCAGAGGTAGTAAAGCAAGGGGATTAATACCAGCGCATTGAAGGCACTGATCAGCATGGTCATCGCGATAAACAGTCCCAGTAGCTGGAGAACAAGAAAATTGGAGGCCAGCAAGACCAGAAAGCCGACAGCCAGCGTCAGCGAATTGATCACGATCGGCAGCCCCACTTGCCTTGTTGTAGCATGCATGATTTTTCTAAGATCTTTCTCTCCAGCCTTAACCTTGCGTTCGATCGCAGCCAGGAAATGAATCGAATAGTCGATACCAATACCAAAAGCGATGCTTGCGATGATGGTCGTGCCCACATCAACGGCCACGCCAAGCGCTGACATACAGGCGTAGTTCATCAACACGGTGAGTACCAGTGGAAAAACCGCAATCACGCCCGTTGTCACCGATTTGAATAACACAATCATGACCAGCGCAATCAGTGACAAAGCGATGACAGTGCTGGAGATGTTGGTTTTAATGACGGCCTCGATATTGGTGAACATGACCTTACCGTAGCCGCTAATCTCCAGTTGCGACCCAGTCGGTGTCCGCGCTTCGATATCCGCCAAGATTGGGCCCCAAAACGATGCAGCATCGCTCTTGCCTAAGACAATCAAGCGGGCGTGTCGATGTTGGTCATCGATGACATGTTTGATGTCCTGACTGTTTTCGTTTTCATAGACCAAAATTTCTTGCGCGATCAGCTGTCGATCAAAGCCCTCGGGCAATTGATGCCCATTATGTGTCAGCAAGTCATACATTCGCTCAAGGAAGTCGACCGGCGTCAAAACATATCCGATGTCTTGGCGCGACTGCAGGTATGTTTCGAGTCGCTTAATACCTCTGATCAGCTCCGGCTCATAAATACCGCCGGGTTGTCCGGTATCGATCCAGATATCAATCGGGATGGTGCCTTTAAAATGTTCGAGCATCGCCGTGTTGTGGGCGCGCAGTACCGTGTCGGGCGCGAAGTTGTTGATGTTTTCCTGTTCGAATCGCAAAAACTGTAAGGCATAGCCGCTGCCCAGCAAGCAAACCAATGCCAAGGTCAGTGCTTTCAGCGGATGGGCTAAGACCGCTGAAACCAAGCCAATTAATTGGTTTTCTAGAAACTTGTTGCGTATCGATTGCGGTTTAGAACTGCCTACATTGACGTTAAGCACCAACACGGGCGCCAGTAAGAAGGTGATGATCAATGCAAATACCACCCCCGCCGACATCAGCAGACCAAATTCGTAAATGAAAATGATGTCTGTCCAAGCTAAAGCAATGAATCCAATCAAGGTCGTGATGGAGGTGAGTACAAGGGGGCGCGACAGGGTGGACAGGGTATAGCTCAGGCGTTCAGATAGAGATTGATGCTGCAGCTCTTTTGACACAAAACAACTATAAAAATGGATGGCATCGGCAACGGCAACCGTGAGCAAAAACACCGGGAGTATTGTTGTTACGATATTCTGATCGATGCCCAGAGCGGCCATGAGGCCCATGGTCCAAAGCGTGGTCACGCCCGCAATGGTAAGCGGCACATAGACCCCTGACCATGTGCGAAAGCCTAAATAAAGAATCAGCGAGACCAACAACAGCACGAATGGAAAGAAGACCAGGTTGTCGCGTTCCATGGATTTGGCCATCTGCGCATCGATGACGGGGTTGCCGGCTAGAAATATTTGCCCCGCATAATCTGTTTTTTCAACGATCTCGACGACTTTCTCATACAGCTTGACCGTGTTCCGGTTGTCGTCTTTGGGGATCGACATTTCGATTTGAATCGTGGTCACTTTCTCATCGTCGGAGATTAGCAAGCCTCGGAATAAAGGGTTGTCCCGCAGCTCTTTTTGAAAGCGCTCCAACATGTCGTTTGTGAGTTCACCTTCAGGCAGTAAGGGGTGAATGTCCAGCTCATCGGCATTTGACGTCAGATTCTCCAGGCTTGCAAAACTTCTGACCTTGATGATCGGCTGCAATAAGTATTCAACGTTTGCGATCGCTGGCTCAATCTGATTAGAGCCTTGCTGCGATTGATCTGCGAGCTGCCTCAGCTGTCTGACAAGTGCCGCGCGTTCGTGCGTGGCCGCAGACATCAAACGGTCGACGATGATCGAGGCCTCCCGATTGAAACGCAGCGGGTCAAGAGTTCGCGTATCGATGCGTTCCGTGAGCGTGAGCGCCTCAAACTGGTGTGTCAGAGACCTTACGAGCGCAACGGTTGTTAGATCCAGTGGATTCCCGCTATGAGGTTTCAGGGCCACCAGAATTTGCTCGCCCGAATTGGTGAAGAGCTGCTTGATATCCAATTCGTGGATGCGAGATTCATGCTCTTGCGCCATGAAATAGGGCGAGGAGTTGACGCGCAGCGTGAGCAGGTTGAGGGCAAAGCAAAGCGATACGAGAATGATCAGGCCGATGATCAGTTTGCGCTGAGCGATGACAAAATTGGCATAGCCTTTCATGTGATCCCTTTTTATTTATTATGGTGGGAGATAGGGGGTTAACCCCTCTGGCTACCGAGCTCGACAACCGCACCTGACGATGCGTTGCTAGAGCGTTAGTGCAGAGGGGGTCAAACTGAAGATCTAAGCCATGGCGCGTTTACGCAGCGTGTAGAGCCCTGCGAGACCTGTTGCATCGGCTTCCATGCTGATATCGATGTTGGTGAGACCATGTCGATCAAAGACTTCTCTAAATTCATCGGGCGCTCTTTGAATCAGCTTCCAATCCGCTAGATACTCGACCCAAACGCTCCAAAAATTTGGGGTCAAGATGTTGGTGAAGCAGATCTTGCCCTCGGGCTTTAGCATACCCATTAGTTTTTCTAAGAGTCGGCAGGCGTGTCGGTCTGGCAGGTAATCAAACAAACCTCCCGCCACAATCAAGTCAAACTCAGCGTGACGCGATATTTCTCGCAGACGTTTAAAAACGTCGCCTTGAATCGGCGTGATGCGATCCCAAATATCAGGCAGATGATTTTTTGAGAACTCAATCGCGCCGGCATCAATATCATTAATCACGATCTGCACTTCGGCACGCTTTAATGCAGGTTGAATCAACCTCAAATCCCGACAGCCGCCGCACCCAATAGAGAGGATTTTTTTAGGCGTGTCGCTGGGGTCTTCGAACAAGGTGCGCAGTATTTGCTGGGACTGCCAAGATACTTTGTTTTTATGCTGCTGCGCGATCGGGCTGGAAAGCGCGATACGTTCGAGATAATGCTCGATGCCCTGGGTCACTGTGTTGGAAATACCATCGCACAGATACTCAATCGTCTCGAAGTCGCCCTGATAGCCGCGGGGCCAGCTTTGTAGTCGCGCAATGAATGCAGACTTTTTATGCAGGGCGCGCAGCTCGACCAGCTCCGCCACAATCGCTTCTCGCGTCATGCCATCAGATTCAGCATGACGTATATGACAGCAAAGATCGTGAATCAGGCACGACACTTTGTGATACGCCATAACATCGTCGAAAGGCATGGCATGGGAATACGCCAGTAGTTTGTCCGAGGTGGACAGGAGTTCATTCAAGCTCATGATTTATAAGACCTAGAATACCGGATCTCCCTGATCGTGCGCCGTATTTTTGGCTGAGGCTAGAGCTCTTTTGAGGGGGGATCTGTTGTTGTTTTTATTTCATCAGGCTTAACGATGCGCTTGCGCACGTCCGTTATGCCTGTCAGGTGGCGTATAGTGAACGAAGTCTTTTTAGAGGAGTTTTAACTCCCTCACAGAATGCTCAAGTCGGCGCCAGCTAATTTGTGGC
>JBFHRI010000256.1:0-4302 GCA_041591755.1 Oleiphilaceae bacterium
CAATAATTCCAGTCTGCGACGGAACGACGGGATGCTATATCGTCACCCCGGACTCTCACGCTGATATCCCGAACTTCCACGCTGTCATCCCGGACTCGATCCGGGATCCATCCGGCGACTCGGTATTTCAGAAACACGAGCACGCTACCCACAACGGAGTGGCCTGAACCATGGATTCCGGCCTGCGCCGGAAAGACGAATCGGTACATTTGGTTTGGATCTTATTCTGACCGCACGCCGGTTAGATTTTGTACCTTGAGCAAACTTTCGGCGTATTCTTCGTCGGCGACTGAGTCGGCGACAATGCCGCCGCCGCCCCAGCAAAAGAGTTGCTCATCACTGCGCACAATGGTGCGAATCAAAATATTGCTATCAAATCGACCGCTATCACTGGCATAGAAAACACTGCCGCAATACGCATCACGACCGCCAATTTCTAGCTCATCAATGATTTCGATGGCGCGTCTTTTGGGGGCGCCGGTGATCGATCCGCCGGGCAAACTGCCCAAGAATGCTTCCAGAGCACTGACATCCGGGCGTAACTGGCCCACGATGGTGCTCACCAAGTGATGTACATTGCGAAAACTCTCGACTGCACACAGCTTCGGGACCTTGACAGAGAAGCGCTCGCAATAGCCGCTGAGGTCATTGCGCATTAAGTCGACAATCATCACATTTTCGGCACGATTTTTAGCGTGGCAACTCAGCTGCTCAGCCTCATGGGCCTGTCCCTGATTGGCGAGCGTCCCTTTGATCGGCTTGCTCTGTATATGCTGACCGTGCGCCGCGATAAATTGCTCGGGCGAAAAAGAAAGAATCTGCGCTTGCCCCAGATGCAGGAAGGCGGAGTAGGGGGTTCGTGTGGTATTACGATAATGCTGGAACAAGGCAGCACTGTCGCCCGTGAATGAGGTCTCCAGGCGCTGGGTTAGGTTAATCTGGTAGACATCGCCCTGCAATATGTAGGCTTGCGCCCGGCAAAAACGTTCGTGGTATTGCTGTGCGCTCATGACGGTGCGCCACGGCTTGGGTGGCGTGAAGGCAGTGCAGTCAAATCGTTGCTGTGCAGCGTCCTGAAAGATCTGCAGCACCTGGGCGCGCAGAGCTGTCCCACATTCGGCGCTGAAGTTCAATGAACCCCGTCGAGTGTGATGGTCATAAACATATGACCATGAGTAATAGCCTATATAAAGGAGGGGACAGACCGATTGTGATAACGACTGAGGTTTATCGAGATGTAGGGCGGCCGCCCATTCGTAGCTGCAATAGCCCATCAATCCACTGACAAAAGGCAAGTCAGCGGGTTCGGTAGTCGTTTCACGGTCTTGTTTCTGAGCATTAGACAGCCATTGCTGCAGCGCTGCCTGCGAGTCGGCGCACCCTTTTTCTATTGTGATGTGCGTTTGCGGGAAGGCACTAAAAATATCATAGCGGTCTTGGCTGTGCTCGGATTGCCCGCTGCTACACAGGTAAACAGTATGCTGCAGACGCGCGGCCAAGTGTGCGAGGGCCTCTGGGCTAATCTCGATCGGAATTCGAATAAACGGCTCGCGCGGTGTGGACATCTAGGGCTAAGGAAAGATCCGAGTAGCAGGTCGGTTTCGTTGCAGTTTTTGAACTGCTTCGTAAATGAGATGACATCTTAACAATTGTTACGGTCCTCAGGTAGACAAAGGCTTCTTTCCTCTATACTTTTATGCTCCTTCATTATGATATTTGTGGGAGTGATGATGCGCGTTTCCAAGTTTCCGTTGTTGCTGCTAATGCTAGCCTTGCCTGGTCTCAGCCTGGCGGAGGAGCAAAAAAGCACCAATCAGTCAGCCGAAGCGGCGGCAGACCAACCGACGATCGATCCTGAAGCGATTTCAATCAATCGTAAGGCCAAGCTGACGGAAGAGCAGGCGATCAATCAGCTCAAATATATGATGGTAAGCGGCTGGGCCAAAATAGAGGAACCCTTGGTAAAAGAAGGCAAGTTTAACCCTCTGGGCTTGGTGCTTTACCCAGACGGGACCTTTAAGCCCATGTACTTGGCGAACCAGGATGCAATTGAGCCCGCGTTGCAGTTAGCGTTGGTGGCCAAACAACTTGAAGCCGTTGCGTTATCTCGAGCAGTGTGGGGCGTCGGCTTGATGTATGCGCAGAAGACCACCATGAAAGACGGTACGGATGTTAATCTGATTATGGTCAATACCGAGCACATTGCGGGATGGGGGCGACACTGGGCCTTCCCTTATTATGTTGACAACGGTGAGTTGAAGCTCGGACAACCCAAAGAAACTGCAACTCCGCCTTTTTATTTCGTGCCACCCGAGAAGCGTGAGCAGCGTTAATCAAGTCCCCCCTGTTCTCTATCACGAAGCCGCGGTTACAAGCGGCTTTGTTTTTTAGGCAGCCCCCAATTAGTCAGCCCCCAAAAGAACGCGGAAATACGCATCAATTGTGAAATACCGTAAATCGAGTTTGATCAAGTTCGCGTTCCGTAACGGCAAGTAACTTTTTGTGAGAACGGTCACGGAAAGCGGCCCCTCAAATCCATACTATGGCTTCACTGACGAGCACAAAGCTTGTTGGGGATGAAAAGAAGCAAACGAACGTGACAGAAAGTCGCCTTCGAATTTGATATCCAAACTGTACTTTTGCGTTGTTGTGGTCGTTCGCTGAGTTGGGTTTCCACGAGCGAACCTGGCGCGATAGCAAGGAAGTACTCAAAAACCCTATGTACTAGGAGAATAATATGAAAGGCCTGAAAAAAGTAGCTCTGGCTTCTGCCATTGCAGCAGTATCTGCTGGCGTACAAGCTGAGCTGAAAGCTCTCGACGATTCAACAATGGGCGAACTGACTGGTCAAGCTGGTCTGACCATCGACGTTGAAACCAAATTGACTCTGGGCGAGTTCATGTACAAGGATGCTGGTAGCGTTGTTATCCAGAACATCCAAGTTCGTGGCAACACCAACGAGCAAGGTGTAACTCAGCAAGGTTACTTGGATAACGTACGTTTGGTTCTGGATATCGCTGGTGGCACACCTGCTGATTCAGTTCTGAGCTACGGTATGTCTGACCTGGCCTCTCTGGCTGCGTTCAGCGCTGCAGTGGGTAACAAAGATGCAGACATCGGTAAAGCCGCTGCTTACGCTGCTACCAAAGGTACTGTAGCTTCTCTGGACGACAACGGTCTGCAAATCGACGCGCGTCGCGCATTCGGTAACGGCGACCTGGTTATCCACTCTACCTTTACTGACGCTTGGCAGAAGGGCGGCGGTTTCGCAGCTTACCTGCGTGGCCAAGGTCATGCTGACCGTGCATCTGCCATCGCTGCTACTTCAGGTGGCGTGATCGGTGCTGGTTCTACTAGCTTCAACAACTACACCTTCGCTGGTATCGAGTCTATCGTTTCTCGCGCAGTTGACTTCAACTTCAGCTTCGAAGTTTTGGGTCTGGCGAGCTCTGCTCGTGCAGCGGGCGCTGGCCTGTTGGAAAAGACCAACCACACCACTGGTCAAGATGCTGACTCAACCACTACTACTCTGATCAGCGATCTGAGCATCAACGGTTACTTCGGTCCTAGCGACTTCGTAATCACCAACCGTGGTAACGGTTTCCAGTCTAACAACGGTGCTGGTATCGCCTGGGGTTCTGCTAACTCCAAGATCGAATACAGCCGTTTCATCAACATCACTGACTTGGATGTGTACATCGACATCGCTGGCGTTCAGATCAAAGACATGAAAATCCACAACACTCGTGGCGATCAGTCAAGCTTGTTCCGCAACGTGACTGGCCCAGGCGGCGTGATTGTTAACGCAGGTGTCAACCGTTGGGCTGCTCCTACCGTGAACAACTCTGCCTTCGGCTTCGCTCACTCTATCCGTGACATCTATGCAACTAAGGACAGCGTCCTGAACGCACAGAAGGCTCTGGCAACTCCTGGCCTGTTCGCGGGCGGTATCGATCTGACTGGTGCTAACGCCGATCAGCGCGGTGCAGCATACGACGACGGTTTGGTACTGGATACCAGCTTCAAGGGCGATATCGACATTCCTCACCTGTCATTCGGTAACACTGGTGTTTCTATCGGTGAAATCTACCTGACAGACCTGGAAGTTCATCGCAAGATGGTTATCTCTGCTCACTAATCTAGTGACTGAGATAAGCTTAATCACCTAGGTGATTAAGCCGAAAAGCCACCCCTCGGGGTGGCTTTTTGCTTTTGGCATATCAGGTTTTTTGACCGCTGAGTCTCGCTTAGCGGTAGTGCCACAAAGCGGCCAAATCCACCGGTTATGAGGCTTGCGTAAGG
>JBFHRI010000257.1:0-4284 GCA_041591755.1 Oleiphilaceae bacterium
CGCCCGGCCAAACGCAGACCATCGAAAGCCTGCGGCGAAGTGACTTCATGAATCAAATGACGGTCAATATAAATCAGCGCCGAGCCATCATCGCGCTGCGTGACCAGGTGCATGTCCCACAGTTTGTCGTAAAGAGTTTTGCCTGCCATGTTTGCTATCTCATCAGGGAGTTGCGTTGACGGGATTTATGGTACTCCAGCTTGAAAATAAGTGAAATTCATATTATTTATGAATGCCATTCCATGCAGGAATGCATGGACCGCATGGACCTTTGTAGGTCGGACCTTCAGTCCGACAAATGCCGGCAACTCGGAGCACGGACCAAACCCAGGTTTTGCCGGATACTCCGCTGTCGGACTACAGGTCCGACCTACATTAAGTGTGAGAAAACCTATGGACTTCGACGCCCTTAAAGCGCTAATCGCCGTGAGCGAACACAAATCCTTCTCGCGTGCCGCCGAAGCGCTTTTTCTCACGCAGCCGGCCGTCAGCAAACGCATACAAAGCCTGGAGCAGCAGTTTGGCGTGGTGTTGTTCGAGCGCATGCAAAAAGGCGTGAGTCTGACGGTTGCCGGTGCCACGCTGTATCGTCATGCGGTCAGCATCCTGCAAGAACTTGACAATGCCCGCCACGCCATTGCGGACCTCAAGTCGTCGGTTTCCGGCACCCTGCGCATTGTCGCCAGCCATCATGTCGGCCTGCACCGCTTACCGTTTATTCTGCAGCAGTTCAGTCAGCGCTATCACGAAGTCGATCTGCAGCTGAATTTCCTGGACTCAGAAAGCGCGTTTCGCGTATTGAAGGATAATCAGGCCGATCTGGCCTTTGTCACGGTACCCGAGAAGATTGCCGAGGACCTGCAATGTCATCTGTTGTGGCATGATCCGATGAGCATCGTCTGCGCACGCGAGCATCCTCTTGCGGTTAAGCCGGCATTAGCACTGAATGACTTGGCGGAGTTCGAGGCCATCCTGCCTTCGCAGGCGACACTCACTTACCGTGTGGTCGAGACGCTGTTCGCCGAGAACGCGCTCACCTTAAAAGCGCGGATTCCTACCAACTATCTTGAAACCATGAAAATGATGGCATCGGTGGGAATGGGTTGGACGGTTTTACCCAATACCATGATTGACGAAGGCTTACAGGTCTTGCCGCTGCATGTACCCACCCTGCATCGCAGACTGGGTGCACTGAGTTACCGCAATAAATACCTGCACAATGCTGCACAGGCCTTTATTGGTATTGCAGAAGAAGTCTGGGGCAATGACCTGAGTGAATAAAAATTAGGCCCGGTGCTGACGTTCCAGATATTCGTGGCTTTGCATTTCGAGCAAACGACTTTGTGTGCGTTCAAACTCAAACGTCAGCCTGCCTTTTAAATACAGCTCATGGATCGGGGCCGCGGCCGAGATAATCATCTTGACGTTGCGATCATAGAACTCATCCACCAAGTTAATGAAGCGCCGCGCCTGATCGTCGTTATCGCCGGTAAATTGGGGCACGTTGCTGACGAGCACCGCGTGGAACTCACGCGCCAATTCGATATAGTCGCTCGGGCTGCGCGGTCCATCACATAATTCTTTGAATTCGAACCAGACCACGTCATCGGCATGTTTACGCGCTCGCAGAATACGCCCGTTAATCTCCAAGTCCAGCTCATGTTCGCCCGCCGCCAGCGCCAGGTTGTGGTAGCTCTGTTCTAAACTCGAATTGGCCGCTTCGGTCAGCGGAAAATGGTACAGCTGCGCCTGTTCTAGCGTGCGCAGACGATAGTCGTTTCCGCCATCAACATTGACCACTTCGGTATGCTGTTTCACCAGCGCAATCGCCGGTAGAAAACGGGCACGCTGCAAGCCATCCTTATATAGACCATCGGGCGCGATATTCGATGTACAAACCAGTGACACGCCCCTGGCGAACAAAGCGTCCATCAAGCCGGCTAAGATCATCGCGTCGCCGATATCCGACACGAAAAACTCATCAAAACAGATCACCATCGCCTCGTGGCTCAAGCGATCCGCCACAATCGTAAGCGGGTTTTTTTGGTCTTTGAGGGTCGCCAACTCGCGATGCACGCGCTGCATAAAACGGTGAAAGTGCACCCGCATCTTGCGCTCGAAAGGTAGGCTTTCGTAGAAGTTGTCCATCAGGTAGGTTTTGCCGCGCCCGACACCGCCCCAAAAATACAAGCCCTTGACCGGCTCCGGTTTGAGACGACGCAGTCGATTCATCAAGGAACTGGCGTGCTTGCGTCGGCGCGCCTGTTCTTCGATCAAGGCCTCGTACAGGCGTTGCAATTTATCCACGGCCATCTTTTGCGCCGGATCGGCAACAAAGCCTTCCCGTTCCAAATCACGCAAATACCGCTGCAGGGGAGAAAGGGTTGAACTGACCATTTGAACGTACTGACCTGGTGGCAGAAAGGGCGCTATTTTCTTCGCCTAAGCTACCCAGGTCAATTTCTTCGCACACTATCGCAATTTTCGCAGGGCGACCTGTTCCCGCGACGCGCGGTGATAGGTATGCTAAGCCCTTCGCTACCATTGCCCCCTGCTACGCGAGCCCAACCCGACCTATGAATGTGCTACTTGCCGGTGATATCGGGGGAACGCATACCCGACTCGCCGCTTATCGTTTTGACGACACGCTGGCACCCGCTGAGCGTTTGACCTGTTTGAATCAAGCAGTCTATGCCAGCTCGGATTTCAATCAGTTTGATGACCTGCTGGCGCTGTTTTTAAAAGAAAGCGCCATCCTTGCGCTCGACTGCATGGTACTGGCCGTCGCCGGCCCGATAATCGATGGCAAATGTCAAACAACCAATCTACCTTGGGAGCTCAGCGAAAAAGACTTGGCCAGTGCCTTTCGCATTCGTCGGGTTGCCCTGATGAATGACATGGAAGCAACCGGACTGGGCCTACTACACTTGCCAAAAAAGGAGCTGGTGCAGTTGAATTCAACAGCTGTGATTCGTCCCGGTCATCGGGCCATCATCTCCTTAGGCACCGGGCTTGGCGAAGCCTTTCTAATTTGGGATGGTGACAAATACACCCCCTACCCCGGCGAAGGCGGCCACGAAGACTTTGCCCCTATGGATGAGTCCGACCTGCACCTGTGGCGCTTCCTGCACAAGCGCTTCCCGGACCATATTAGTTACGAGCGAGTGCTATCCGGGTCCGGCATCGAGCTGCTTTATCATTATTGTTGTGACCGCTCGCAAGTGCGGCATTTCGGGCCCAGTGCCAATTTGAGTGCCTATGTCACGCGCATGGCGACCGAGGGCAAGAACCAGCTGTGCATCGAAGCGATGAACATTTTCTCGCGCTTTCTGGCTTCCGAGGCAGCCAACCTCTGCTTAAAGATCATGGCTACCGGCGGTGTTTACATTACCGGAGGTATTGCACCCAAGATTGAAGCGATACTGCGACAGCCGCTTTTCTATCAGTATTTTATTCGCAAAGGCCGTTTCAAGAGCCTAATGACGCAAGTGCCCGTATGGGTTTGCCGCAGCGAGAATACGCCGCTGCAAGGCGCACTACAGCGCGCCAAAACCCTGCTGCAGGCGCCTCACTAGACGAGAGTACCCTTAATGAGCACCTCAACGACTCAGTACGACATTGTCACCATCGGCAGTGCCACGGTCGACCATTTTGCGGATACCGACTCGGAACTCATCAAGATCAAATCGCGGCACCATCAGGAGCAATTGATTGCCTTTCCTTTGGGCAGCAAATTACTCATTCATGAATTAAAAACGACGGTGGGCGGTGGCGGCACCAACACGGCAACCGCCTTTGCTCATCTCGGCCTTAAAACCGCCTACTTGGGAAAACTGGGGGATGATGCTGCCGGCGACTTTGTGTTGCAGCGCTTGCATGAAGAAGGCATTGATTTTCTCGGCGCCCGTGAGGGCCAAACAGGGTTCTCGGTCATCCTGAATAGCATTGAAGACGACCGTACGATCTTAGCGTTCAAGGGCGCTAATGACCACCTACGCAGCGCTGAACTCCCCACCCTCAACACCCAATGGCTCTATATATCGAGCATGCTGGGTGAGAGCTGGGAGAGCGTACTAGAACTGACCCGAACACACCATTTTAACATCGCCTTCAATCCCAGCAGCTATCAAGCTGAACAGGGACATGCATCCTTGCGTGAGTTATTGCAACGCGTTTCCATCCTCATATTGAACCGTGAAGAAGCGTGTATGCTGCTCGGTCGCGACCCCGCCGAAAGGATCGAAACGCCCGAGCTTATCAAAGCGTTACACCAATTACCCCCGC
>JBFHRI010000258.1:0-4271 GCA_041591755.1 Oleiphilaceae bacterium
AGAAGCGCCCGCCAGCGCCGACGCGGATCCCATTGCCAGCCCCGCAGCACGAAAATTGTTGCAAGAAAATAATCTGCAAGCCGCACAGGTGCCGGCTTCCGGTAAAGATGGCCGTTTGACCAAAGAGGATGTGGTGAATTACGTGGCATCCAACAAGTCAGCCGCTGCCCCCGCCGCAGCTCCCGCTGCCGCACCGGAGCCAGCGGCCTCGCGGCCCACCGCGACGCCCGCGGCGACTTTCTCTTCAGATGGTCGCCCAGAGAAACGCGTACCGATGACACGTTTGCGTGCCAGCATTGCGCGTCGCCTGCTGGAGGCGACGCAGACCACTGCGATGTTGACCACGTTCAATGAAGTCAACATGAAGCCGCTGATGGATCTGCGTAAGCAATACAAAGATCTATTCGAGAAAGCCCATGGCGGTACCAAGTTGGGCTTCATGTCGATGTTTGTGAAAGCGGCGACGGAAGCGTTGAAGCGTTTCCCCGCAGTGAACGCCTCGATCGATGGTGACGAGATCGTGTATCACGGTTATCAGGATGTGGGGGTTGCGGTGTCAAGCGACAAGGGGCTGGTGGTCCCTGTGCTGCGTGATGCGGATGCCATGAGCCTGGCTACGATTGAAAACACCATCAAAGAGTTCGGTCAAAAGGCTCGCGATGGCAAGCTGGCGATCGAAGACATGATGGGTGGCACTTTCACGATTTCTAACGGGGGTGTGTTTGGCTCGTTGATGTCGACGCCGATTCTGAATCCGCCACAGACAGCCATTCTGGGGATGCACAAGATTCAGGATCGCCCGATGGCGGTTGACGGTCAGGTGGTGATTTTGCCGATGATGTATCTGGCATTGTCGTATGACCACCGCATGATTGATGGTAAGGAAGCCGTACAGTTCCTGGTCGCGATCAAGGAAATGATTGAAGACCCGGCACGTATTTTGTTGGAAATCTAACCCCATTCAGGAGCAAGTTTACACATGTCTAATTCTTATGACGTCATCGTAATTGGTGCGGGCCCCGGTGGCTACGCGGCTGCCATTCGTTGCGCCCAGCTCGGCCTCAACACCGCATGTGTCGAGCGCTGGACCAATGACAGTGGCAAGCAGGTGCTGGGTGGCACCTGTCTGAATGTGGGTTGTATTCCGTCGAAAGCCTTGTTGGAGTCTTCGCATAAATTCGAAGAAGCCAAACATGATTTCGAGAAACACGGTATCAGTGCCGGCGAGTTGAAAATGGATGTCGCCAAAATGATGGATCGCAAAAACACCATCGTGCGCAATCTGACCGGCGGCATCGCGTCTTTGTTCAAGGGCAACGGTGTGACCGCGATTCAAGGTACCGGTCGCTTATTAGCGGGTAAGCAAGTCGAAGTGACGGACGCCAAGGGCAATGTCACCGTGTACTCTGCTGAGAACGTGATTATTGCGACTGGCTCTAAACCTGTCGAAATTCCCCCCGCGCCCATTACTGAAGGACACATCGTGGATTCCACCGGCGCGCTGGAATTCACGGAAGTACCCAAGCGCTTGGGCATTATCGGAGCGGGTGTGATTGGCCTGGAGTTGGGTAGCGTTTGGGCGCGATTGGGCTCAGAAGTGACGGTATTGGAAGCCCAAGATACCTTCCTTAACGGCGTTGATCAGCAAATCGCCAAGGAAGCCCTCAAGCAATTCAAGGCGCAAGGGCTGGATATTCATCTGAAAGCCTGCGTGACGGGCACCGAGATCAAACGTGGCCTGGTCAACGTTGCGTACGAAGATGCCAAGGGTAAGCAGGAGCTTAAAGTCGACAAACTGATTGTGGCGGTGGGTCGCAAGCCGGTGACCTCCGGCCTGCTGGCGCCTGATTCTGGCGTCAATCTGGATGAGCGGGGCTTTATTTTTGTTGATGACAAGTGTCGTACCGATGTGCCCGGCATCTATGCGGTGGGTGACGTGGTACGCGGGCCTATGCTGGCGCACAAGGGTATGGAAGAGGGCGTCATGGTCGCAGAGCGAATCGCTGGCCATAAGACCCAAGTGAACTATGATTGCATTCCTGGTGTGATCTACACCCATCCGGAAATTGCTTGGGTGGGTAAGACCGAAGAACAGTTGAAGGCTGACGGCGTCGAGTACAATGTTGGTGTCTGTCCTTATGTGGCGAATGGACGTGCTTTGGCCGCCAATGCCGGTTCAGGCATGGTGAAGGTGATTGCGGATGCCAAAACCGATCGTATCCTCGGTGTGCATGTGATTGGACTGGGCGCGTCCGAGCAGATCGCGCAGGCAGTGATTGCGATGGAATTCGGTTCCAGTGCGGAAGATTTGGGCTTGACCATGTTTGCGCATCCGACCATGTCGGAAGCGGTGCATGAAGCGGCTCTGGCGGTGGCGGGTCATGCCATCCACATTGCCAACAAGAAAAAACGTTAATAGAGAAGAGCCAAAGTTGCCGGTGTAGCAATGTCGCTCCGGCAGCATAAATTGGTCAATTCTGCCAGATATAGTTGGGAAAGGGCCGGCGGACGATATCCGCCAGTGACAGCGCCGAGCGTTCTCGTGCTGTCACAATCAACGTTAATCCGGTAGCGATCGCAAGGGTCGCTCCAAAACCTAAACGGATAGCATTATGAACCTACATGAGTATCAGGCGAAGCAACTGTTCGCTGAATACGGCCTGCCCGTATCGAAGGGCTATGCCTGTGAAACGCCACAAGATGCCGCAGCGGCGGCCGACCTGATTGGCGGTAACAAATGGGTCGTGAAAGCCCAAGTTCACGCGGGTGGTCGTGGTAAGGCCGGTGGTGTTAAGTTGGTCAGCTCGAAGGATGAGATCGCTGAATTCGCCAAGCATTGGCTGGGTAAAAATCTGGTGACCTACCAGACCGATGAAAAAGGCCAGCCAGTCAGTAAGATTCTGGTCGAGTCCTGCACCGATATCGCGACAGAATTATACTTGGGCGCAGTCGTTGACCGCAGTTCTCGCCGCGTGGTGTTCATGGCCTCGACCGAAGGTGGTGTGGAAATCGAGAAAGTCGCCCACGAAACTCCGGAGAAGATTCTCAAAGCAACCATCGATCCGCTGGTCGGCGCGCAGCCTTACCAGGCCCGTGATCTGGCGTTTCAACTGGGTCTCGAAGGCGATCAAATCAAACAATTTACACACTTGTTTCTGGGCTTGAGCAAGCTGTTCCATGACTACGATCTGGCCCTGCTTGAAATCAACCCTCTGGTCATTACCAAAGAAGGCAAGCTGCACTGCCTTGATGGCAAGATCAATATCGACAGCAACGCGCTGTACCGTCAGCCCAAGTTGCGCGAGATGCATGACCCCAGCCAAGATGACGCGCGTGAGGCGCATGCAGCGCAGTGGGAGCTCAACTATGTGGCGCTCGACGGTAACATCGGTTGTATGGTTAATGGCGCGGGCCTGGCCATGGGCACCATGGACATCGTTAAGTTGCACGGCGGTTTCCCGGCCAACTTCCTCGATGTGGGCGGTGGTGCCACGAAAGAGCGTGTGACCGAAGCGTTTAAGATCATTCTGTCTGATGACAATGTGAAAGCCGTACTGGTCAATATTTTCGGCGGTATCGTGCGTTGCGACATGATTGCCGAAGGCATCATCGGCGCGGTGAAAGAAGTGGGCGTGAAAGTCCCCGTTGTGGTTCGTTTAGAAGGCAATAACGCCGAGCTGGGTGCCAAGAAGCTGTCTGAAAGCGGGCTTTCAATTATTGCTGCAACCAGCTTAACGGACGCAGCGCAACAAGTGGTTAAAGCAGCCGGAGGACAGGCCTGATGAGCGTATTAATCAACAAAAACACCAAGGTGATCTGTCAGGGTTTCACGGGTGCACAGGGTACTTTCCATTCCGAGCAAGCCATTGCCTACGGAACCAAGATGGTGGGTGGTGTCACGCCTGGAAAAGGCGGTCAAACGCATCTGGGTCTGCCTGTGTTTAACACCGTACGCGAAGCCGTCGAAGCCACCGGCGCAGAAGCCAGTGTGATTTATGTGCCGGCGGCTTTCTGTAAGGATTCGATCCTGGAAGCGGCCAACGGCGGGATCAAGCTGATTGTATGTATCACTGAAGGTATTCCAACGCTGGATATGCTGGATGCCAAAGTCGTGTGTGATAGCCTGGGCGTACGTCTGATTGGACCCAACTGCCCCGGTGTGATCACCCCCGGAGAGTGCAAAATCGGTATCATGTCTGGCCATATTCACTTGCCCGGCAAGGTCGGTATCGTGTCACGTTCTGGCACGCTGACTTACGAAGCGGTTAAGC
>JBFHRI010000259.1:0-4223 GCA_041591755.1 Oleiphilaceae bacterium
CAAACGCGTATTGGGCAGTGCCGCGCGTAAACGGCGCAGACGCTCCCAAGGATCTTCCTTTAGAAAACGCACGCAGGCATCAAAGGTCGCACCGCCCCACACTTCCATCGACCAGAACCCGATACTGTCGAGCAAAGGGCAAATGGGGAGCATATCTTCGGTACGCAGACGCGTGGCAATCAGAGATTGATGGGCATCCCGCAGGGTCAAATCGGTGACTTCTAATTTTTTACTCATTCTTCATCTCTCCTGTTTAGCGTCTGCTGATTACCAGCCTGCATGGGCGGCAATCGCCGCTGCCAGCGCCAGCGCAACTTCTGAAGGCTGACGTTTTTCGGAATAATTCATCAGCTCCGGATGGGTCGGTACGAAGCTGGTGTCAAACTCGCCTTTCACGAAATCCGGATGCGCCAGAATTTGTTGATAGTAACTGGCGGTCGTGGTGACCCCATGCAAACGCATGTCGTCGAGTGCCCGGCGTCCGCGCGCAATCGCGTCTTCCCAGTTCAACGCCCAAACGATTAATTTGAGGCACATTGAGTCAAAGAACGGCGGAATTTCGTAACCTGTGAAAATGGCGGTATCGACACGCACCCCGGGCCCGCCCGGCGCGTAGTAATGCGAGACGCGACCGAAACTCGGCAAAAAGTCATTTTTTGGATCTTCAGCGTTAACACGAAACTGCAGCGCAAAGCCGCGATAGGAAATATCTTCCTGGCGATAGCGGAGCGGCAAACCGGCGGCGACACGCAATTGCTCGGCGACAATATCGACCCCGGTGATCTGCTCGGTAATCGTATGCTCGACCTGAATCCGCGTGTTCATTTCCATAAAATAGATTTCATTGCCGGTCAGCAGAAACTCGACCGTACCGGCGCTGGCATAGCCGACCGCTTTAGCGGCTTTGACCGCTTGCTCGCCAATATACTGGCGCTGCTCAGGCGTCAGCTGCGGGCTGGGCGCAATCTCGATCAGTTTTTGATTGCGGCGCTGTATCGAACAATCGCGCTCAAACAAATGAATCACATTACCCTGCGAATCGGCCAGAATCTGCGCCTCGATATGCTTAGGATTGACGATGCACTTTTCCATAAACACATCGGCCGAACCAAAGGCCTTGGTGGCCTCGGAAATCACTCGCGGATACTGCTGGCGCAAATCATCTGGCGAATCGCAGCGACGAATCCCGCGTCCGCCGCCGCCCGAGGTCGCCTTGAGCATGACCGGATAACCAATCTTTTCGGCGACTTCGAGCGCTTCGTCGATCGAATTCACATTGCCATCAGAGCCGGGCGTAATTGGCACCCCGGCCGCCCGCATACTGTCGCGCGCAGCCGTTTTGTCGCCCCTGCGCGCAATGACTTCGGACTTGGGCCCAATAAACACGATGCCGCGCTCTTCGCAAAGCTGGGCAAACCGCGCGTTCTCAGACAAAAAGCCATAGCCGGGGTGGATCGCATCACACCCGGTTTCCTGCGCCAGGTTCACAATACGCACCGGGTCCAAATAGCCTTCGAGCGGCGCCTCACCCACTGAATAAGCTTCGTCGGCGCGTTTGACGTGTAAGCCATAACGATCCGGCTCGGTGTAGATGGCCACCGAACGTATATTCATCTCAGCACAGGCCCGGATGATACGCACGGCAATCTCGCCGCGGTTGGCGATAAGTACTTTTTTCAGCATGGGATGCTCCTTCCGGCAGCATGTTGAAGTGGCATAAAACTACTACCACGCAAGAATAAGAAACAATCAATAGTTTTTATGTTTTCCATAAGCTATACCTTATGCATTCCTTCGTCTCAGCTTTTCAGCGCATGTCACATTCGATACAGCAACTTCTCAACCGGCTCAGCCTGCGCCAACTGCAGGTATTTCAGGCCGTTTATGAACAGCAAGGCTTTGGCCGCGCCGCTGAACTCTTGGGGCTCACACAGCCTGCGGTCAGCGCGCAAGTTCGCCAGTTAGAAACGGCGCTCGGCGTCACTTTGTTCGAGTTCGTGGGCCGTCGTCTGTTTGTCACCAGCGCGGGTATCAAAGTGGCCGACAGTGTGTCTATTATTTTTGATCAACTGGCCACCTTACAAAACGAGATCAGCGCCCTGGAGGGTCAAATCACCGGCGAACTGCGTTTTGCCGCAGTAAGTACAGCACAATATGTCGTGCCTTACCTATTAAAACCGTTTTTGGAGAAATATCCGGCCGTTTCAGTGACCGTCAATGTGGTGAATCGAGCGCGCGCCATCGACCGTCTGACTGAAAATCGTGACGACTTGGTGGTGATGGGCATCGTGCCGACCGAGAAACCCCTGTCTTCGATTCCTTTTCTCGACAACGAATTGATCCCGATACTGCCGCCCGAACACCCACTGCTAACGCAGGCGGAACTTGCCACTCAGCGTTTTCTCGACGCTGGACTGATCGTGCGTGAACCCGGCTCAGGCAGCCGACTGGCCTTGGAACAACACTGTCATCAACAGCGACTGCGTTTGTCACCCGCCATGGAGCTGGGCTCCAACGATACGATCAAACACGCCGTGATTGCCGGCTTGGGCGTCGCCATTCTACCCAAGCTTAGCGTGCTGTCTGAACTCAAACTCGGTACTTTGTGCACACTGCCGCTCGAAGGCTTTCCGCTGCGTCGCTCCTGGTGCCTGGTTTATCCCTCATCAAAAAGCCCTTCACTCGCCGCCCGCTGTTTTATCGCCTTCGTACAGGAAAATCTGCATCGGATTAGTGAGGAATTTCGACTACGTTCAAGCGCCTGAGTGCAAAGGCGCCTTTCTATCTCGATACGGCGCAGGCTATAATTGCGGCCCTTTTTTCTACTGTGCAATTTTTACGCAATGACCAAGAAGCTGTTTATCCAAACCCACGGCTGCCAGATGAACGAGTACGATTCATCGCGCATGGCCGATCTGCTGAAAGTCTCTCACCAGGTCGAAGTCACCGATAACGCTGATGAGGCAGACATCCTCTTGCTCAACACCTGCTCGATTCGTGAAAAAGCACAGGAGAAAGTGTTCCATCAGCTGGGGCGTTGGAAGAAACTCAAAGAAAACAAGCCCGATCTAAAAATCGGCGTCGGCGGCTGTGTGGCCAGTCAGGAAGGCGAAGCAATTCGCGCGCGTGCGCCTTTTGTTGACGTGATCTTTGGCCCGCAAACGCTGCACAAGCTGCCCACCATGCTTGAAGCCTCAATGAAGGGTGAAGCGGGTGTCATCGATATTAGTTTTCCTGAAATCGAAAAATTTGATCATCTGCCCAAGCCTGGCGTAGATGGTCCGTCTGCGTTCGTGTCGATTATGGAAGGCTGCAGCAAATACTGTACGTTTTGCGTCGTGCCTTACACGCGTGGTGAGGAAGTCAGCCGCCCCGTGACAGACGTGATGCAGGAAATTGAATACCTGGCCTCACAGGGCGTGCGCGAAGTGAATCTGTTGGGGCAGAACGTGAATGCCTATCGTGGTGCCACCGTCGATGGTGATGACGCCGACTTGGCCGAGTTGATCACCTTGATCGCCAAGGTCCCTGGCATCGACCGTATACGTTACACCACCTCGCATCCGGTCGAGTTTAGCGACAGCTTGATCCAAGTCTACGCCGAAGTGCCCGCCTTGGTCAGCCACTTGCACCTGCCCGTACAAAGCGGCTCTGATCGTATTCTCAACGCGATGAAGCGCGGCCATATGGTCTTGGAGTATAAGGCGAAGATTCGCCGCCTGCGTGCGATTCGCCCCGACATCAGCCTGTCATCCGACTTCATCGTGGGTTTCCCCGGCGAAACCGAAAAAGACTTCGAAGACACCATGAAGTTGATTAATGATGTCGGCTTCGATACCTCATTCAGTTTCATTTACAGCGCACGACCGGGCACGCCCGCGGCAGATCTTGAAGACGACACGCCGGAAGAGGTCAAAAAGCAACGCCTGGCGATTCTACAGGCGCGCATTTCCCAGCAGGCACAGGACATCAGCCGTAAGATGGTTGGGTCGACACAACGCATTTTGGTCACCGGCTTCTCCAAGAAAGATCCAGGAGAGCTGCAGGGCCGTACTGAAAATAATCGCGTGGTCAACTTCAAGGGCTATCAGGATCGACGCGATGCCGCTCTGATTGGACGCTTTATCGATGTCCGTATTTCAGACGCCTACCCCAATTCCCTGCGTGGCGAGCGCATCGACGAGCATGACTACTGAGGACCAGGCGGCAGACGCCGCCATCCA
>JBFHRI010000260.1:0-4135 GCA_041591755.1 Oleiphilaceae bacterium
GCAACTCCCACAACAGCTGGATCGACAACTGCGCGAGTCGCTCTCCCTGTTTCTGGAAGAGTGGTTAAAACGCCACGTACTGGGGATCGACAAACAGCTGGAGCAATTTGTGATTGAGTCTGGGCGTCAATAAGGCGCCTGAATTCGCTTTGTACGACGCATCAGGCATAATGAGCCTAACTTAATTCCCGGAACTTTCAGCCCCATGCAAAGCTTGACCATACAGACCCCAGACGACTGGCATCTGCATTTTCGTGATGGCGACTTACTCAAGGAAACGGTGCCCGCCACGGCCCGCTGTTTTCGCCGCGCCATCGTTATGCCCAACTTGGTGCCGCCGGTCACCACGGCCCGCATGGCCAGCGAATATCGTCAGCGTATTTTGGCCGCACGCCCCGAAGGCAGCGCCTTCGAACCATTGATGACGCTTTATTTGACCGATTGCACCTCCAAGCAAGACATCCGTGACGCAAAAAAAGCCGGCGTGGTTGCGGCCAAGCTCTACCCGGCCGGCGCCACCACCCACTCCGACGCGGCGGTCACCAATCTCGAAGCCCTCTACCCCGTGCTCGAAACACTGGCGGAAGAAGGCATGCTGTTACTGATTCACGGCGAGGTCACCCACGCTGAGATCGATATCTTCGATCGCGAGAAAGTCTTTATCGACCAAAAACTGATTCCGCTGGTCAAGCAGCTACCACAACTGAAAATTGTATTTGAACATATCACAACCCAAGACGCGGCCCAGTTTGTGCGCGATGCCAGTTCCAACATCGGTGCCACTATCACACCACAACATCTGTTGATGAACCGCAACGATTTGCTGGTCGGCGGCGTACGCCCGCACAACTACTGTCTGCCCGTACTCAAGCGCCGTACTCACCAGCTCGCCTTGCAGGATGCCGTGGCCAGTGGCTCGCCCAAATTCTTTCTGGGCACCGACTCCGCCCCGCACGAAATGCATCGCAAAGAGTCTGCCTGCGGCTGTGCTGGTTGTTACAGCGCCTGGAGTGCGATCGAACTATACGCCGAAGTGTTCGAACAACTGGGCATTCTGGAAAAGCTGGAAGCCTTCGCCAGTCATTACGGGCCAGATTTTTATGGCCTGCCGCGCAATAGTGGCAGCATTACCTTGGTGAAGGAAAGTTGGAGGGTGCCGGAGCTGATCGTGACCGAAGCGGGCCAGAAGCTGGTGCCATTCTATGCGGGTCAAACCCTCAGCTGGCACCTGCAAGCTTAGATAAACACCAACATTATCAAAAATTAAGCAATGGTAAGCAGATTTTTTTAACTTCTTGTA
Organism: Oleiphilaceae bacterium; assembly: GCA_041591755.1. Classification (GTDB taxonomy): domain Bacteria; phylum Pseudomonadota; class Gammaproteobacteria; order Pseudomonadales; family Oleiphilaceae; genus JBFHRI01. Next base: position 1,301 of record JBFHRI010000260.1, read on the forward strand.
CCAGACTGTAAAGAAATTCGCATCATATTCTGCTATATGTCGCACGCATGTTTGCGTGCAGACAGCCGCCTCAGAAAGGTTGCAATAGAAAAAATCCCGCCCCAACAAGATGATCGCTTCCATCTGGCGGGAACTAAGATCCAAAGATCAGGACAACTCGCTGACCTTATGTCCATTATTTATCCTTCAATGCGCGCCTTGGGGCGCGGCATCGCTCTCTCTGCAGCGCTTATATTGAGCGCCTGTGGTGGCGGGGGAGATAATGCTGCGAGCCATGATGCTAACACTGACGCGACCGTCAGGGGTTCGGCCATCAAGGGAGTGGTGATGGATGCGCCTGTGCGGGTCTATTACTACAACGCACAGCGACAGCAAATTGAGCTAGGCAGCGGACGCACGGGCGAGCACGGCGATTTTACAGTGCACATCGAGCGCACCGACTGGGACCAAGCAGTACTCCCCTTGGTCGAAGTGCGGGTCGATAGCCGCACTCGCCTGCGCTGTGACCTAAGCGCTGGCTGCAACAGCCCTTCTGGCCATGTTGCCTTTGGCAATGATTACACGCCACCCTCCGACTTTTATATGCTGGGCACCCTGAGCACCTACACCGGCCAAGCCAACCTCTCGCCTCTGAGTCATGTTGCCATCTCGTTCATCCTGCAGGATGAAGAGCTCCCTGACCCTGATGCACTGTCTGACAAGCTTACCGAACTGCAGCAGTTATTCGATCTCCATGACAATCCCTTGGATATTCGCACACCTGATCTCACACGCCTCAATGTAGAATCGGCACAAAGTTTTAACGCGCTCAAGCAAGCGGTGATTGGTGCTGCCTTTCATGACTTGATGCTGAGCGAGGCCTGGCGCAGCGGGAACGTTGCGCTGAACGAATCCGACATCTTGCAAGTATTACAACGCAGTGTGGAATTGGCAGAATCACTGGCCGGACGCACTGAAGGCGCCTATTACGCTTCGGCATTTGTGGACATTAGCAAAGAAAGCGCCGCAGCCTACGCCGCACGTAGCTACTTGCCACCGAGCATCCATACGCAACCGACCCATCTGAATCTCCCTCTTGGTGGCCAAGGCACGCTTAGCGTAGGTGTCAATGGCAGCGGCCCCCTGACGTATCAGTGGTTCAAGGATGGCGTTGCGATCAGCGGCGCCAACGCTCAGACACTGGCAATCAGCAATGCCCAACTCTCTGATCGTGGCATTTACCACGTGCAGATCAGCGATCTGGAGAATGCCGTGACTTCGACCAGTGCCGCCATAGAAGTCAGCGCAGCCCCACTCCCGGTCAGCATTGTGAGCCAACCCCAGAGTCAGACTGTTACTGTGGGAGACCCCATCGTTTTGTCTGTCTCGGCCAACGGTGCAAGCCCAATTCGCTACCAATGGAGCAAGGGGGGCGTTGTGATCCCGGGCGCGACCCAAGCTGGTTTACAAATAAACAGCGCGACCCTGAATGATGCCGGAAGCTATTCGGTGAGAGTGGAAAACGATGTGAACGCCATCAACAGCAACTTCGCCACTGTCAACGTGACAGCGCAGATTGCTCCAGTGAGCATCGTGAGTCAACCGCAAAGCAGGGTCGTTACTGAGGGGGCCACCGCCACGTTTCAAGTCCAGGCAGAGGGCGGCGGTTTTTTGAACTACCAGTGGTTCAAAAACGGTAACCCAATCGGTGCGGCCAACTCAGCGAGCCACACCGTGCCTGACAGCAAGCTGGAGGACGCTGGAAACTATCATGTTCGCGTCAGCAACAGCCGCGGCGCGGTGAACTCAAACACGGCAAGCCTGACCGTCCTACCGAATGTGGTTCCGGTCAGTATATTGACGCCGCCACAAGGTCGCACCGTCTATGAAGGTGAGCTGGTCACGCTCACTGTGGCCGCGATCGGTGACGCGCCGATCAGCTACGTCTGGCGCAAGGATGGACAAACCATCGCCAGCGGATCCGAAACGTATCGTATCGCTTCAGCGCAGGCCAGCGATGCCGGGTACTATACGGTGGTCGTGAGCAATAGTCAGAGCAGCGAAACCTCTGCCGAGGTACAAGTTCGTGTACTGCCACGCCCCAGCGTCTTGTTGAGCTGGACGCGTCCGCTCTACCGCACCGACGCGACGCCGCTTGCCGCACACGAAATTGCCGGCTACGTCATCGAATATGGCCAAACACAGGGCCAGTTTACTCATGTCGTCAATATCGATAGCGCAGAAACGCTGTCCTACGAGGTACTCAATCTGAGTAGCGGGCAACTTCACGCGCGAATTGCAACACGAGACACCCTGGGCCAGTTAAGTGAATTCTCGCCCGTATTGAGTCTCTCCATTCCCTGAAAATGCACGCGGCGCCAGCGCTGTTTAATCGATGCGCCGGGTTAAGCGATGCGAGCATCCTTTGCAGCACTGAGCATGCGCCCGGGTGTTTCCGGGCTATGTCCGGGCCAAAGCCGGCCTCAGCAAGCCCCACTTAAATCGCGTCTCTTACTTGGGCAGCAGGTCTGGGTCAGGCGCTTCATCAGCGCTCGCATCGCTGCCCGCGCGCGCCGCTTTGGCCTCGTGTTTGATGAAGAAGTAAGACAGTGCCGGCAACAGGGTCAGTGCGCCCACCATATTCCACAAGAACATAAAGGTCAGCAGAATGCCCATATCCGACTGAAACTTGATGGGCGAATAAATCCAGGTTGCCGTGCCAATGGCCAATGTCAGACCGGTAAACGCAACCGCCTTACCGGTCGAGCGTAAAGTATGAAAATACGCTTGCTGCAAGCTCAGGCTTTCATGCAAGAGGTCCTTCAGGCGACTGAAAATGTAGATGCCGTAGTCCAC
>JBFHRI010000261.1:0-4131 GCA_041591755.1 Oleiphilaceae bacterium
ACCGTCACCGTCAGCTTACGTGGGGGAACGCCAGAAGAGGTCGAGACCGGCGTCAGTAACAAACTGGAAGAGGCGATTGAAGATCTGGAAGGCGTTGAATCGATCGTCAGTACCTCCAGCGAAGGGCTCGCCTCACTGTATATTGAGTTGGATGACAACTACGAACCAAATGCCATCCTGGCTGAAGTCAAGAATCGCATCGATGCTTTGAATACCTTACCGAGCGAAGCTGAACGGCCGGTCGTCAGCCTCACCAAATACAGCCGTGCGGTGCTCAGTGTGGCCGTATCCGGCCCGCTGAGCGAATTAGAGATTCGGCAATTGGCCGAGCGCACACGGGATCAACTGTTAAAAATCAACGGTATTACTCAAGTTTTGTTGTCGGCAGTACGCAACTATGAGATGCGTATAGAGCTGGATCAGACACAGTTGGAGCGACACGGTTTGACCATGGCTGAAGTGGCCAGTGCCATCGCGCGCAGCTCACGTGACTTTTCAGCCGGGAACTTACGCACCGAAGGGGGCGATATACTGATTCGTTCGACTGGTCAGGCTTACGGGCGCGAAGCCTTCGAACAGATCGTGGTGGTGTCAGATAGCAGCGGCGCCTTGCTGCGACTGGGGGATGTTGCGCAAGTCGTCGATGGTTTCGAAGAAACCGCCATGCGCACGCGCTTTAACGGCCAGCCTGCGGCGATGGTCGATATTGATCGCGTCGGAGATCAAAGTGCCATTGACGTTGCGCAAAAGGTTTACGACTACGTCGCGTCGGTACAAGATTCATTGCCTCAGGGCGTCTCCTTAACGCCCTGGCGTGATCGCTCGAAGATCGTCAAAAAGCGCCTGAAAACACTCAGCGATAACGCCATTCAGGGCGGTATATTGGTTTTTCTGCTGCTGACATTATTTCTGCGACCTGCCATTGCCTTCTGGGTTTGCGTCGGCATTCCCGTGGCCTTCATGGGCGCGTTTTTAATGATGCCTGTGTTTGGCGTGACGCTGAACGTCATCAGCCTGTTTGGCTTTATCGTGATCCTCGGGATTGTCGTCGATGACGCCATCGTGACGGGCGAGAACATCTACCGTCATTTGCGCGATGGCGAAAACAGCCTCGAGGCGGTGATCGCCGGTACCAAAGAAGTCGCCGTACCCGTAACCTTCGGCGTACTCACTACAGTGGCGGCGTTTTTGCCGATTGCGTTTATCGAAGGGCATCGGGGCCAGCTGTTCGCCGCAATTCCTGTGGTCGTAATCCCAATCCTCTTGTTCTCCTTGATCGAATCCAAGTTGATTCTGCCGTCCCACCTACGCCATTTACATATTGCCAAGTACGGGGGCCGCAATCGTATTGAACGCTGGCAGCAGGCCTTTGCCCAGGGCTTTGAGAATGCCGTGATGCGCTATTACCGCCCGGCTTTGGAGTGGGTTCTGCGGCGACGCTATCCGGCCATCGGTTTTGCTGTCGGTTTGTTGATCATGGCGATGAGCCTGGTGAGCTCAGGGTGGATGAAGTTTATCTTTTTTCCTCGTGTGCAGAGCGAATTCGTCAGCGCCACACTCGAAATGCCTGTTGGGACACCTTCTGAAGTCACCGATCGCCATATACAACGTTTGGCTGACATGGCGGCCCAACTGCAGGCGCATCATCTTGAGCAGACCGGCGGTGAACCGGTGATTATCAACATCATGAGTGTATCGGGCGTGCGCGGGAGTCATACCGGTGACGTGATGTTTGAAATCGTGCCCCCCGAGGAGCGCGTATCGGATGTCTCCAGCGCGCAATTGGTCGACGAATGGCGCAATTTGATCGGGCCGGTACCGGGGGCTGAAAATCTCTTATTTCGCGCCGAAATCGGGCGCGTGAGCGACCCGATTGACATTCAGCTCAGCGGCAAAGATTTTAACTCCCTCAGTCATATTGCCAATCAAATCAAAGCCAAATTGGCGCAGTACCCAAGCGTATTTGATATTCATGACACTTACTCTGATGGTAAAGAGGCGCTTGAACTGGTGCTTAAACCGCAAGCCCACCTGTTGGGCCTGAGTCGCGAAGAGATTCTGTCACAAGTACGCCAGGCCTTCTTCGGCTTCGAAGTCCAACGGATTCAGCGCGGGCGCGATGATGTGCGGGTGGTGGTGCGCTATAGCGAGCAAGAGCGCCGGTCCCTGCGTTCCCTCGATGAGTATTTGATTCAGCGCCCCGACGGGAGCCGCGTGCCGCTATCTGAGCTGGTGGAGTTTGTACCGGGCAATAGTCCAGCGCAAATCACCCGCATCGATCTGCAACGCACCATCAACGTACGCGCCGACATCGACAAAGAAGCAACCAATATGCTGGTCTTGCAACAGGAACTGAGTGCCCATATCGACGAGTTATTGCGCAACCACCCCGACATTCAATATTCCATGGAAGGGGAGGCCAAGGAGCAGCGCGAGTCCTTCGGCAGCCTGAAATGGGGGCTCGGCATTGTCCTATTCCTGATCTACTGCCTGCTGGCGATTCCATTCAAGTCCTATTCCCAGCCGCTGATTGTTTTAAGCATCATCCCGTTTGGTGCCATCGGGGCGATTGGTGGGCACTGGCTAATGGGCATGGAACTCACCTTGATCAGCCTGTTGGGTATGTTGGCCCTGGTCGGTATAGTGATCAATGACAGTCTGGTACTGGTCGATTTCGTCAATCAACGACGCGCCTCGCATATTCCGATTGAACAGGTGATTCGCGAGGCCGCCGCACAGCGTTTTCGCCCGGTCGTCTTGACTTCGCTCACCACATTTATCGGCCTGATGCCTTTGCTCTTCGAAAAATCCACCCAAGCCCAGTTCTTGATTCCGATGGCGGTTTCACTCGGTTTCGGAATTCTGTTTGCCACGGTGATCACCTTGTTCCTGGTGCCCGTGAATTATATGGTACGTGAAGACATCCTGCGCCTATGGCGTTGGTTAATGCAAAAAGAAGCGAAACCCGAGTCGCCCGCGTGAGCCAAGCACCCGTCAAAGTCTCTGAGTCAACCGATCTGGCGGTGCTTGCCGCCATGCTCGATGCCGTGCTACGCAAGCCAGTTGATTTGGAAGCCATTTTTGCGCAACAGAATCTGTCATCGTATTGGCACGCCCTACAACACCCAGAAGCCGCACAGCCACGCATTGGTCTCGAAGATTATGGCCGATTGCTGCGGGCGATTTGGCAAGAGTTGGACGACGAGGCCGGCGGTTATTTGAGCCGACCACTGCGTGTCGGGACCTTTCGCATGATGTGCCATGCTCTGATCACCGCCGGTAATCTGCGCCGCGCCTTGCTGCGCAGTAGTCGCTTTATTAGTCTGCTGACCGATGAACTGACGTTAAAGCTGGAAGAGAAGGGCGACGAGGCACGCCTCTACATTCGCTTTGATAATCCACACGGCTTGGATGAAACCTTTTTCATCACATCGCTGTATGTGATCTGGCTGCGGCTGTCGAGCTGGTTGATCGACCGCCCGATCCTGCCAGAGCGCATCCAGTTTGCGTTCCGCGAGCCGGCTTTTGTTGAAGAATACCCGTACATGTTCCCCTGCCGACAAAGCTTTGGGAAAGGTGAGCATGTTTTAGTGTTCAACTGCGCGGTTTTGGATGCACCGATACGGCAGGACGTCGAAACATTGGCGCGCTTTTTGGAGGGCGCACCCGCCTCCTTGCTCACCTGGTTCCGCAGTGATCGCAGTGCGACTGCCCGCGTTAAACGCCAGCTGCTGACGCGCGAGGGTTTGCAAACGCGCATGGAGCTGCCAGCCTTTGAACACGTCGCTCAAACCCTGGGCCTCTCCACCCATACCCTGCGCCGTCGCCTGCGTGACGAAGGCCATAGTTTTCAACAAATCAAAGACACCCTGCGGCGGGGCCGCGCCATTCATCTGCTGCAGAATACGGCCTTACCCGTCGCCGCCATCGCCGAGGATCTGGGATTTTCCGAAGCCGCCGCCTTCACCCGCGCGTTCAAAAAATGGACCGGACTGCCACCGGCGGAGTTTCGGGCGCATCCGGAGGGGTGTGTTTCGTAACGTTCATCCCCCTCCAAAAGACAGTCATCCCTCCCCAAAGTCAGTCATCCCACCCCAAAAGTTAGTCTTCCCACTCCAAAAGTCAGTCATC
>JBFHRI010000262.1:0-4119 GCA_041591755.1 Oleiphilaceae bacterium
GGCGTCGAGGCCGCCGGTGGAGGCGCCAATACCGACGATAAGAAACGGTTCGTCAATGCCTTCTGTGGTTGAGGTTAAAAGTCCTGTCGACATTGATGACGAGGGCGCTGTCCGCAGACCTGCTGCCGCATCGGTAGTGCCTTTGGTGCGGGTCTTCGCGGGCTTTTTTTGACCCAGGGGCGGGGCTTTACCTTGGGCATCAGAGTTGGGGGGTTGACGCTTGTCCATAGAGCTCCCTTGTCACTTTGTGTGTTCAAGTGCAGGGCACTTGAATCGGTTCTAAGTCGGGCATTGTCGCTATGCGGAGTGCACAAGCAAGCGAATACAACTTTGCAAGTCAGGTATTACGCGCGATCGTATCAGACAAATGGTCAGTCGCCCGAATTTGGGGCGAGCGTGATGGAAAAGGGTATACGGAGCACCATCATAGTCTTTAAACCAAGGTATTCAAGCAGAAAGATCCGGCATCAATGCGGTTCTGGAGACTGGGCGCGAAAGCTCGTTCTGCCCGGTCAGCGAAAAAAGGGCGATACCCTCTTGCAGTCAGCTCTGATATTCCGGGCTGCCAGGGAGAAGTTCGGCGATCGCCCTGATTCGCCATTTCAACTCCTCATAATTTTCGGCCTGCACGGTGACATGGCCGAGTTTGCGACCGGCACGTTCAGTCTTGCCGTACAGATGCAGGTGGGCATAGGGGCGTCGCAGGATGCTCTCGAGGTCACCCTTCTCGCCGATGATATTGATCATGCAGGTGAGGCCATTGGCTTCGGTGTCGCCCAGCGGGAGGCCGCAGACAGCGCGAATATGGTTTTCAAATTGGCTACAGCGCGTGCCTTCAATCGACCAGTGTCCCGAGTTGTGGACGCGCGGTGCCATTTCATTGGCCAAAAGGCCTTGTTCGGTTTCAAACAGTTCGAGCGTCAGCACGCCGACATGATTCAGCTCGCGTAGCAGGTCTGAGATGTACTGCTTGGCTTGTTCTTCGATGTCCGGGTTCAGCGCCCGTGCGGGGGCAACCGAATAGCGCAGGATGCCTTGATGGTGGGTGTTTTCGGCCATCGGGTAAAAGCGCACCTCGTCATCGGTGCTGCGCACGGCAATAATCGACAGTTCGCGCTTGAACTGCACAAACTGCTCAACGATCAATTGCACGCCCTTGAGGGTGTGCCAGCAAATGTCCAGATCTGCCTCGCTACGCAGCACATACTGGCCTTTGCCGTCATACCCTTCGGTGGTGGTCTTGGCAACGGCCGGGTAGCCGATCCTGCTCATGGCCTCTTCAAGCTGCTCGCGGCGTTCAATAATGGCATAGGCTGGGGTGGGAATGCCGAGCGTGTCGAACAGTTGTTTCTCGCGCGCACGATGTTGGCACACCTCGAGTGATTTGGCTCCAGGATGTAGCGGTTTTAGTTCTGCAATGTGCTGTACGATGGGCAGCGGCAGGTGCTCAAACTCGTAGGTCACCACATCAACCTGGTCGAGGAACTGCTGCAAAGTGGGGGAGTCCACGCGGGGCTGCGGATCGACAAAAATCTGCCCGATATTGGCGCTGGGGGCGCCGGAGGGTTCGTACAGACTAAACTCGCGCTCCAATGGATAGCCGGCCAGCGCCAGCATTCGGCCCAGTTGGCCCGCGCCCAGGATGCCCACGCGCTTCATGGTTTAAGTCCTCGGATCCGGGTGAGCCAGCACGGTTTCAGTCTGGCGCGTGCGGAAGGCGTCGACCGCGGCTTTGATTTCGCTGTTGTTGAGCCCGATGATCTGAGCCGCCAGTAGACCCGCATTTTTCGCGCCCGCTTTGCCAATCGCCAGGGTCCCCACGGCGATGCCGCCAGGCATTTGCACGATAGAAAGCAAGGAGTCGAGACCATTCAGGGTCTTAGACTGAACCGGCACGCCGAGTACTGGCAGGCTGGTTTGTGAGGCTGCCATGCCCGGCAGATGCGCTGCGCCACCCGCGCCGGCAATAATCACCTGTAGGCCTCGTGTCGCGGCCGACTTGGCGTAGTCGAACAACAAATCGGGGGTGCGATGTGCCGACACCACCTGCACTTCGTAGGGCACGCCTAATTCGTCCAACATGGCCGCTGCGTGCTCCATGGTGGGCCAGTCGGAGCTGGAGCCCATGATGATGCCAACGAGTGCTTGCATGACAATACCTCTGCGGGTTGCGATGACGCCTAACCCAAATCATTTCTAAAGGTTGACCCAAAGGCGCCGGGGCGCCGAAAAAAAAGACCGCATAGTGTAGAGTCAGCTTAAGTCGCATGCAAACGGATTTTAGCGCAAGCTGCTCCGGGTCGGCAGCGCTTTAAATAACCGGTCATTGAGGGCTTTGGTCATTGCTCGTGCAGGAGCGGACTGGTTAGAATCATGGCCTTCTTCAAGGCTGCCACAATCATTGAGAGGGTGCGGATGGATAACTTAAGGCCAGAACGAGACGAGCTGGACCAATTTCGGGGTCGACAAGGCAATAAAAAAGCAGCGCCTGCCGCGGCAGAATCTGCAGCGAAGCCCAAGGCGCCTGCTGTGGCCAAGACTGGCAGTCGCGCACCGTCGCCGATCATGGTGGCGGGATTGGTGCTGCTTGGCGCGGCGGTCGCCTATCTGGCTTGGGAGAATATGCAGCAGCGCGAGACGCTAGCGCATATTTCCAAGAACCAGGAAGAGTTTATGGGTCAGAGCAAATTGCTGGTGGCGCGCCTGGAAGGTCAGTTGTCAGAGACCGGTCAGGAAATCGCGCAGAGTGGCTCGACCTTCGAGCAAAAGATCGCGTTTTTGGACTCTGAGGTACGCAAGCTCTGGGTCGTCGCGAATGAGCGTAATAAAAAAGCCATTGAGGAGAATCAGGCGGCCACTGTTAAGCTGGGCGAGAGCTTGACCGCCTTGGAGGGAGTGACGAAAACGCTGATGGCGGAGCAAAAAAGCCTGCAAGCGCTGAAAACTTCTTTATCCGAGAAGATCGACAACGCCACCGCTAAAGTCGAGAAGATAGAAAAGGTGGGTGCGGAGGTGGCGGGGCTGAAGAAAAGTCTCGATTCCACGTCGCAACGCGTTTCCGAAGTGGGGGCGAATTCGGTGGTGGTGCTGGCAGAGGTGGAAAACCTAAAACAAGAGCAGAAGAATCTCAGAAACCTGGCAGAGCGGTTGAAAGAAACCGATAAAGTATTGGCCTCAGTGGATACCAGTCGCCAGCAGATGGTGCAACGGGTGGTTGAATTGGAGCGGCGTTTGGGGGATTTGCAGCGAAATCTGAATCAGCAGAACTCGGCGCGCCCGGTTGGAACGCCTTAAGCACGACCAGTTAGTGTCATTTTTTTGCTCTGAAGTGCATCCATCGAAATACGGATTGCCTGATGGGAGGTCCCGCGGTCACGCCGCGGGATGACTGTCTGGCGAGGCGCAGGATGACTGTTTGGCGAGGCAGTATTCAACTGCGTAGTGAGGCAATATTTAAATGCGTTGCGAGACAATTTTTAACGACATGAGGTGCGTCCCAAAATCGTCTGTATCTTATTGTTAAAATCGTTCGGTCTTAAGTGGGTGGATTTTCAGCAGGTCACAGGATAGCAATGCAAGATTTTTTCCGTGTCTCTCAATCAAGGGCGTTGATGCTGGCGGCTTTACTGCTGATCGCGGGTCTTTGGTCGGGCTTCCTGCGGGCGGACACAATCACGCCGTACGCCAATATTTCGCCTTATTCTGAGCCCTTTCACAAGCAGGGGCGTGGTTGGTATCCCTCAATTTACTGGTCAACCGGTCGCAATCTAGGCTCTTTCTATTTCCCCAACCTTGACGGCCAAATGTTCCAAGAGGTCACCGACTATGACAAGGAGCGCTACGGTATCGTCTACTTCTACCGCCCGGATAGTCAGTGGGCACAAGAAGAATTAGAGGCCCCCAGCTATTACATCAATGATGAAGTGATTTTTAACTTGCGAGCTGGCAGCTACACCTACGTTTTATTGCCGGTGGGTAGTTATGATTTTGCGGTGCGCAAGAGCCTGATTCCGATTTTTGGATTGGAATCCTTTGACGATAAGTTGATGGTCGCCTTTGATTTGAACCTACAGGCGAATATGGGTCTGAACATCTCCGGTGGCGAAGAAATTTGGATAC
>JBFHRI010000263.1:0-4114 GCA_041591755.1 Oleiphilaceae bacterium
GGGGGCGGCGGATGCAGGGCGCGATGACATCCGCCATCGTTTTCAGACAAAGATCACCGAAACCATGTCCGTGGGTATCATTAATCATTTTGAAATGATCTATATCCAATAACAGGATGGCGAGCGCAACCCGATCCCGATAGGCGCGATTGTATTCGGTGCGCAGTTTTTCATCGAAATAGCGGCGGTTATAAAGTCCCGTCAAACCATCGGTAATGCTGACCCTATGGAGTTTCTCGTTGATACGCTCCAATTCCAGAGTGCGTTTACGCACCAATTCATCCAACGCTTGCGTCCTTTCGTGCTGAGCCTCATTCTTTAATATAACATCCATATTGATGCGATAACTTATCGTAAGCGCAAAGAATATGGCCATTATGGCATTACAGGTATAAATCAGCGCTTCGGTCACCAGGCTCAAGTTGACCAAATTAAGTGCGATAATAATGCTCAAACCATTACCAGCAATGCCAAAAGAACCACCAATGATCATATGTATGGCAGGCGGATAGCCATCCATGACCCGTTGCAGTAGCACCCAGGAAAATAGACTTATCAGCACCAGTGAATAAGCCAGGGATAACCGGACCACCAGACTGTAATCTACAAACACATAAGCCATCAACGGAAGAATCGCCATGACCGCTGCAACATTCAACAATAGGGCCAGCTTAGGCGAAGCCTGTTTTACTTTAAGAATTCGGCTGAAGAAAAGGCAAAAGCTAAACCCTGTCAAGGCCATAGCCAGAATGGTCGCTAGTTCGGTTGAGGGTAAATACTCATCGACCATCAGACTGGCAGGTACGCCCGCCCGATAGGCGAAAATAACAAATATACTCAGGATAAACAGAGCGTAAAACAACCCTGAATCGTCTTGGGTAGACGCCGCTACCACCAGATGATAGATCCCAAGAATAAGCAGCAGCCCAAAGAAAATCCCCAACGCCACAGTGCTCTTAAAATCCTGAACTAAAAAGACGTCGCGATTCCACACCTGGATGGGAATGCTCAGAGAAGAACGACTGGCTACGCGAATGTAGACAGCACGCTGCTGGTATTGCGGCAGGGTCAAGGGATGAATATAGCGAGCATGTTGAACGGCCCGCATTTTGAAAGGTCGCTGATCCCCCGATATCTGATGTTCAAGACGCTTCCCCTGTTCATCAAGAACATACAGATCGATCTGATCAAGGTAGATGTTCGGCAGCTCGATCAATAACTCATGACGGTTTGCGCTGGCATTTTCCACATAAAATTTCAGCCAGTACACACGCTCATCAAAGCCGAAACTCGCCTGGGTGCCAGCAATAGTTTCCCAACCCGACGCCTGAATGACATTTTCGAGGCTAGATCGCCCATCCGCATCAACAAAATACTGCAGACCCTGACCGACCACCTGGGCTTGAAAACCGCTCTGAATCGGTAGCACAAGCGCAAAACTTGGATTCCCAACGGACAACCCAAGAAAACAGGCGATACAAACAAACCAAGACTTAAGCATATTCAACACGATTACGCCCCAGCTGCTTGGCACGATACAGGCAGGCATCCGCGTTCTGCATGAGGGCCGACTGATCTCCATGCGCAAGAGGAGTGGTCGCGGCAACACCGATACTCATGGAGATATTCACCAAGTAGACATCATCCGAGATTGGCTTTGCAGCAATGGCCCGTCGGATATCTTCCGCCACACGAACCGCACCCTCCAAGGAAGTATTGGGGAGCACGACAATAAACTCCTCCCCCCCATAGCGGGCGCAAATATCCGGAGGACGATGCACAGAGGCCAGAATGCGGACGGCGACCGTTTTCAGACACAGATCCCCAAAAGGATGGCCATAGGTATCGTTGATCAACTTAAAATGATCGATATCCATCATCAGCACCGCAATAGGCCTTTTCTGGCGATAGGCATTGCGGTACTCAAAACTGAACAAGTCATCAAAGTGACGGCGATTGAGCAACCCGGTAAGTCCATCAGTGATACTGGCCAGCCGAAGTTGCTCGTTAGCTTGCTGCAGCGCCAGAGTGCGCGCCTGCACCAGATGCTCAAGATCAGCAGTCAGCTGCGATTGAGCCAACTCACGGGCAGCCCGAACCAGATTCATGTGATAGGACAGCGCCAGGGAATAAAACAGCACCGCCAGACTAACCCCAATCCCCACGGCATGGTTGCCAATCAACGTAGAAGGCAATCGCCCCGACACGGTGAGTATATTGACCACTACGCCCATAGAACCAAACACTATAGCGATTACCACATAGCGGGCCGGCGCATAGCCATCGAACAGACGAATAAGATAGATCGAAAGTTGAGCGGTGGCATTGACCAGCGCCAGCAGCAACGCCAGTTTCAACACCAACTGATAAGGGATCAAAAATTGGCTGCACCAGACAAGCAGTGATGCAATGAGTAGCGCGTTTATCACCCAGGCCAAACGAGGTCGCTCAGCCAGATTCAGTGCTTCCTTGCTAAAAAGTAACGATACGCCGCAGGTGCCGCAAATCCCCAGAATAATAAAATAGTCACTCCAAGATATATGATCGGGCCACAACAAGGCGGTCGCAGAACCATCCAAACTCAGCACAATCACCAGAAAGCCAAAAATAGTACAACTCCAATAAAGATAGGCTCTCTCGCGTATGTACAGAAACAAAAGCAGATAATAGGCACTGATAGCCAAGAAAACGCCATAAATAACCGATTGGAACAGCGTGCGCTTATAAGATGCGCCCAGAAAATGCTGCCGATCCCAAAGACTCAAAGGAATACGGTTCGTGGACGTGGTCTCCACGTAAAGCAAAATTTTCGACTCGGTATTGGGCGCTAGGGTTAACGGCGCTAGAAAATTCGCGTGAAGCAGTGGACGCTGACTGGCAGGATATTTATCGCCAAGCGAGAGTTGCGCAAGCAACTCTTCCCGCTCGTTGAGATGATAGATATCAATGTGATCTAAATAAGGGTTACTGATTTCAAGCAGCAGATCGCGTGGCTCGGAGGAAGGGTTGACAATACCGAACAGCAGCCAACTCGGCTTTGATGAAAAACCAAAGCTCAAGGACCCCTGGTCGGAGACTTGCCAACCCTGAGCGTTGAGCGCCTCTTGTGGACTAGCCGCTGCTTTTTCCTCCGGCTCGACGATCCGATAATTAAGCCTATGCCCCAGCTTTTCAACGCGAAACTGACCATCCAGTATCAGGACCAACGCCGGCTGCAAAGTTTGTGCAGCCACCGTCGACAACGACGACGAGAGGAGACTGAGCAGCAGACACCACAACATCGAGCCCAAACCTAAGGTTTTACGCGGCTTTGACATGGCGAAAAGTGTCGTTGAGTTAGGGGCGGACTGAAGTATCCCAATCCGAGAAAGTACGAAGCAAAGCCTCAATTCGTTTCAGTAAAACCTGGCGCCATCACAACCCGATCGGGTTAATCATTCTGCAGCCACCGGCCCGCTGTGAAAACGAAACTCGGTATCCGGCGCCTGTATCAGCTCAGCTTCTTTCTGCCGCACCCGACCAACCATAGCATCCACATCCGCAGCATCGCCATATTGATAGGCCAGCTTCAGATAATCCCGGAAATGCCGCGACTCGGACTTGAGCAAAGAGGTATAGAACTTGCCCAACTCATCATCCAGATGTGGTACCAAGGCCGCAAAGCGCTCGCAGGAACGCGCCTCGATGAAGGCGCCGATCACCAGGGTGTCGGTCAGTTTCTGGATGGCTTGATCCCGCACCAATTCGCGCAGACCCGCCGCATAGCGCGAGGCGCTGAGGTTGGTCAGGGGAATGCCGCGCTTCTTCAATAGGCCTAAAACCTGCTCAAAGTGGCGCAATTCTTCCCGCGCCAGCCGCGACAGCTTGCTGACCAGTTCCGGCCGGTTACCATGCCGGGCAATCAGGTTGAAGGCGGTAGCCGCGGCTTTCCATTCACAGTTCTTGTGATCGAGCAGCAGCACATCCTGCTGGGCCAGCGCATTCTCGATCCAGCGCGGCGGGGTCGCACAGCCCAGAAAGCCATGAATTTCACTTAGATCGACACTGGCCATACAACTCTCCGCTGCCCGGTTTCTACGACGGCGCGCATTGTAGCACCGCCACACCCACGAAA
>JBFHRI010000264.1:0-4080 GCA_041591755.1 Oleiphilaceae bacterium
CGGCGACATCAAAGGGAATCGTGCCTGCACCGGCACCAGGCTTGCCCGACCATCCGGCGTAAAGAATTTGCCATCGTCGAAGAAGCGCTCACGGCCTCTGGGAAAGGCCTTATTGACGGGCCATTGCACCGGCTGGAACTGCTCATACTGCGCATTGCTGAGCGTCGCGAGCGAAGAAATATCAAAAGCGCGTTGGCCTGCATTCTCA
This sequence comes from Oleiphilaceae bacterium, assembly GCA_041591755.1. GTDB lineage: Bacteria > Pseudomonadota > Gammaproteobacteria > Pseudomonadales > Oleiphilaceae > JBFHRI01. The sequence goes on from JBFHRI010000264.1 coordinate 209, forward strand.
AAGCCACTGAGTCGAGCGTGCTCGCGAAATATGTCGGCCGGATGGGTATAGGCAAACGCTTCAGCGTAGCCTAAGCGTTGCGCAAACTCACTCATGATCTGCCAGTCATGCCGCGCTTCACCAGGACCTTGCAACACACCTTTTTGCAACGAAATACGGCGCTCGGAATTGGTGACCGTACCGATTTTTTCGCCCCAGGTGGTGGAAGGAAACACCACATGCGCCAAGCTGGCTGTATCGGTATTGGCAATGCATTCACTGACGATCACCAGCTCGCAGCGTTCTAGAGCTTCGCGAATAAAACCCGCATCCGGCATCGTTGCGGCCGGATTGGTCGCCATGATCCAAACGGCTTTGATCTTGCCGGCATGGATATCGCGAAACATATCGACGGCTTTGCGGCCTTCTTGTTGCGCCATGTTGGGTGCTTGCCAAAAGCGCGCCACCCGCTCAATGTCGTCAGGCCGATCAAAACTCATATGTGCCGCCAACTGGTTGGCCAGGCCACCGACTTCACGCCCCCCCATGGCATTGGGTTGGCCGGTGATCGAAAACGGACAGGCGCCAGGCTTGCCGATCTTACCTGTCGCCAAGTGGCAATTAATGATGGCGTTGCCCTTATCGACGCCCGAAGAGGACTGATTGATCCCTTGCGAAAAGACTGTCACGACCTTGTCTGTGTCGGCAAACGCGCGATAGAAACGTTCCAACTGCGCGGCATCCAGATCACAAAACGTGGCCGCCTGGGTCACGGTCCCGACCTGTTGTTGTGCTGCGGCCAAAGCCTCATCAAAACCACTTACATGGGCCGAGATATAATCCGGCTCAATGGCGTCGTGATGCGCTAGATAACTCAATAAGCCGTTGAACAGAAAGGCATCGGAGCCGGGACGCAAGGCCAGGTGCACATCGGCGGCATCGCAGGTCGCCGTGCGACGCGGATCAATCACCACGACCTGCATCTCGGGACGGGCTTGCTTGGCTTTGACGATGCGTTGATAAACCACTGGATGAGCGTAGGCCATGTTGGAACCCACAATGACCAGCAATTCGGCTTGCTCCAGATCTTCATAGCACCCGGGCACCGCATCAGCACCAAAGGCGCGCTTGTGTGCGACGGTGGCCGAGGCCATGCACAGGCGTGAATTGGTATCGACATTCGCCGAACCGACAAACCCTTTCATCAGTTTATTGGCAACGTAGTAATCCTCGGTCAATAACTGGCCCGACAAATAAAATGCCACAGCCTCGGGACCGTGCTCCGCCACTATTTGCTGAAAGCGGCTGACACTGAACGTGAATGCCTCTTCCCAACTGGCATCGCGGCCCAGCACCCGCGGTCGCAACAATCGGTCCGCGCTATATTGCGTTTCATGCAGGGCGGAACCCTTGACACATAGACGCCCGTAATTGGCGGGGTGCGCGGCATCTCCCTGCACCGCAACCACTTGGTTGTCGACAATCGATGCCTCAACACCGCAGCCCACGCCGCAATAACAACAGGTAGTCTTGACGGTTTGCGTGGTCCCGCTGCGATGAATCAAAGTCTGCGTCATAATGATTCTTACCTTATTCTTAAGCTGCAGCGACGGCCGCCTCGGGCCAATTCAGGGTGGCCGCATCATAACAAGCCTGACCAAACAACAACTGGTCACGCACTGCACTGACATCGACGCCTTGCTGCATGAGTTCGAAATAGTGCTGTCCATCGCGGGTGTCGCCAAACAAAACGATCCCCACGATGCGCCCATGATCCAGTAAGAGCTTGCGGTAGATATGTTGGTGCGGGTCGCTGAGCACCAGGGCTTGCAAACCGTCTTGGGTTAGATGCTCGCCGGCTGAAAACACCTGCACCCCAGACACTTTCAGTTTGGTCGCAATCGGTTGGTTGCTAAAAGATGGCGCCGCTTCGCCGCAAAGCCTTGCGGCTAAACTGCAGCACTGGCGCCAGATCGGCTCAACCAGGCCATAAGTATGTCCCGCGTGTTCGCAACACTCACCCAAAGCACTGATGGCTGGGTCTGAACTCTGCAGCATTGAATCCACCAGGATCGCTCGCTGACAGCTTAAGCCCGCCTGCTCTCCCAGCTCGCTGTTAGGCGTAATGCCCGTGGCGATAATTGCCAGTTGGCAAGCCTGCTCTGAACCATCGCTCAAACGCACACTGGCAACCTGGGACTGGCCCGGCTTCGCTTCGAACGACACAACCTCACGGCCCAACACAAATCGAATATTACGCGCCTCCATGACCCGCTGCAGACACGCGCCTGCGGCGGCGTCGAGCTGGCGATTCAATAACCACTCGCTGCGGTGGACCAGGGTGACTTCGACACCCTGACAGGCCAATCCATACGCAGCCTCAAGACCTAACAGGCCGCCCCCGACCACCACGGCGTGGCATACGCCATGTGCGCGCTGGGTAATCGCGGCGACATCGTCCAAGGTGCGGAAACTGTAGATATGCTCGAGCTGCTGGTTACGCGCAGGAATCGAAGCCGGACGCGAACCGGTTGCCAGTACCAGCTCATCGTAAGGCACGATTGCTCCATCCGACAGTCGCACGCATCGCGCCTCACGCAAAATTTCCGTTGCCCGCACCCCAGCAATAAAACGAATGCCTTGCTCCGCATACCACTGCGCTGGCTTTTGAATGATCGCCGCAACATCCGTCGCGCCCGCCAACACAGGCGACAGCATGATTCGGTTATAACTACCTTGCACCTCGTCACCGACGACAGTGATCTCCAAGTGTCGGGGTTTCCGTGCCAACAACTCATCCAATAAGCGCCCGGCTGCCATCCCATTTCCAATCACGACGACTTTTTTCGGGGCTTTTTTGCACACAGCACTTTGCATCACAGCTTTTAAGACTCCTGCACAACAACTTGCACCAATATCGATCAACCAGCCTCCCAGCCGACAGCGCTTATTGCACCATAATGACTCTTTGTTGCGCTAACTACCTGTTTTTATTGATTTACAAGTTTCAGAATTTTACCTGTGATGAGTTAATGCATAAGAAGTGCCAGTTTTTTCTACTAGCGATTAACTCAGAGCCAACGCCGTACACTCGCTTTGTATTGCAGATAGGCATCCCCGAATTTAGCCTCCAGGTACCGCTCTTCCTTACGCACCGCGACAAAGAAGACGATCGACAGCGACGGTACAAAGCTGAGCATCATCCAGACATTGTGGAACACCGCCCCCAGACCCAATGCGACCATTGAAAAGGCGATATAAATCGGGTTTCGGGAGTAGGCGAAAACGCCACTGCTCACGATTGCCGAAGTGGGTTTCCAGGGCTCGATATGCGTCTGCGCACGTTTAAATTGCCAAGCAGAAACAAGCACCAAGCACAGCCCACTTAGCACCAATACCACACCCACACCATACAGTAGCGCGCTATAGGCAAGCGGCACCGGCACGGCCCATTGCAAGCCCCACCCCAGTAAAAGACCGATCAAAAAAACCAGTGGCGGAGGAAATTTTACCCCCGGCCCGCGCTCGTCTGATCGGGTCGCTTCGCTTTTCGGTACTGCATGTTTGTCGATTTCTTGCATCTGAAATATCCTCCAAGTAAGAATGCTGTCGGGCGAGCACTTGTAGAGACCAAATACGAAAGCTCCTCAGAGCCCAAATCTCCGATCCACAACAGTCAAGTAAACGATGAAACTGTACTGCGCGATCTCATTTCATGGCTACGGCCATCTTGCCCAAAGCGCACCGATCATCAATACCTTGTTGCAGCGCTGCAAGGTCAAGCAATTGATCATTCACTGCGCCGCGCCGAATGCCTTACTGAAAGAGTGGTTCGACCGAGAATTCACTCATCTCGCAGCGGCCACTGACCTCGGCACCCCCATGCTCAACGC
>JBFHRI010000265.1:0-4046 GCA_041591755.1 Oleiphilaceae bacterium
AGAAAAAGGATTTGTTGACGGCGGTGTACAGTTCTTCCGGTGAGGCGGTGGCTGCACCCAACTTGCCGACCACGATGCCGGCAGCCAAATTTGCGACACTGGCCGCTTCAGCCATCGGCAAGCCGGCAGCCATCATCACCGCCAGCGTCGCAATGACCGTGTCACCGGCACCGGTGACGTCGGAAACTTCTAGAACCTGCGCCGGGAAATCACTCTTCCCTTCGCCATTGACCAGTGACATGCCTTGCTCACTGCGGGTCAATAAGATGGCCCCCAACTCGCAATCACTCATCAGTTTGCGCGCTGAACTCAATACCAATTCTTCACTTTCGGTACGACCACCCGCGGCCTCGAATTCTTTGCGGTTCGGCGTAAGCACGGTGGCACCCCGATAGATCGACAGATCCTGACTTTTGGGATCCACCAAAATGGTCTTGCCACGCGCACGCGCAAACTGAATCATCTCGCTGACATAGCGCAGTGAGCCCTTGCTATAGTCGGAAAACACGACGTACTCGTAGTCGTCGACACAGGCTTCAAACGCCTGTTGCAAGGCTTTGGCATGCGCTTCAGCGAAAGGCTGCTCGAAATCCAGGCGAACCACCTGTTGATGGCGTGAAATCACGCGCAGTTTGGTGATGGTCGGCTGATCGGCCTGGCGCAGGATGGCTGAGTCGATGCTTTCCTGTTCCAGGATGGATTCAAACAATTCGGCATTCTCGTCACGTCCAACGATGCCCATCAAGGTTACACGGCCATCCAGGTGTGCGATGTTGCGGGCGACGTTGGCAGCGCCGCCGATCTTGTTATCGATGTCGGCGATTTTGACCACCGGGACCGGTGCTTCAGGAGAAATGCGCTGGGAGTCGCCATGCCAGTAACGGTCCAGCATAACGTCACCCACCACCAGAATTTTTTTGTCGGACAGGCGATTAAAGACGGATATATCAAACATGAAGAAGGCCAGAGTTCCGTGGACAGACGAGAGGGGTCAGAAAACGCGCTAGCTTACCCGAAAACGCCCGCGACTCCAATCCGCAGCCGTTTAGCCAGCGCTGCGGCATTGCTCACACACGCCATGCAGCTCGAGCTGCTGGCTGCTCATTTGAAAACCAGAGGGCGCGACACTTTCACGCAGAGACGCGATGATTTCCGCCTGAATACCGATCTCCTGCACACCATGGCAACGATCACAGATCAAAAACTGCGGCAACTTGTGCTGATGCGAGCAGCTGATATGTGAGCACGCCACAAACTTATTGGTGGAGTACAATTTGTGTACTAAATCGTGCGCCAATAAAAACTCCAGCATGCGATAGACCGACATCACTGGAATCGATTGACTGAACAGCCGCTTGTATTGCTCGACCAATTCATAGGCCGATAAGGGCCCCTCACTTTCGAGCAAGCAATGCAGCACATTGCGCCGTTTTTCGGTAAACCGTTCGCCGTGGGCACGACAGCTTTGCTCAGCTTTTTCGATCGCGCGGGCAATATCACCCGAATGGTCATGGCGCTCGCTCATCAGGGCTCCGTTGTTGCAAGGTCCACAATGCGGTGTATTTGTTGAAGGTATAAACCGTGGAAACGAAGGCCAGCATCAAGCCATGACGCCCTTCCATAAAACCACGCTGCAATAGGTACTTGCGCACAAAGCAACCCAGCGAACGCAGCAAAATGCCCACAATAGTCGTGCGCTTACCACGGCGATAACGCGCTTCGGCCCAGTCAGCGGCATAACGCACAGACTTGCCGGCAAAGTGGCGATAATCCGAAGTCGTGTAGTGCAGCAGATGCCCTTTGAGGGTTTCTTGTTTATCTGACGGAAAATCGAGCTTTTCATGTACCGGCGCATTGTCGTAGCGATATAGATGGCGCGGATACAGCCTCGCTACAGGATCGGGGTACCAACCACTGGTGTAGATCCAGCGACCAAAGAAGTCGCTAAGGCGCTGAAACACATAAACCCGATCTGACGCAGGCTTCTGTAATACACCTTCAATACTGGCACGAAGCTCCGGCGACACTTCTTCGTCGACATCAATCATGAACACCCAATCATGCGTCGCATGGTCCTGCGCCCTTTGGCGCTGTGGTCCGAAGCCCGGCCAATCGGCATATTCAAAGACCTTGGCGCCGGCCTCACGGGCAATATCCTGAGTGCCATCCGTGCTACCACTATCGACCAAGACTATTTCATCCACCCAAACGATACTCGCCAAACAGCGAGGCAGGTCATGGGCAGCGTTTTTTGCGATAATCACAGCAGTGACAGGGGCTCGTGGCATGAGAGGTTCCGCGCTTGGTCTTGGCTCGCAGCATAAACAGCTTTGTCAGGCATGTCTAATGCTCCAAGCCCCTAAACAAGAGGGAAAAAAGTCAGTTCGGCTCTTGATCTGGAGCCATATCAACTTTATCTTATTCGCGTTCGGAGTGTAGCTCAGCTTGGTAGAGCACTGCCTTCGGGAGGCAGGGGTCGGAGGTTCGAATCCTCTCACTCCGACCAGAACATGCTACTCCTAAAATTATGTCTACGCGTACAGCCTAAACCTAGTAAGCCCGGTCAAACCTTCATCTGCCTCACAATCTCCTCAAGCTCCGAGGCGAGGTGGCGCATGTTAGCCGCACTCTGCGCAACTTCGGCTGCTCTGGCTCTTGCGGCTTCTGAGCCTTTCTCAATCGTGCATAGATTCTGATTCACGGTTAATACGGTTTGACTCTCTTCTTCCGCAGCCGCCGCGACCATCAGATTACTGCTTTTAATGGCATCGACCTGTTCGCGGATCTGACTAAACAGCGCTACAACCTGCGATGACACCTGCACACTCTGGTCAGCAGAACTCACCCCCTGCTTCATAACGCGCCCTATATTCTCAGTCGCGTCCTGAATGGCGTTGACGACAGATTGAATTTTTTCACTTGATTCGTGCGCGTGCCGTGCCAGATTGCGTACCTCATCCGCCACGACAGCAAAGCCCCGGCCAGATTCGCCAGCCCTGGCAGCCTCTATCGCGGCATTCAACGCCAGTAGATTGGTTTGGTCGGAGATTTCTTTGATTTCATTGGTGGTGCTATTGATGTTTAACGCATTCTCTTTCAGCTGAGCGACCAAGGATGCCGCTTCTTTGATATCTTTGCTGAGCAGTTGAATACTGTCACGACTCAACTGAACCGCATTGTCGCCAGATGCCGCCTTGTTGACCGCCTCTTCAGACTGGTCCTGCATCAACACTGCGTTACGGGCCAATTCTGCGGCAACGTCCGTCATTTGACTCATCGCCGAAACAATCGCTATCGTCTCTTGCAGTTGCGATGCCATCTCCTGCTCGGTTTGTTGCGCTGCATGAGCCAATTGGCGCGCGGCAAAATTAAGCTGTGATGCGACATCCCTGACGCTTTTTACGATCTCCCTGTTGCTGTCCTGCATCGCATTAAACGCCAGAGCGACCTGACCCACTTCGTCCGCGCTATCAATGACAACGCGCGCATTTAAATCCCCGCTTTCCCGAACTTTCACCATGACATTACGCAAGCGGGTCACACGCCGCTCCACGAACGATATCAACATCTGGGAAAACACAAACTGTATCAACATCAAAACGGTTACCACCAAAGCGTATGTCGGTGCCGAATCGACAAATATCTGCGACAAAGCATGGAGCGGCTGATAACTCACCCAAAGCTTTCCGTCTGGAGCGCTGTCCGCTCGCAATAGATACATCTCTGAAAGCTGCCACGCAGACCCCAATACGTACGCGTCCTCCTGGCCTGGCTCAACCAAACCTTTTTGCAAGGCATGGCGGATCGCCCTCAGTAATTCCTGATCATGTAGTACGCCGGCTTGCAGTTGATTGCGCGCATCGAAACCCAGCAGCCCCTGCGGAGTCGGCATGCCTGGACTCAATTGCGAGGCAAACTGTAACTGCCCGGACGCATACTCATCGGCAGCATGATAAAGCTGTTTAAAATCCTGGCGCATAGAAAACAGCACCAACAGACAGAGCAATATCAAAACCACTGCATTTACTAACCAGAATTTGTATTTA
>JBFHRI010000266.1:0-4032 GCA_041591755.1 Oleiphilaceae bacterium
CAATGCTTCGCGCTTTTTCTGATCTTCGTCCTGATCGGTATATTGCAGCACCCGGTTCTTGCCATGGGCTTTGGCACTTGCGCAGGCCGCAGTGGCTTTTTGCAACAAACTATCAAAATTATCCAACTCCCGAACAAGCGGAGCGACGCCGATACTCACGGTACTCGAGATACTTTTGCCTTCCCAACTCAAGGCCTCGGATTTGACGGAGGCACACAAGGCTGTCGCTATTTCCATAGCGCGCCCTGAGTCGGATTCCGGCAGGAGCAAACCAAACTCGTTACCACTGAGGCGGCCAACGAATGAGTTAGTCAAAGCATGCCGCCGAATCAATTCTGCCACGTGCTTGAGGCAAGCATCGCCCGCAGCGTGTCCATAACTGGCATTCGTGACGTTAAACTGGTCAATATCGATAAACAGTAAGGCGAGGTTGTCACGCTTGTTAACCGCCGTTTCCACCGCTTGCTTCAACCCTCGTTCGAAGGCCTGTCGATTAAGCAAGCCTGTCAGCACATCGCAACTGGCCTGAGTGGATAACTCTTCGTAAACACCCTGTACCATTTGGTGCAAACCCTGATCCACCAAGGGCACGTCCTCTTTTTCGAGAACGATTGCCCGCCCTTGTTTGAAATACTCGACCAAGCTCTCTAAAGAAATGTCTTCGTCCTTCATCCCCTGAGAGTCAACGAATACAAATCGAAAAGAGCGACTGCCTGACCACGCCAGTCGCATACAGCGAGCCACGTTTTGCTCGTCTTTAAACTCCACCCAGTCGCCAATTTTCAAGGCCAGCACGCGCTTGTGCCAATAACCCGCTTTTTCAGCGAGCGCAATATCTGCAGGCTCCAGCTGGGCCAGCTCTTGCTCAGAGCGTTCATACGGCCACTCATAACGCTCAAGTTTAATCAATATGGGCTTAACGCCTCGCAATAAGCACTCATCTAAGCGGCTCATCACCCCCTCAAAGGCGGGCATACCCAAACTGCTGAGCTCCCGGCGAACGATCTCGATTAAATTGGGCGCCTCCAACTCCATTTCCAGTTCCAGAGCCCAACGTTCCGACTCCTCCACCTCTGTCGTAAACCAGTTAAACAACTGTTCCACGACCTTTAGCGAATCCTGGTAGATTTCACTTTCTTCACCCTCTCGCACCGCCTGCAACGCGAGAAACTCGCGATACCCCGCCTTATCGAGCAACTCCATCAGAACCACCGGCACTTGCTGGCCGGCCAATAAATCGTTTAGGTCCTTAACAACTTTGTGGCGGGTGCTGGCGACTTTTTGCTTGCCTTCATAGGTTCGAGCGATGCGCTCCGAATTGCGCTTGAACGCGAGCTCTTGGCGTTCGACGATGGTCGATAACTGCTCCACCATTTTTTCAACGGCGCTGTCATCTTTGTCGTACTGCGTCACCACCCTTTCGACATAGTTATCCAGCAGTTGGTGTAGTCGACCGTTCTCAGCGTCGGTATTACGCCCGAGCTTGGCCAGTTTATTCAACATTTGACGCGCTGGATGATCGACATCGGAAAAAAAGGTATCGTCTTTGAGTACGATTTTCAGGATGGTCAGCTTGAGCTTTTCCAGCCACCCTTGCATGACGCCCGACACCCCGACTTTGTCGACGATCACATCGAAAAAGCGATCAGTCACATTGACCAGTTCCGCCTCTTGCTGACCAATACAGCTCTTCCCCGCTGCCACCGCTGGCAAGTTCTGATCCAGCCAAGCACGCAAGGAGCCACCCTCAACCGCCACGCGCTTGCCCTTCGCCTGCTGCACCGAAGAAATGGCAGACACCAGCTGCTGTGTCGCACGCCGGTCGATGGGGCCACGCGTGCCAACCCGTACCAATTCATCATTGGTCATCGTATATCGACCGCCGGCGCTGCTGACCCGAGAGCCGGTGCTGACGGATGTCGCCAACCTGGACAAGGTATCTAAAGCCGAGACTTGCACCGCCGTCGAGTCCTCGGTCAGCCCGAGTTCCTCATCGAATTCGAATGCATCGGGCACGACTTCGCTGATACGGCCAAAACCGACATCATCTTGTACTTGCTCGACCACCGCCGCTGCGCCGGCTTTGTTTCTCGCCGGGCTGTTGGGGTTCTTTTCTTGCGAGTATTCCAGCCCGTGTTTATCCGCAACATTTTTGATATCGCGATACAGCGCTTTCAAAGAGACCAGCAAATTCTCGGTGATCGCTTTATACAAGCCATCCTGAGTGGGTTCCGCAACCTCGAGCTTGTCGATACATCGCTTGAACTCGACCATGACGCTGTACGGGGACAAAGGAAAGTCACGCACCGCAAGTTCACATTTCAGCAGGGCGCTTAGTACGTTTCGAACCAGATAGAGGTCGTGTGAGAGTTCGTTCTCAATTTTTTTGATGCCACGTTCAACGACGAGCCAATCCTCAAACTCATCTTTCGATACCAGACTCAACTGATCAATCTTCAGTTTTTCAAATTGCAGTGATGCGGGACTTTTCTGGATTTTCGCGTTGGCCAGGCTCTTCAGATAAGCCATCACGGGGCCACAAACATTACGTGCGATCCAGTCCTGATTGGATTCAATCAGGTTCATGGCAGAGGAGTATTCATGACGTTGTTTGTCATTCAACTTCGGCAAGGTGCTATAAAATGCAACAGCGGCCTCTCGCAAACAACGCTCTACCGCATCATCAAGCCCTCGTTGCACCAACGCGATCACTTCCATATACAAACGCGTACGTGGACCAGGAATTTTAGACTCTTCGCTCATCCGAGACTGACCTGAAAAATAAAAATGCTTAGCTTAAAGGCTAATCTAAACTCGTGAATTAACAAGGCTCTACTCTTCAATTTTCTAAATCCTCGCACGATTATTGCTGCTCGATTTCATAAAAAATGTACAACCGAGGGTGCATTCAGGCATCGTTGCACCGCCTGGCTTTTGATACAATGCGCGCCCATTTACATTTGAGCGGAAAACTGCGGTCATGGTTCACCTGTTTGTCGACAACCTGACGATACTCGACTTCTCTTATTTCGATCAGAAGCGGGGCATTCTGGGCGAAAGCTGGCAAGTCAATCTGACTCTGGGGGGCGAGCTTGACGCACAGGGGATGATCTTCGACTTTGGTCACGTCAAAAAACAAGTCAAACAGCTTATTGATGCGCAAGTGGATCATCGGCTTTTGCTTGCTACACGAAAATTGCGCCCTACCACAGAAAACCTCGAAGACGGCCGCACGCGCTTGCAGTGGAAAAATAAGCTCGGAAATTACGAGCACATCGCACCGAGCGAGGCTGTGGTGCTTATCGATGTGGATCACATCAATGAAGAAAACGTCGCGACTTACCTAGAGGCCTTGCTGCGAGAGGTTCTTCCTGCGAACGTTAAGGAGATCAGGGTCGAACTTAGTCAAGAACTGATCGAAGGCGCTTGGTATCACTACAGTCATGGTTTAAAAAAGCACCTAGGCAACTGCCAACGTATTGTGCATGGCCATCGATCTCGACTGGAGATTTATAAAAACCACAAGCGTGATGCGGAATTGGAGGATCTGTGGGCCGCGCGATTCAGAGACATTTATATCGGCACGCGCGAGGATGTTCAGCGCCGCTTTGAAATCGATGGCAAAGCGCATATCGAGTTTGCCTACACCGGCAGTCAAGGCAAGTTTGAGCTCGTGATGCCCAGCTCACAGGTTTATTTGATCGATTCGGATTCCACGGTCGAGTTGATCGCGGAGCATATCGCACAGAAATGCCAAAAAAGTGACCCTGACAATCATTTTCTAGTCAAAGCCTACGAAGGGATTGGCAAGGGCGCAATAGCGGTGCGTCAGCCTTAGGAAAGGCTAAGCTGACGACCAGGAGTCAGGCCGTCAAGCCTTCTCCTGGTTGAACCAGATCAAGATGGCGAAAATGTGAAAGGCAGATTCACCGTACGCTGTGCGACGGTTTCGGCACCAAAGTTGAACAGCTTCAGAATACTCACGAACTTCGCCTCCAACTCCTTGTGCTTCAACTCGGAAGACACCAACCG
>JBFHRI010000267.1:0-4024 GCA_041591755.1 Oleiphilaceae bacterium
CACTGGCGTGGGTTGGGACTATCTGTATGCCCTGGTGGAACGCAGCGGCCAGCATTCGCTGGCCGACTTACGCAGTCTTCAGGACTGGTTTCTGAAATACGAGCTGCAAGCGCTGCCCGGCGTTTCGGAAGTCGCCAGCGTTGGTGGCATGGTGCGGCAGTATCAAATTGAGGTCGATCCCGACTTGCTGCGCGCCTACAACATTCCGCTGGCCTTGATTGCTGATGCGGTGAAAAAAGCTAATCAGGAAAGTGGTGCCTCGGTCATCGAAATGGCCGAGGCCGAGTACATGGTGCGGGTCAGTGGTTATCTACAAAGCATTGCCGATATCGAAAACATTCCGCTAGTCGTCGACGGGCGCAATGTGCCGCTGCTGCTGAAGGACGTGGCGCGGGTCGAGCTCGGGCCGCAAATGCGTCGCGGCATTGCCGAGCTGGATGGCGAGGGCGAAGTGGTCGGCGGTATCGTGGTAATGCGTTTTGGCGAGAACGCGCTGCACACCATCGAGAAGGTCAAAGCGCGCTTACAAAGCCTGCAGGCCGGGCTGCCCGATGGGGTCGAGGTGGTCACCGTCTATGATCGCTCCGGACTGATCGAACGTGCGGTCGACAACCTCTGGGAAAAGCTGCTTGAAGAGTTGATTGTGGTGGCGGTGATCTGTCTGTTATTCCTGTTTCACGTGCGCTCGAGTCTGGTGGCGATTATCAGCCTTCCGGTGGGCATCTTGACGGCATTTATCGTTATGCATCTGCAGGGACTGAATGCCAATATCATGTCGCTGGGCGGCATTGCGATTGCCATCGGGGCGATGATTGATGGGGCCATCGTGATGATCGAGAACCTGCACAAGCACATGGAACGCACACCCCTGACCCCAGAAAACCGCTGGCAGGTGGTGGGCCAGGCCGTGACTGAGGTGGGTCCAGCGCTGTTTTTCAGCTTGATGATTATTACCGTGAGCTTTGTCCCGGTGCTGACGCTCGAGGCACAGGAAGGCAAGTTATTTGCGCCACTGGCCTTCACCAAGACCTATGCGATGGCAGCCAGCGCCGCCCTGGCGGTGACGCTGGTGCCGGTGTTGATGGGCTACTTTATTCGTGGCCGGGTGGTGCCTGAGCGCAAAAACCCCTTGAATCGTTTGCTGATCGCTTTGTATCTGCCGTTTCTCAAAGTGGTACTACGATTTCCGATGATCACGCTGCTACTGGCGCTGGGGGTCACGGTGATTGGTTTTTGGCCACTACAAAAGCTGGGCAGTGAGTTTATGCCTTCGCTGGATGAGGGTGATCTGATGTATATGCCGACGACCTATGCCGGGCTTTCGGTCGGCAAGGCACGCGAGTTGCTGCAGCAGACCGATAAGTTGATCAAGACCGTGCCGGAGGTGCAGAGCGTGTTTGGCAAGATCGGACGCGCTGAAACCGCGACCGATCCCGCACCGCTGACCATGATCGAAACCTTTATCCAACTTAAACCGAAAAGTGAGTGGCGGCCGGGTGTCACCACCGAAAGTTTACGTCGCGAGTTCGATGCTTTGGTTAAATTCCCCGGGCTTACCAATGCCTGGGTCATGCCGATCAAAACTCGTATCGACATGTTGTCCACCGGGATTCGCACGCCGGTTGGTGTGAAGGTCGCCGGACCCGAGCTGGCCGAAATTCAGAAAATTGGCAAGCGACTCGAAGAAGTGCTGCCGCAGGTCGCGGGTACCGCTTCGGTGTATTCCGAGCGCGTCGCCGGCGGACGTTATGTCAAAGTGGACATTGATCGCGAACGCGCGGCCCGCTATGGCCTAAGTGTGGCCGATGTGCAAAATGTGGTGCGCACGGCGGTCGGGGGCATGAATCTAACGGAAACCGTTGAAGGCCGTGAGCGCTATCCGGTCAATTTGCGCTATCCGCAACACTATCGTGATTCGGAGCAGGAGCTCCGGCTCTTACCGATTGTCACGCCCCTCAAGCAACGCATCGCACTGGCCGATGTGGCAGACGTGTACATCGACGATGGCGCGCCGGGGATCAAAAGCGAAAACGCGCGCCTGAATGGCTGGACCCTGATCGATATTGAGGGGCGTGATCTGGGCTCTTATGTCGCCGAAGCACAGCAGGTCGTGGCGGAGCAGGTGAGTTTACCGCCTGGCTATTCGCTCAGCTGGGCCGGGCAATATCAGTATATGGAGCGCGCCAAAGCCAAGCTCACTTATGTGATTCCGCTGACCCTGGCCATCATTGTGGTGCTGCTTTACCTGAACTTTCGCAGTTTTGCCGAGGTCGCGCTGGTGCTTAGCGCCATCCCGTTTTCGCTGATCGGGGCATTTTGGTTGATGTATCTGCTGGGCTACAACCTTTCGGTCGCTGTCGGCGTCGGCTTTATTGCTTTGGCCGGGGTGGCTGCGGAGCTGGCGGTGATCATGCTAGTCTTTCTGGATGTCTGCTGGCGCCATCGCCAGCAAGACTGTGCCGCAGAGGGTCGTTTGCCCACGCGCAGCGATTTGTACCAGGCCGTCATCGAGGGCGGTGCTCTGCGCGTGCGCCCGAAGGCCATGACGGCACTGACCATTATCATCGGCCTGCTTCCGGTGATGTATGGCAGTGGCACCGGTACCGAGGTGATGAGCCGCATTGCGGCGCCCATGGTTGGCGGCATGCTTAGTACCTTAATTATGGTGCTGTTGGTGATGCCAGCGCTGTATTACCTATGGAAAGGCTGGGGGCTGGCAAAAGCCTAAAATCCCTCCCCCTTACCTCGGGGTCGAAGCCCATAGCCCCTCCCCCTTCGAAAAGGGGAGGGAGCTACAGGACATTGCTCTTAACAACTGTTGGTTTACCACCGAATGTTCAAGTGTAAAGACTGTCCCCAGAACAGGCGTGGCCGGTGTTTGTAGGTCGGACCTTCAGTCCGACAAGGCCGGCCACGCGGAGTATGTCTCGTCCAAGATCGCGCCGGAGACTCTGCTGTCGGGTTGAAACCCGACCTACAGATCAGAGTCAGCGGTTGTCTAGATGAAGAATAAGACCTAATATTCGACCTAATTAAAGATCTTTTATTAGGATGTTAATGTGAGCAGTAGAATCTTGACCGAAGCCGCTGCCAGCATCAGCGAGTTAAAAGCCAACCCCATGAAAGTGGCGTTGAGTGCCCAAGGCGCGGCCATTGCGGTGCTCAACCGCAATGAGCCTGCATTTTATTGTGTGCCTGCAGAAACCTATGAATATCTGATGGACCGACTGGAAGACTTAGAGCTCTTGGCTCTGGCCGAACAGCGACGCAAGGAGGAAAGCGTCAAGGTGGAGCTGGATGACTTATAAACTGGAGTTTAAGAAGTCAGCCCTGAAGGAATGGCAAAAACTCGGCGCGACCGTTAAAACGCTTTTCAAGAAAAAGCTGGCGGAAGTGCTGGAAAACCCAAGAATCCCCTCGGCTCAACTTGCCGGCGCCAAAGACTTATACAAGATTAAATTGAAACAGGCCGGGTATCGCTTAGTCTATGAAGTGAATGACCAGGTCGTCGTGGTGACGGTCATCGCGGTGGGTAAACGCGAGCACGGAAAGGTTTATTCGTCGGCGTTAAAGCGCCTATAAGTTCGAGGGATTGTGAGTTCAAGGGACCGCTTACCTATCGGCTGGTCTCCTGGTTGGCCGTCAGCGGCCTAGCGCCCCTCCCCCTTACGTAGGGGGAGGTTGGGAGGGGGTTAAGCAGGCAGCTCGGAGTTGTCGTCCCAACCCCACCCCGACCCTCCCCCTTCGAAAGGGGAGGGAGCTACAAGACATAGCCCTAGATAGGTGTCGGTTTACCACCGAATCGGCGCGTCACTCGATCCCGGAGTCTCGCGCACGGCTTTTGCGGGGGCCTCGGTACCCGTCGAAACGGGCCGCACAATATCACCCTTCCGAATCGTGGCCAGTGAGCCTTCCGTGAGCCGCGCTACGCTGTAAGTGGCATCGGTTTGATCCACCACCAGCTTGGCAACGGTTTGCCCCGCCACCTTGATGGCAATGCCGGTATCGGGGTCCGTTAACGTAC
>JBFHRI010000268.1:0-4018 GCA_041591755.1 Oleiphilaceae bacterium
CTGGCATTGAACCTTGAGATACGTAAAACTCAGAAACTGAAGTTTTGGCAGATGCAGCGATGCCCATACCCTCTGTCACTTTGGCACGAATGGTGTAATCCTGATACGCAGGAATCGCTACCGCCGCCAGAATACCGATGATAGCCACTACGATCATCAATTCAATCAAGGTAAAACCTTGTTGTACTTTTTTCATTTGAGTCATGTTTATACGCTCCAAAAAGAATTTTATTCGACCGCTTTGCACCGTGGCTCGGCGTGCCTGAATAAACCTTAGCAGAGGGCGTGCCAACTACAATAAAATTTTTTTATCTATTATGAATCATGCAGTTATGTGAACTATTCGTTCTAAGTGCGCGACACCAAAAGGCGAGAAGCTTTTCCCCTAGACGCCATTAAGTGACGTATTTTGTCAGTTTTTTACATTCTCGAGGAAAGCCGGCTAAAAATGTAGACTTTCTTACTAGATCAAAAGGCCACTTCCGACACTGCCTCTTTTCAATCTCGAATAATCCACTACACTTTGAGGTAATTCCATGCTTTTCCTTGAAAACTTCCCAAATGGCTTTAAACGACGCGATTTCCCTGACGGGTCTGGCACGCAAATTTGTGCTGGACCAAATTATTGACGAAGACACTGCCCGCAAGGCGCAGGTGCATTGCCAAGAGAATAAAGTCTCGCTGGTCGCGCATCTGGTCAGCAAGGGTTTGGCCAATGCCAGGGCGTTGGCTTATTCAGCCTCGCAGGAGTTTGGCGTGCCGGTGCTGGATATTGGCGCCTTTCATAATGATTTGCTGCCGGAAAAAATCGTCGAAGAGAAACTGATTCGCAAACACCGTGCCCTGCCCATCTTTTTACGGGGTAACCGGCTGTTTATCGCGATTTCGGACCCGACCAATATTCAAGCGCAGGACGAAATCAAGTTTCATACCGGTCGCAGCGTCGACTCGGTCTTGGTCGAAGATGACAAGTTAAGCGCCGCAATCGATCGCTATCTCGACGCGCAAGACACGTCGATGAGCGAGTTGGATGACGCCGACCTCGACGACATCGACCTCGACGCGGGCGAAGACACGCAAAAAGAAGTCACCGCCAGCGATGCCGAAGATGCGCCGATCGTTAAGTACGTGAATAAGATGTTGTTGGACGCGATCAAGGGCGGCGCTTCGGATATCCACTTCGAGCCCTACGAGAAAACCTATCGCGTGCGCTATCGCACCGACGGCATTCTGCATGAGGTGTCGAAGCCAAACATTAAACTGGCGCCTAAGATTGCCGCCCGTTTGAAGGTCATGTCGCAGCTGGATATTTCTGAGCGTCGCGTCCCGCAAGACGGCCGTATCAAGATGAAGCTGTCGAAAACCAAGGCCATCGACTTTCGTGTGAACACACTGCCAACGCTCTGGGGTGAAAAAATTGTACTGCGTATTCTCGACCCCAGCAGTGCCAAAATGGGCATCGATGCGCTGGGCTATGAGGACGAACAGAAGTCACTGTACATGGAAGCCCTGGCGCAACCGCAAGGCATGATTTTGGTGACCGGACCGACCGGTAGCGGTAAGACCGTGTCGCTGTACACCGGCCTAAATATTCTGAACACGCCCGAGACCAATATCTCGACCGCCGAAGACCCCGTCGAAATCAACCTCGAGGGGATTAACCAGGTCAACGTGAACGCCAAGGTCGGCCTGGGCTTTGCCGAAGCGCTGCGTTCCTTCCTGCGTCAAGACCCGGACGTGGTGATGGTGGGTGAGATTCGTGACCTCGAAACGGCGTCGATTGCGATTAAGGCCGCGCAAACCGGTCACTTGGTACTGTCCACCCTGCACACCAACAGCGCCCCCGAAACCCTGACCCGCCTAATGAACATGGGGGTACCCGCGTTCAATATCGCCACCTCGGTCAGCCTGATCATCGCACAGCGCTTGGCCCGCCGACTTTGCAGTGCCTGTAAACAAGCGCATGATTTGCCCAAAGACGTACTGAAAAAGGCCGGGTTTAGCGATAAGCAACTTGCCGAAGGCTTCACAATCTTTCAACCCAAGGGCTGCGAAAAATGCAATAACGGCTATAAAGGACGTGTAGGGATTTACGAAGTGGTGAAAATCACGCCGCGTATTTCTGAGTTAATTATGGCGGAAGCCTCCTCGATCGATATCGCGAAAGCGGCCGCCGAAGAAGGGTTCAATAATCTGCGGAAGTCCGCTCTGCTCAAGGCAATTCAAGGTGTTACCAGTCTCGAAGAAGTCGAACGGGTAACCAAGGACTAAACGATGGCAGCAAAATCTGAAAAACTCGTGAGCTTCGATTGGGAAGGCACCGATCGCAAAGGCAATAAAACCAAGGGCTCGATTCCTGGCTACAATATCGCCTTGGTCAAGGCGCAATTGCGCAAGCAAGGCATCAACCCGACCAAGGTCAAAAAGCAATCAATCGGTCTGGGCGGCCCCAAGAAGAAGAAAATTACGCCCTTCGATATCGCCATTTTCACGCGCCAGATGGCGACCATGATGAAGGCGGGTGTGCCCTTGGTGCAGTCCTTCGATATCGTGGCCGATGGCTTGGAAAACCCTTCGTTGCGTGAGCTGGTACTCGCCATCAAGGGCGATGTCGCGGCGGGTAACAACTTTGCCGGCGCGCTGAAAAAACACCCCAAATACTTTGACGATCTATTTTGCAACCTGGTCGACTCGGGTGAGAAATCGGGCGCCCTCGAAACCATGCTCGATCGCGTGGCGACCTATCTGGAAAAAACCGAAACCCTGAAGAAAAAGGTCAAGAAAGCCCTGACCTACCCGATCACGGTCATTGTGGTCGCGGTGGTGGTGACTGCGATTTTGTTGATTAAGGTGGTGCCCCAGTTTGAGGAAATGTTTAAGGGCTTCGGCGCTGAGCTGCCGGTCTTTACGCAGTTCGTGGTCGGCATCTCGAATTGGATGCAGGAATGGTGGCTGCTGATGTTCCTGGGCATTGCGTTTTTGATCACCGCCTTACGCGAGCTAAAAATGCGCTCGCCAAAGTTCCGCGACGGACTGGATCGCTTTATGCTGAAGCTGCCGATCGTTGGGCAGATTATCGATAAGTCGTCGATTGCGCGTTTTGGTCGCGTGTTGTCGACCACCTTCGCCGCCGGTGTGCCACTGGTCGATGCGCTGGATTCGGTGGCTGGGGCCACCGGTAACGTGGTCTACCGCGAAGCGGTGTATAAGATTCGTGACGATGTGTCGTCGGGGACGCAACTGCAGTTTTCAATGCGCTCTACCGGGGTCTTTCCATCAATGGCCGTGCAGATGGTGGCGATTGGTGAGGAGTCCGGCGCGCTGGATTCGATGCTCGATAAGGTGGCGACCTATTATGAAGAGGAAGTCGATAACCTGGTCGATAACATGACCGCCCTGATGGAACCGATCATTATGAGTGTGCTGGGTGTCTTGGTCGGAGGTCTGATCGTCGCCATGTACCTGCCGATCTTCCAGATGGGTCAAGTGGTCTAAACTGCTCACTCAAGCCCCAAGTTCGAGGAGCCTCCCGGGCTCCTCTTTGTTTTCCCGTTAGCCTGATTTTCATACCATGACCGACGCCCTGCACGCCCTGCTCAACCATGCGCCCTCACTCTACCTGGCCACGACGGTGCTGGGCTTATTGGTGGGGAGTTTTTTAAATGTGGTGGTCTATCGCCTGCCGAAGATGCTGGAACAGGAATGGACCATACAAAGCGCGCAGATGCTGGAGCAGGAACCGCCCGAATATGCGCCGTTTAATTTGGCCAAACCCGACTCGACCTGCCCATCCTGCGGGCACAAGATTCGCGCCTGGGAGAATATCCCGGTTATTAGCTACCTGTTTTTGCGCGGCCGTTGCAGCGCCTGCAGTACGCCGATTTCGATCCGTTATCCGTTGGTCGAGTTGGCCACGGGGCTGCTCTCGCTAATCGTAATCTGGCACTTTGGTGGCAGCTGGGCCGGCTTGCTCGCGCTGTTCCTGACTTGGAGCCTGATCGCACTGACCCTGATTGAC
>JBFHRI010000269.1:0-4011 GCA_041591755.1 Oleiphilaceae bacterium
CCTCTGAGATTTATGGCCGCCGGTTGTTGAAGGCAGATTGGGACGAGGATAAGAAAAACGGCAAGATGGTGGATGACCTGGCACAAATCCAAAACTCACTCGTGGTGCCCGTGGATGACGCTCTGCTGGAGGCGCAATTTAACGATGTTCAGGGCAAGCTCAATATTAACGATTTGGTTAGCCCTGCGGTCGGAACCTCAGGCTCGGTACCTAATATCGAGATGTTTGAGCGTTTCAAGCGTTTGTTTAGTTCCTTATCGATCGATGAAGTGAAAGTCGAGGCCTTACAGGATTGGATAGACGAAGATAAGAACCCCACTAACTTTGAGGGGGCTGAGGATGGCGAGTACCTTGCAGCGCAGCCACCTTACAGAACGGGTGAGCAGCCCATGGCGCATGTGAGCGAATTGGTGCTGATGCTAGGCATGACGGTGGTTGAGTATGAAAAACTCTTGCCTCATGTCACGGCGTTACCCGTTGGACACGCGCCGATTAATGTCAACACGGCGACCGAAGAAGTGTTGTTATCACTCTCTCCTGGCTTGAATAAACCCTTGGTGAAGCAATTAATGCAGGCTCGGGAGAACAAAAGATGGGAAACGTTAGACGAATTTAAAAGTGATCCCGCCTTGGCAGGGTTGAGTTTGAACGACCAGTATCTCAGCGTGAGTTCTAATTTTTTTGAAATCGCGACGCAAATTACACTGGGTGATCGCGTTGAGCGCATGGTGAGTCTGGTTTACCGCAAACCCAATGACGGTACGATGCAAACGATTTTAAGAGACCAAAGTCAAAAATATCTCATTACTAAAGAGCGAGTCGCGTTACAATCCGGCAATTGAGTATAAAATCATAAACAAAGACAACAAAGACTAGAGCCATGTTGCAAAAACTTCTGCTACGACCGCAGTTCCCCATGCCTGAAGACGGCGAGCCCGTGTTCGATTGGGTGTTAGCCGATATCAACGGCGACATCCTTAAAACCGGCAAGGCGCAGGCGCTCGATGCGATTGATCAAACGCTGATGCAAAATGGGCTTGAGCATCTGTCTGCGAGCTGTTTGTGGCCGGCTGGTGCGTGTTTGTCGACCCTGGCACAAATTCCGGGCAAGCCCTCGCGCGTTAACACGCAAATGCTGGCGTTCGCGGTGGAAGAGCAGCTGGGGCAAGATCTGGAGGAGGTCTACATCGTCCAGGGCCCACATGTGGGAGACGGGCGCTTTGTAGTGCGCTGTGTGGATCGTGCGGACTTTGAGCGAGTCTATGATCTGCTGACTCAGGATGGCTGGAGCTTTCAGCTTAAGGAAATCGTGCTGGATGCCGACCTGCTGCCTCAAGATCAAGCAGACCTCACGGCAATGTTATCGGGTGAGCGCGTTTTGATGAAACATCGTGCTACACAAAAAGCCTTGGCGACCGGCCGTGAGAACTTAGATCTTTATCTCAATTTGTTGCTAAGCGAGCTGACCGGGGGCGGTGAAGAGCGCATCGCGGCCGAGCAAGCCCTGAGTGTCCGCTTTTATGTCGATGCCGATGCGGCAGCGCAGATTGACCTTGTGACCGCGCAATTGGCGCAGTACCCCGGTGTTGAAGTGCAAACCGAAGCCAACGACTGGCCGGAGCTGGAGTTTTTAACGCAGCTCTGGTTGCAGCGGAAGTCCTTCCCGCTGAATTTTTGTCAGGGAGAATACAAACTCGTCGCCGAAGATCAGGGATTGTGGAAGAAGTGGCGTTCGGTCGCACTGGTGGCGAGCCTTGGATTTGTTTTGCAGTTGGGGGTTTTCATCGGTAAGGGCTATCACTACCAGCAGCAGGCAAAGGAATTGGAAAGTCTGGCGCTGGCTGAATACCGTAAGCTGGTGCCGGATGCCGGGCGACTCAGCGTCGATCGTTTGCCGCGGATTATCAAGGGTAAGCTGAATCAGGCTGGCAGTGCCTCGGCGGCTAATTTAGACTTTTTGTCCTTGCTGGGCGAAACCGGCAATCAGTATCAGCGCTCGCCAGACAAGAATAATGTGCAATTCAAGAGCCTCAGTTATAACGAACAACGTGGCGAGTTAACCATCGAATTACTGGCGCAGAATTTTGAACAGCTGGATCGCTTGAAACAGGCGATTGACGGGGTCGGTTTGAGCGCCAAAATCAGCTCAGCGGTGCAGGAAGATAAGTTCTTTCGAGGCCGTATCAGTGTGTCGGGGTCCTAAGCATGTTAGAAAAACTGCAAACGCTGCCGGTCTATATCGAGCTGCAGAAAAAGTTCGACATGATGTCGTCGCGCGAGCAGTTACTGCTCAAACTGATGTTTGTGGCGCTGCTCATGGTGCTGGCATACGCCGTGATGTGGCGTCCAGCGCAAGCCTATATGCAAAGCGCCGAGGCGCAACTGCAACAGGCACAGGAGCTGGTTGCACTGATTCACAAAAATCAGTCGGTATTGCGCTCAAGGAGTGCCAGCTCGGGCTCAAATACCGCAGCGCTGGACAGTCAGCAATTGGTTTCCTCCGTCACCAATATGGCTCGGCAGCATCAGTTGACCCTGAAACGGTTCGAGCCCAGTGGCGAAAATAAGGTGAAGGTATGGGTCGATGATGTGCCGTTCAACAATATGATCGCCTGGCTAACGCAGCTGCACGAGTCGTTAGGTATACGGGTTGAACTGGTCACCATCGAAAAGCAAGACACGGAAGGTCGAGTCACTGCACGTTTGACTTTGTCTTCGTGAATGTTTCGAAGGGCGGGGTGGTTGTGAGTCGCGACAGGACGAGGCATCATAGCGAACCTAGCGATAATGCTCTTAACCATCAAACGCCGGCATGACAATAATTACTGAAGAAACGCGCGCACGGGTGGTCCGATTGGACAGCGGTGCGTTCGCCGAGGCCAAGGCGATTCTCTATCGTGCTTATAAAAATGAGCCAACCTTCCGCTATCTGTTTGAGAGCGAGCGCCCCGGTTACGACCAGCGTGTACGCGCGACGATACGCGAGTTTCTCAATCTGCATTTCGCCTCGGGCCAGGATGTGATCGGCCTAGCGCTCGATAATCATTTGATCGCAGTAGCCCTGCTGGGCAGTCCGGAAGTTCGGCTGGATTTGGCGCGCCAGTTGAATTGGCGCATGCGCATGATGTTGACGGCGGGCATGGATTGCACTTGGCGCTACATCAATTACTACAAGCAAATTCATGCCTTGTTGCCCGAGGATCAACATCACGAACTCCCACTGATGGCAGTCGACGAGAAATATCGCAACCAAGGCTATGGCAAACAGTTGATGGCCGCGATCGATCAGATCTGTCGCGAGAACCCTCGTTCGATGGGACTCGGCCTGGATACCGGCAATGCGCGGTACCTGAATTTTTATACCCGTATGGGCTTTAGTGTTATCGGTCAGGTCCGGCTCGGAGAGGTGATGGAGAGCGTGCTGTTCAAGTGCTTTGCGCCGGTTGACCACCTGGAAAATAATCACGATGAACACTGATTCGAGTGCCTTGTCTCGCTATGACTTGATTGTCGTTGGCGCCGGCTCGGCTGGGGTGCGCTTGGCACGTATGGCCGCGTCCAACGGCCATCGCGTCGCGGTGGTTGAACAGCAGTATTTGGGTGGGACCTGCGTCAATGTAGGGTGTGTCCCGAAAAAACTATTTGTGTATGCCTCAGAGTTTCGCTCCACCTTTGCTGTCGCTCAAGGCTACGGTTGGCAGATGCCGCAGGCGCCAAACTTTGATTGGACGACGCTGCGCACGAATAAAGATCAGGAAATCGCCCGTCTTAATAGCGTGTACGAAAAAATGCTGCGGCAGGCCGGCGTTGAGATCATTTGGGGGGCGGCGTCTTTTGTAGATCCGTATTCCCTGCAGGTTGATGAACAGCTGCTCACGGGTAAAAAAATCGCACTGTGTACTGGCGGCAAGCCCTTCCGTCCTGATTTTCCTGGCGTCGAACTGACGATTACGTCCAACGAGCTGTTTTATCTCGACCAACTGCCCGAGACGGCCGTGGTCGTGGGCGGCG
>JBFHRI010000270.1:0-3977 GCA_041591755.1 Oleiphilaceae bacterium
CCTCCCCTTCATCAGGGGAGGGGGCTTTAGGCGTCAGCGTCCATCAACGCCGCTAATGGATTTTCATCCCAAGGCGCCATAAAAAATCGATTCAGCCGACTCGCGGGCACCTGATCAAAACGGGGGTAGGTCCACTGTGGACACTTATCTTTATCAATCAGTAGGGCGCGAATGCCCTCCGGAAACTCGCGAAAGCGTAAAATATTCACTGCCAGCACATATTCACTCAAAAATATCTCGCGTAGACTGGCGTAGCGATAACGGACCAATTGCTCGTAAATCAACAGCGAAGACAGCGGTGAGCCCGCCTCCAGCGATTCACGTGCGCGATTCATCCAAGGGCTTTCGCTGTCAATGTCAAGAATAGCCTGGCGCAGCTGGCTAAAGCAGGGCTGGCTGCACACATACTCCAACTGGCGCTGATGCGTATGGAGTTCCGATCGAGGGAGCTGACGCAAGGTTTCCTCGCCGAGCGCTAAGCCGCGCAGCGTTTCATTCAACAGTGCATGATTATCTTGCGGATTCAAAGCCCATTGTTGCGCAGCTAAGGCGCCAAAGAGCGTGGCGCGTTCAGACCACGCCAAGCTGTGGGTGGCCAAGCCACTGAATAAGGCGTCGTTGATCTGAAGCGGGGCGCCGGTCAGTGCGAGAAAATAGCCTAACTTGTAGGGAATGCGATTGAGAAACCAAGTGCCGCCTACATCCGGGAATAGACCGATGGAAATTTCCGGCATGGCCAGCCGACTGTTCTCGGTGACGACGCGGTGGCTGGAGCCCATAAAAACACCCATGCCACCGCCCATCACGATCCCATGGCCCAAGCTCAGGATCGGTTTGCGATAACCATGCATGTAAAAATTAAGATGATACTCGTGTAGAAAAAACGCCTCGCCGTACTCGCAGGGGCCGCCGGGGCTGGCGATGGCGGAGTGATAGAGCTGCTGAATGTCGCCCCCGGCACAAAAGGCTTTTTCATTGTCAGCCCAAATGACCACCATGGCGATGCCTTCGTCCTGATCCCACTGACGCAAGGCATGGTACATCGCTTGCGCCATCTCAAGGCTGATGCTATTGAGGGTTTTCGGATGATCCAGCTCGATATACCCGATTTTGCGCCCATGCTCGGTGGCAACTTCGGAAATCTTTAAATGACTGCAGGGCTTCATCGGGCTACTCCGGACTCGCATGGAAAGGACCTTATGTTAGGGGGGCCGGGCAGGCAACTCAACCATTGCAAACCCATGATGACCGAGTTAAGCGCACGCGTACAAATCATCGACTAAGCTTTTCTGTAATCCCTCAACTCATCAGGCATCTCTTGCATGCAATTCCAAGCGATTGCAGACGCATTCAATCGCGTCCTCGATCATATGATTCCCGCGGTACTGCAGTCCGACATCGAAAACTGGCGTCGGTCGAGGGTATTGGTAAGTGTCTTGCTGCTGGGAGCTGTGCTTAGCTTCGCCATGTTTATGGTGAGAGTCCTATCCAGCGGCCCGCCGAGTGCGACCCTCATCACTTTTTTCATCTGTTGTGCCTTGATTTTGCTGATGTGGGTTTTAAAACGCACCGCAAAGCTAGCGCTGGTGGCAGATTGGACCATTGCGCTGCTGCTCATTGGGATACTGGGTGTCATCTATCGGGATGGCGGAATTATGGCGCGCGCTGTGTTTTGGCTCATTGCGTTAGTCGTATGTGCGGGTTTTATCGGTCGACTGATGTCCACCCGACTCACTATCTTAGTTTGTATTCTGAGCCTGTTAACGATTGAATTCGTTTTGGCAACAGCCCAGCGCAGCAGCATTCCTTTGGATCATTGGTTACGCTGGATAACGATCTGCGCCACCCTCGTGTTTGTTGGTATTATCGCGACGGCATACGAACTCATCCGTCACGATGCGGAAAAACGCTTATTCGAAGCGAAGCGGCAAGCAGAGGAAAGTGCAAAGCTTAAGTCCGAATTCCTGTCGAATATGAGTCACGAAATACGCACGCCCATGAATGGCGTGGTCGGAATGTTAGATTTATTAAGAAAATCCTCCTTAGATGAAGTGCAAGCGCAGCGTGTCGATGTAGCGCAGCGCAGTGCGGCGTCTTTGTTGGCGCTACTCAATGATATTTTGGATTTTTCTAAGATAGAGGCCGGTAAAGTCGAGTTAGAAAGTATAGATTTCGATCTCGAGCAGTTATTTGAAGACACCGTGCAAGCCTTTGAGCATATGGCCTCAAGCAAAGGATTAGCGCTGCAGCTCGATCTTCAACTCGGGGGTCATGCCCGAGTTTCGGGTGACCCGAATCGAATTCAACAGATTCTGAATAATCTAATTGGCAATTCAATAAAGTTTAGCTCGCATGGCCAGATCGAAATCAGTGGATCGGTGCACGCAGAGGGTGAGTTCCTGCAACTCAGCGCGTCGGTTAAAGATAGTGGAATAGGGATCAGTCCTGAAAAATGTGCGCGCTTGTTTGATGCCTTCACCCAGGCAGATGCCTCGACAACTCGAGAGTTTGGTGGCACGGGTTTAGGTTTGGCCATTGTACGACAGCTATGCGAGCTGATGGGGGGGCGTGTCGATGTCGAAAGTCAACTAGGTGTAGGGAGCTGTTTTAGATTTACTCTGCGCTTGAGTCCGTGTCGTAATCCTTCAACCAGCACTACAAATGTAATACCTCAATCCCAGCAAGGTGTCGTGGCGTCTGAAAACTTCCCCACGATGCATGGCCATATCTTGCTGGTGGAAGACAACCTAACCAATCAACTCGTGGTAGAAGGCGTGCTAGAGCAGGCCAATTACCGAATAAGTACAGCCCACAATGGGCGCGAGGCACTCGATATGTTGAGGCGTAGCCCAGGGTTTGACTTGGTGTTAATGGATTGCCAAATGCCCGAAATGGATGGTTTTGCCGCGACGGCCCGTATTCGTCAGGGAGAGGCGGGAGCAGCATTGGCAGGGATTCCGATTATTGCATTGACCGCCAATGCGATGCGTGGAGATCGCGAAAAATGCCTGCAAGCAGGGATGAACGACTATCTCAGCAAGCCAATCGATGCCACACTATTGGTTCAAATGATTGAGCGCTATGTGTATCAGCGCTTTCCCTGAACTTGAAGTGCAGCGGGTTTCTGCGAGATTCGCTGAGGCCTGAGTAGGGAGCAAGTGGTGTGAAAAGAATAAGCCAATTATTGGCTTGTATGGTGTTTGGGGCTGCGCTCAGTCTTACAGTAAGCGCGGCAGGTCCAGATTGCGGGTTGGCTGACCCAACACTCAAAAAACAGTATGGCATTCGCAGTCAACAGCTGTTGAATCTGGCCATGGCACAAGGCCAGAATCGCAGCAGCGTTGAGCGAATGGGCCCGCTGGAGGCGGATTGGTATGGGCAATTGGCTGACGCGATTGACGAGTGGGTGTTAACCGGCCGCGACGCGCATGCCTTTATCCCCAAAACGGAGTTGGCGGCGCATTTTCGGCAGATCAGTAGATTGTTAGCGGAAGCCCTTAGTGCGGATACCCCCGCGGCATGGCTGGCCTTGAAAAACTACTATACGAGCGCTCGGCATGGAAAAGCCGGCGCGGCACTGGGCTATTTTTTGAGCTATGGTCAATGTCCCGCTTAAGTTTGCCCACTCTTGTTGGACGCCGCTTTGCACGCGAGGGTACGCGCATCATAAGGTCTCGTTTTTGCCTAGGGGTGTTTTTGCTACTCGTTCAATCCGTAGGCTTGTGTGCAGAGTTAGTTTTCTCCGCGCCCGAGGATGCTCCCGTCCAGGATATCTCTGAGCTGGTTTTACGCGAGGCCTACAGCAGTCTTGGGCATCAGATAAGGGTTGAGCGTTTGCCCAATGCGCGTGCGTTGATCATGGCCAACGATGGACATTTTGATGGTGAATTGTCGCGTGTGGCGGCGATACAGGATGAGTTCAAAAACTTAATTCGGATTCCCATCGCGATCAATGTTAACGAAGGCTATGCCTTCGC
>JBFHRI010000271.1:0-3977 GCA_041591755.1 Oleiphilaceae bacterium
CAGATCGAGCAGCAGTATCTGCTTCACTCGGCGGCGAGCTTCCCGTTTCATGGTGGCGCGAAAAAGTTCCTGCTGCTCCGATGGCCAAGCAAAATAATGCGGGTCAGTTGCGATCAGCGCTTTTTTTGCAGCAGCAGTAATTCTTGTCTTCTCAAGGTGCGTTTCTTCGTGATTTGCGTCTTTCATGGCGAATATTCTTTCGGGCTCCTTATTGGTCGCTATATAGCCATCAGACGTTGCGCAGGTAAACAGGTGAAAGTTCAGTGTCTTTCTAACAAAGCGGAACTAAATCCGCTTCTCGCAGTTGTTCAGCGCAGGCTGTACCAGACCCCACGGCCACTGCCATGCTGATCCAGCGTGCCGCGTTCGACCAGCGCTCGGAAGTGCTGTTTGAGCGTGTTGCGACTAGCGTCGGTCAGTTTGATCGCCTCGCCGATGGTGACGCGGCCGTGCTCACGAGCGAACTCGACGATCTGTAGCTGCAGTTCCGGCATGGCAGCCAGTACGATCTTCTCGCGTTCGACTTTTTTCTCCAGGCGTCGCATTTGCTCAGCCAGCGAGCGCAAGAAGAATATCAGCCAAGGCTGCCAGTTCGGTGCCTCGGTGCGGATCGTGCCTTGCGTCTGCCGTAAAGCAAGGTAGTACGCTTCCTTGCTCTGTTCGACTACGCTCTCCAGCGAGCTGTAGGGCACATAGGCGTATCCTGCCTGCAGGAGCAGTAGCGTGGTCAGCACGCGGGAGAGCCGCCCATTGCCGTCCTGGAAGGGATGGATTTCAAGGAACACAACGACGCATAGGGCGATGATCAGCAGCGGATGCAGGCGACCCGTCTCGCGCTCCTGGCTCACCCAAGTCACCAGCTCTGTCATCAGGCGGGGCGTGTTGAAGGGTGACGCCGTTTGGAACACGATACCGATCTGCGCGCCGGTCTCGTCGAAGGCCGCGACGCTGTTCGAGTTGGTCTTGTAGGTGCCCCGATGCCAAGTATCCTTCTCACTGTAGCGCAGCAGGACCTGATGCAACTGTTTGATGTGATTCTCGGTGAACGGAATGTCCTGCCAGGACGCGAAAACTAGATCCATCAGTTCGGCGTAGCCGGCCACCTCCTGCTCGTCGCGGGTAGCCAAGGACTTGATCTCCAGATTCGACAGCAATTGTTCCACTTGTTGGTCGGACAGTTTGCTGCCCTCGATGCGGGTCGATGAACCAATGCTTTCGATTGTGGCCACGCGGCGTAGGGCCGACAGGCGATCGGGCGCGAGCGTGCCCAAGGCGCGCCAAGCGCCCTTGAACTCGTCGATCCTAGCGATGAGACTCAGGATCTCCGGGGTGATCTGGATGGTATCGGTTTTTAGCATGAACCGTACTTTAAACCAAAAACACACCCATTTACACCCAATTTCGAGCCCCAACCATTAATACGCCCATTTACACCCAATCTAGCGGAGTTGGTTAAATTTCTCAGTTTGATCACTGATGAGCAACCGCATCCGATAACTCCAGCTGGCGTTCTTTGTGGAAGCGCATCATCGGGATGCCTAACAGTTCTGCAGCCTTGCTTTCTGCAATAAATTGTTCGGCCAAGGCTCGGTAGACCAGCTGTTGAAAAAGCTGCGGGAACTCATTGGGTAACGGCTCGCCTGGCTCACATTTGCGCCAGCCTTTGGCGGAAAAACGCTTAAACATCGCTAAGTGCATGTGTTCTGTAATGACACCACACTGCTTAGCTCGCTGGAGCCATCCTGCCATCGACAGCCCAAATTCATGCTTCAGCACATTGAGTTCTTGCCATTCAATTGCATGGCGTTGCTGTCCCAGCAACTGGTAAACAGCAATGCGAGGAACTAAGAACGACCCTGCAAATCGGTCACAGGCTCTTTCCTTGTTCACATCATCGGCAAGTCGTCCTTGAAGCAAGAGGTGACCCAATTCGTGCGCTAGCCCGTATTTTTCATGACAAGTAGAGATCACTGTTATTTTTGCTTGTCATGAAAAATGCAGGCTAGTCCAATAACTTCTTGGCTACTTCGTTTAAGCGATCCAAGACACCCTTGGACTCTTTGAGCAACTGATCGACCCGTCAGGTGGATGGCCACTAACCTGAATTATTCATGAATACAGAAACAAAAAAGGCGTTAATCCTTTATAATTCAAGCTCCTACACCGGAAAAACAAAGGATCACGCCCTTGTCAAATTGTACGATTTCCCAGCCTGTGTTTCCACCGCTTAAACGCCGCCTGATTGAATTTAATTTCGCTGGAGGCAGTGTCACTTCCAATGCCGGATTGGTGTTATTGCGTAACGTAGACGAGTCGTTAGGGTTAACACAGTCGGTGGCGGCAGTATTACCCGATGACCGGGATCACAAGAAAGTCGTTCACACCACCACGCAAATGTTGCGACAGCGAGTTTACGCCTTGGCGTGCGGCGAAGAAGACCTCATTGATCAGGACGAGCTACGCAATGACCTTGCCTTGCAGACGGCAGTTTCCTCGACGGAAACGCTGGCCAGCGTGGCGACTTTACAGCGCTTCGAGCAACGGTTTGATCGTCGCGCCCTGAAAGCCATTCACGAGATCCTGATTGAGCGGTTCATCACCAGCTTTCGCCGGCCGCCGAAGGAGTTGGTGCTCGATTTCGATGCGACCAATCACCGGCTTTACGGCGAACAGAGTGGACGACATTATCATCATCACTATCGCAGTTATTGTTATCTGCCGCTTTATGTCTTTTGCGCGGATCAACTGCTGGTCGCGTTATTACGCCCCGCCTGCAAAGGTGGCAACTGGCTGACCACGCTGGTTCTGAAGCGGCTCGTGAAGCGCCTGCGGCGGGCGTGGCCGCAAACCACGCTGATTTTTCGGGGCGACAGCGGCTTCTATTGCCCTCGCCTCATGGACTGGTGCGATTCGGCGCAAGTGGATTACGTAGTGGGCTACAGCAGCAATGCCGCGCTCAAGAAGCATGCTCGGGTACAGGAGTTGCTTGAGGCCGCCACCCAAGCCTGGCAAGTCAGTCAACAGCCGGAAAAATGGTATCACGAGCTGGACGATTATCAGGCCCGGAGCTGGCCCCGGCCACGGCGACTGGTGGCCAAAGCGGAAGTCTCCGCGCTGGGTACGAACTTACGGTTTGTGTTGACCAGCTTGCCGGATGAAATGGAAGCGCTCTATGCGCAACGGTACTGTGGCCGGGGCGATATGGAAAACCGGATCAAGGAACAAAAGTGGCTGTTCAGTGATCGCAACAGTTGCCAGGACTGGTGGCCCAATCAATTCCGGGTGCTGCTTTCGGCACTGGCCTACACACTGCTGGAAACGCTACGCCGACGCGGTTTGCAGGGAACGGAAGCGGCATGCTGGCAAGTCCGTACGCTGCAGGAAAAGCTACTGAAGCTGGGTGCCGTGGTTGTGCGCAACACCCGCAGAATCCGGTTTATGGCGAGCAGTCATACCCCTGCACGAACACAAGTCTTATTTGGGCTCGCGGCAAGCCGGTTTGCCCCTTCCGGATAGTCCGCCGTTTCGCCGCCCCCCGGCACAGGCAAACAGGGGGAAAGGGGGAAAGGGGGAAAGGGGGAATTGCGTCCAAAATCCGCTTTTTAGGCAAAAATGATGTCGTTTTGGAGGCAATGAAGCAGCAAAACAGCATGACAAGCAAAAATAACAGTGATCTCTACTTGTCATGAAAAATGCGGGCTAGTGCTGCGTAGGAATGCCGAGGCTCTGGGGTATCAAAATGGCCAAAGCGCTGGATCTGCCGGGACATTAAACCACCCAAATAGTCGGTGAAGTATGTATGCAATGTCATAAGGGAATGCAGACCACTTGGGAGCGCCAACCCACACCCACCCCCAGGGCATCAGTGCCCAAGCAGTGAACAGCAGGGCGATTTCTCGTTTGGTTAATTTCTCAAGAAAATCCTGATTGAGGAGCCAATATGCTGAAACCAGTGGGAAAGTGATAATTGCTAAGAC
>JBFHRI010000272.1:0-3975 GCA_041591755.1 Oleiphilaceae bacterium
CGCTCCCCGCCACCGAACTGGAAAAGCATCTGGTGTGGGGGCAATATCGCGAGGGTGTGGTCAATGGCAAGGAAGTGCCGGGCTATTTGGAAGAAGAGGGTGCTAATCCGGAGAGTCGCACCGGGACCTTTTTTGCGGTGAAAGCGCATATCGACAACTGGCGTTGGTCGGGTGTGCCGTTTTACCTGCGCACTGGTAAACGTCTGCCTCAGAAAGTCACGCAAATAACGGTGTATTTTAAGCCCACCCCGCATCACATCTTTGCCAGCTCGCAACGCGGTATTGCCGAGAATCGTTTGACCATCCGCATTCAGCCCGATGAAGGGATTGCCTTGCAAATCATGACCAAGGACCCCTCGCTCAGCAACGCCACACGCTTGCGCCCGGGTTTGCTCGAAATCGAACACTTCGAGTCGGGTCAGCGTGTACGCAGTGCCTATGAGCGCCTGTTATGGGAGGTGTTACGCGGTGAACAATACTTGTTTGTGCGACGTGACGAGGTCGAATGCGCCTGGCAGTGGTGTGATCAGCTACGTGAGCGCTGCGAGCAGGAGCCGCAACAGTTCCGCAGTTATGCCGCCGGCAGTTGGGGGCCAAAAGAGGCAAATCTTTTGATGAAACAGGACGGACGGAGTTGGCTCGATGAGTTTTGACAAAGTACACCCGATCAGCTTGCGCTGGCGCGACGACCCTGCCCAGCTCGCCACCGAGCTGGCCGCTCAGGTCGCCGGTATCTTGCAGGAAACGATTGCCGAACAAGGCAGTGCCTTGCTGGCCGTTTCAGGCGGTTCCACGCCCGTGCGTTTGTTCGAGCAGCTGTCGATACAGGCGATTGACTGGTCGAACGTGGAGATACTGCTGGTCGATGAACGCTGGGTGCCCCCTTATAGCGAGCACAGCAATGAGGCGCTGGTCCGATCGCATCTTCTGCAAAACTTTGCCGCACGCGCCACCTTGCAGCCAATTTGGCATAGCGGCTTCAATCCTCCGCAGGCAGCGAAAGCCTATGCGCGTCTGTTGGCAGAGAAAAATCGGCCGATTGATATCGTGCTGCTGGGTATGGGCGCGGATGGCCACACCGCCTCGCTGTTTCCGCAGATGTTGGGATTGGACGAAGCACTACACCCTAATAGCCCGCTTTGTGTCACGGGCGAGGCTGTGGGAACCTTGGTGCGCGAACGCGTGTCACTGGCGGCGGCGGCCATTTTGAGCGCGCGTCACTGCATCCTCCAGTTACACGGTGATGACAAAAATGCCGTGTTGTATCAAGCCCTCAAAACGGGCAATGTCAGGCAAAGCCCGATCGCGGCAATCTTTCAGCAGCGTCCGGTCGAGGTGTTTTGCGCCAGTCGGCAAGTGCCGGTCTATGCTACGGCCAGCCTGCAGGGCACGATGGCAGCGCTGCTTAAGCAACAAGCGGTGATTCCGGTACTCAGTCAGGCCAGCGTCGAACTCATTGAATGTTTGTACGCCGCCGGCATGCGTGTATTCGAACTGACCTTGCGACATGAAAGTGCGTTATCGATGCTGCAGCAACTGCGCGCGCAATTCAGCGATGCGGTCTTCGGCATGGGCACGGTCTTAAACCCTGCACAACTGCAGGCCAGCATCGCCCACGGCGCGCAGTTTATCGTGACCCCCGGCACTTCGCCCGCACTCTACGATGCCCTGGCGCAGTCGCCGGTGCCGGTATTGCCGGGCATCGCCACCGCCTCAGAGTTGATGCAGGCGCTCGAGCGCGGCTACCAACACTGCAAATTCTTCCCTGCCGAAGCCGCCGGGGGACTAAGCATGATCAAAAGCTTCGCCGGTCCCTTCCCGCAAATGCAGCTGTGCCCGACCGGCGGCATCACCCAGGACTCTGCGCCGGCTTATTTGGCGCAGCCGAATGTCGTGGCGGTTGGCGGCACTTGGATTGCTGCGAAGGATTTGCTGCAGCGCAAGGATTGGGAGGGGATCGCGCAGCGCGCGCGGGTGGCATTGAGTTTGGGGTCAGAGTAAAAACTATTAGCGAGGGCTCTCTTAGGGCAGGATGCCTGTATTCTTTTCGACTTAAAAACCATCAATTCAAGGATGAATCTATGGGACGATTAGCGCGTTATGCGCCTGCGGCTATTCCGCAACATGTTATCCAACGTGGCAATAACCGACAGTCTTGTTTTGTCAGCAAAGAAAACTTCGCGGTCTACTCTGCCTATTTGAACGAGGCGCTAGAAAAGTATGCAGTGCGCTGTCATGGCTGGGTTTTTATGACCAATCATGTGCACCTACTCTGTACTCCTTCCACCGACAACGCGCTCTCAAAAATGATGCAATGGTTGGGGCAAAAATATGTTCGCTATTACAACCGGCACTCCGCGCGCAGCGGCACCTTGTTCGAGGGACGTTTTAAGTCGTGTCCAGTGCAGACCGAGCGTTACTTTCTAAATTGCTTGAAATACATTGAGTTGAATCCCGTTCGCGCGGGGATGGTGAGTGATCCTGCCGAATATTATTGGTCAAGCTACCAAGCGAATGCTCTAGGCAAAAACATCACCATGTGGACGCCCCATCCGGAATACTTGCGACTGGGTAAAACACCGGCTGAAAGAAGACGGGCATACCGCGAAATCATGGAGCAACCGGCTACAGAGGCGTTATTGAAAGAAATTCGACAATCTACACAACGAGGTATGGCGTTAGGTAATGATCGGTTCAAGGATCAGCTCGAGCAGTGCGGGAGCCGCCGGCAACGGCCACTCAAGTCGGGGCCCAAAAAGAGCGCACCATGATCCAGCTCGAAAGAATTTTTACTCTGACCCTAAATCGGCTGTTTTTCGCATGGACTCTACCCAACGATAGTCTAGATACCCGGGCTTTTGGTTAATGGCGACGAAGTCTCCGATCTTCAGGCTGTCGTAAAGATAGCGTGGAACCTTGACCTTACGTTCCCCTAATTCACGATTCCAATCGTCCAGATACAGGTAATAGGAGGTCCCTGATCGGCGACTGCGGGAGGTATGCTTATCGAGCATCTTAACTGTGTGGACCTGTGTCGCTGCAGAATCCATCTCGATATTCAAATCCCTGAGCTCAGCAAAAGAACTGGCTACCGCACCGAAAAATCCGACGAGTAGTAGTTCGATGACGACAAGATGTGAGCGCGCGGAGCGCCCGAGCAATAGCAGTGTTGCGGCAATCATAATGAGGATGAGTCCGGCGCCTAGCCAGAATGCATCCCAAAAAAGAGTGGAGTCATCTACCGTAAAAGGAAATGTGGTTTTAGACAGTCGAAAGAGATGAATAGCACCATTTATGGCCAAGCCTGAGCTGATCGACAGTATCACGGCTGCTTTCAGGATAAATGGATCGCGCCATACGATTTTTTGGGTAGTGGGGGCGTTTGCCAGCTCAAGCGCAATTTCGTGCAGCGCGGCCACGATGTTCTCGCCAAATCGATAATCTGAGGGGGAGTACTGAGCGTCGGATAGTGGCTTCAGGTTCACCCAAAGTCTGCCTTTTCGGCACTCTAGGCTGCGGATCTTGCATTGTAATCTTTCGGCTTCTTTAAATATGCCCAGTATGGTTTTTATCAGGTGTTGATTTTGTCTCAGCAAAACATGGAGCGATCGATCATCCGAGACGATGTAGACGAGTGAGTCAAAATCGGCATGACCGACCTCATATTCTCGACACAAGCCTATGGACTTGCAGACCCGATCGACAAAATGTTCCTGCTTGAAGCGAAAGTCAAAATCGTCAGCGCATTCAACGCCTAGCAGGATGGCCGTGGTCTGTTGCTTATGAGTTTTGATCTTTCGCAGGAAGTTGAGTTTGCCTAAACGTTTTCTTTCGCCTTTCCACTGAGCGTGAAAGCGTTTGTAGCCCATGTAGGCGCAGCTACTTAGCAGCGTAATAAAACCAAAAAAGAACCACATGGAGATCACGTTCCCTGTCGAGTGAATAAAAGAATTTGGGGTCAGAGTAAAAACTAAC
>JBFHRI010000273.1:0-3917 GCA_041591755.1 Oleiphilaceae bacterium
CTTGGCAACCCATTAAGCCCGGTCTATCGTGGCGAACTCCAGGGCCCCGGCCTGGGTATGGACATCGCGTTTGTGGATGAACAAGGCCAACCGAGTGTGGGCGAACGCGGTGAACTGGTGTGTCGCCAAGGCTTCCCCTCACAGCCGGTCGGATTCTGGAATGACCCTGAGCAACAACGCTATCGTGCGGCTTATTTTGAGCGTTTTCCCGGGCTTTGGGCACACGGCGATTTTGGGCGATCTTGTCTGCACGAACACCCCAAACAAATGGGCATACAAATCGTCGGCCGCTCTGACGCTGTTCTCAACCCGGGCGGCGTACGCATCGGTACTGCGGAGATTTACCGGCAGGTTGAACAGGTCGATGAAGTTTTAGAATCTATCGCGGTCGGCCAGCGTTGGCAGGACGACGAGCGTATCATCCTGTTCGTGAAGCTACGCGAAGGACTCACGCTCGACACTGCGCTGGAAGCGCGCATCCGGCAACAAATCCGCAACCATGCCACGACCCGCCACGTACCCGCAAAGATCATCCAGGTTGCCGACATTCCACGGACACTCAGCGGCAAACTGGCCGAAATCGCCGTGCGTAATGTGATTCATGGTGAAGCGGTCAATAATCGGGAGGCGCTAGTCAATCCGGAAGCCTTGTGTTTGTTCGAGCAGGCGCGCGATGCGCTGCAGCATTAGCTTTTGCCGAAATAATTGACTCAAATCAAACAGAGCGAACTCTGAAGCCCACATGCTCGCCCCGCTAAATTGCACGTTTTAGACTCTCTTGATTATTTACTTTGGTTCAAGGGATTCATTTTGATCAATAGCCGCATCAAACTCGCCAGTTCGCTTGAAAAAGTGCGCACCTTCGAACGCCGCCGTCTTGGCGAGATACTGAGCCATGAAGGGATTATTACTCCTCAACAGCTCAACGAGGCTCTCCTGGCCCAGAAAGTTGGCGATAAAGGTGTGCCCCTTGGCGCCATATTGCGCAAGAAAGGCTGGGTCACGGATAAGCAGATTTGTGACGCGATTTCACGTTGCCTTGAAATCCCTTATGTGCAATTGGCTAGCTTCGATTTAGACACCGACCAGTTGAAGTGGATACCACCTGAGTTCGCGCGCCAGCATTCCCTGATACCAGTCATGATGCATCGCGAACAACTGGTCGTTGCCATGGAGGATCCGACCGATACCGAAACGCTAAACATGGTTCATTTCCTTTCAGGTCATGTTGTCGAGCCGGTATTGAGCACTGCTGAAGACATCGACTACGCCATCTCACAGCACTATGGCATGAGTGACGATAAAGCCGTGCTGCAGGAGCTGCCCCTAGAGCACTACGAGTCACCATGGAGCGAGTTACAGGCACGCAAACTGGCCGAGGATCGTCCCACGGTCAAGCTGGTGCAGAACCTGCTATTAGACGCAATAAACCATCGCGCCTCCGACATTCACATTCGTCCGAAACAACACAGTGTCGATATACTTTTTCGCGTCGATGGCAGCTTGATTAAAATTCGAAATATAGACAAAAAGGTCCTGCCTGCCGTCGTAGCACGGATCAAAATTCTGGGCGGCATGAATATCGCCGAACATCGTTTGCCACAAGACGGTCGCAGCAAAGTCGAGCATCGCAACAGCGCAATCGACCTGCGTATTTCCATCATGCCCACGATTCACGGAGAGAGCGTCGTGATCCGCATTCTGGATACCGACAGGAGTCTGAAGAGCATTGAAGAGATCGGATTTTTTCCGGAAGATGCAGCGCGCTTCCAACAGCTTGTGCAAAAAAGCAGCGGCCTCATTCTCGTGACCGGGCCTACGGGATCTGGTAAAACCACAACGCTGTATGCCGCGTTGCAGGCTATTCGATCCCTGGATATCAACATCATCACGGTGGAAGATCCGGTCGAATACCAGATCGATGATATTCTGCAGATTCAGATTAACCCTGCAACGGGGTACACATTCGCGCGGGCGCTGAGGAATATTCTGCGCCATGATCCTGATTCGATAATGATCGGCGAAATACGGGATGAGGAAACCGCGAAAATTGCGGTTGAAAGCTCGCTCACCGGACATCTGGTCTTATCTACTTTACACACGAACAGCGCCGCTACAACGGTGACTCGACTGCTGGAAATCGGTATTCAGAGCTATCTGTTGAATGCGACACTTCTGGCAGTGCTGGCGCAACGACTGGTGAAGAAAAGTTGCCCGCACTGTCTTGAACCCGAGAAGCCATCGCCGGTGATTCTTCAGGATCTCGGGGTCGAGCCAAATGAAGTTTTTTACAAGGGCAAAGGCTGTGAGCACTGCCACCAGACCGGTTACTCGGGAAGGATCGCAGTATACGAACTCATGGTCATCAGCCCGGAAATACGTGAGATGATCAAGCCAGGTGTAAGCGCCAGCGAAATTGAGAAAAGTGCAGTCGCCGCCGGTATGACACCTCTTAGCCAGAATGCACTCGCTGTCGCCCGAAAAAAGCTCACCTCGTTACAGGAAGTCTATCGCGTGCGCCTGCTTTGAGGCATCCCTCTTTTACTCGCACACGCTTTGGAGCAATATTTCACAGCAGGCCTGTCCTGCTCCCATTTATTGCGCCAGCTAAAGGCACGCAGGCACACGGGGCAAATCTTGGTGGGCAGATCAACCATGCGTCGCATCACAGACTTTCCAGAAAGTGCTGGCTGTCGCGAGCGATCGCGAGACGTTTCTCATCGCTCATCGCGTCGTAGGTCTTATACATCATGCCCAGACGCGGGTTGGCAGAAAGTCTGTCGCGATTGCGAACCAGAAAGTCCCAGTAGAGGTAGTTGAAGGGACAGGCACCCGATCCGGTTTTCTTGCTAACCTTGTACTGGCAATTCTTGCAGTAGTCCGACATTCTGTTGATATAGCTTCCGCCTGCAGCGTAGGGTTTGCTGGCGAGGTAACCGCCATCTGCAAACAGAATCATGCCTGATACATTGGGCAACTCCACCCACTCATATGCATCGGCATATACAATCAGGAACCACTCGTTGACGGACTTGGGGTCAACACCGGCCAAAAGTGCAAAATTTCCTAACACCATCAAACGTTGAATATGATGGGCATAGGCGTTTGAGCTGGTATCCGTGACGCACTGATGCAGACAGTTCATGGATGTTTCAGCAGACCAGTAAAACTCCGGCAAGGGGCGCGAGGCCTCGAAGAAGTTTTCCTGCGCATAATTGGGCATGCGCAACCAATAGACCCCCCGCACATACTCACGCCAGCCCATAATCTGGCGCACAAAACCTTCCACGGCATTCAATGGCGCCTTACCCTGCTCGTAGGCGGCCACGGCAGCATGCACGCATTCCAGGGGTAACAACAATCCGCAGTTCAGATAGAAACTGATATGTGCGTGAAACATCCAGGGCTCGCCTTCGAGCATGGCGTCCTGGTAATCGCCAAAACATGGCAGCCGTTTGCGAATAAACAGCGCCAGCACATCCAGCGCCTGCTCTCGTGTCACCGCAAAAAAGAAGGGCTCCAGATCGCCGAAATGATCGGCAAAACGGGTTTCGACGAGTGCAATCACTTCCCGTGTTGTGTCATCGATTTGTGCCTGCCAAGGCGGCGGTATCTTCAAGTTTGCCGGCGGTGATTTTCGGTTGTCTGCATCATAGTTCCATTGACCTCCCACCGGCTCGTTGCCTTCCATCAAAATGCCATACTGCTTGCGCATCTCTCGGTAGAAGTATTCCATGCGCAGTTGTTTACGACTGCGTGCCCATTGGCTGAATTGCTCGAGCGAGCTCAAGAAGCGATCATCGTTTCTGATTTCGAGTTCGACCCCGAAACGCGCAT
This sequence comes from Oleiphilaceae bacterium, assembly GCA_041591755.1. Lineage (GTDB taxonomy): Bacteria > Pseudomonadota > Gammaproteobacteria > Pseudomonadales > Oleiphilaceae > JBFHRI01. The sequence goes on from JBFHRI010000273.1 coordinate 3,838, forward strand.
CCCATTGCCTGATCTCTTCAAGCACCCGGTACTCTCCCGGAAAAGTCACGATCACGCGCTGAATACGATGCTCTTTTACA
>JBFHRI010000274.1:0-3863 GCA_041591755.1 Oleiphilaceae bacterium
GTCTGTATAACATCGGCAGCAACAACCCCTGCGAACTGTTGCGCTATATCGAAATCATCGAAAACTGTATCGGCAAGAAGGCAGAAAAGAACATGCTACCGATGCAGCCGGGTGATGTATTGGCCACCTATGCCGATGTCGATGCGCTGATTAAAGACGTCGGCTACAAGCCCAGCACGCCGATCGAAGAGGGCGTCGCCAAGTTTGTTGAGTGGTATCGCGAGTTTTACGGGGTCTAAAATCCGCGTTTGAAAATGAGGGCTAAAAAGCGGTTGCAAGCGCGAAATCACTTTGATAGATTACGCGCCTCTTGCGGGGTAAGCCCAGCTCTCCGCGACCTAGGACCATAGCTCAGTTGGTTAGAGCGCTACCTTGACATGGTAGAGGTCGGCGGTTCGAATCCGCCTGGTCCTACCAATATTCTCCTTAAAAACCAGATGCTTAGCGGCGTCTGGTTTTTTCGTTTTCGGGCTGAATTTTTTCCTTTTGCCATGACTTTGGCTCTCTTCCAGTCACGCAGCGTTTCGCAAAAAAGCCGGTGGTTTTTTCAACCGCGAGTTGAGAGGTGTAGCATATAAAGCAGAGATGAACCTTTCACTGGCCTTATATAGCCCCTGAGCTTCGGAGATAACCATGCGAAATCTCATCAAACTCTCTCGCCTGCTCCTATTGGTCATCGCGCTTTCCCTGTTGACGGCTTGTCAGAGCGCGCCGCTGGACATTCACTACTACCTGTCGAACGAAGCGGATTTCAGCCAATACCAAACGTTTTCGGTTAGTCCGATCAATAGTCAGAATGGCCGTATGATCCCGAAGGTGACGCTCGGCATTGAGCGTGCCATGCTGGCCAAAGGGTATAGCGTAGCGGCCGAGCCCGATCTTCAAGTGCTGTACCAGGTGCATGTGAGTGAAAGCGAAAAGCTGAAGAGCGAAGTCATTCCAGTGCCAGGAAATGTGTTTAATCGCACGACGCTCGAAGCGGTATACGAAGCCAAGTTATTAGTTAACATAGTCGATGCGAAAACGAGTCAGATGCTTTGGAAGGCGTCCACCATACGTGATTTGACCCAGGTGCGTCGGAAAAATGAGACGCAGGAGCAGGTGGATCAGCGCATCGCGGAGGTGTTCGCCTCGTTCCCAGAGCGCTACTCAAGCATGGATTTGCGCTTGTTTTACTGAAGGCTTGATGTCGAAAAGACTGATATGGAGTACGCCGGCAACTTGCCGGCGCTTAATAAAACTCTTTTTGACAATAGCGAAAATCTCAGCGCTTGGCGTAAGGCCAATCAGGCATTATCATTTTGGATGTTTTTTGTTCATATCTTAAAGTTTGTTTCTATGCTCAACCCCGCCCATAAGTTGTTCAAGACGCTGTTCATCACTTTCTTTTTGGCGCTCATGTCGGCCTGCCAAACAACCCCATCCAGCGTTAGCTCAGCGCAAGTAGAACGCGTGCATAATGAATGTGTTGTGCTGGTGCATGGTTTATGGCGCAGTGCCTGGGCGATGCGTAGCATTGCGAATGATCTGGATGAATATGGCTATCAAACCGTGAGTGTTTCTTACCCCTCAACGGAAATGAGCATCCCGGAGATCGCTGAGCGGTTTATCCCCCCAGCAGTGGATCAGTGTGCGCAGAGTGGTGCCCATAAAATCCACATTGTCAGCCACTCTATGGGTGGGGTCGTGGCACGCCAGTATTTACAAACCAATCAACTGCCCGATGGGAGTAAGGTCGTTATGCTAAGCCCTCCCAATCAAGGATCTGAGTTAAGCGAGCGATTTGGGGACGACGCCTGGTACCACTATTTCGTGGGGCCAGCGGGGGTGTCCCTATCCAAAAAAGAGGGTGGGATTATCCCAAGCTTAAAAGCCATAGATGAGTCAGTCGGCATTATCGCGGCCTATCGCAGCTGGAGCGTTTGGCCGAGTGAGTGGTTACCCAAACCGAATGATGGCACCGTCTCGGTAGAAAGCATGAAACTGCCAGAAATGGACGACTTCATCCTGATCAATAGTGGCCATGCCACCATGCGCTTTAGTTCCGAGATTCAAGCGCAGATTCGCAGCTTCATCCAAACAGGCCGGTTTGATCATTCAATCTGAAGCGCAACGGATATAAGAAGATTTAGGGAATGGAAGGGTGACGTGACTACGGTTGATACCAAAAAGGTAAAACAGGAGCGCGTCGATCCGCGCATATAGAAACGCCCTCAATGGTTCCGCATTGAGGACGTTCGCAGGCTAACTAACCCCGTCTAAATCTCACAGCTGCCAGCTACTACCCGAAATCAGCGAGTAGTTATCATCCGCAGGTGTCGGTGTATTGCCGCCGACACTGATCGAATATCTGATCTTGGTCGACTTGTAATAGTTCATGTTCGAGCGAATTTGCGCATCGGTCGAACTGGCAGAGAAGCCGGTGGCGGGTGGGGCAAAGCCGTAGGTCCACAGAAAGTAGTACTTGCTGTTGACATGGCGGTGCGATAGGTAGGTGGTATTACTTTCTGTGCCAGTAATCCACGAGGCTCTGAGGTAGGTGATCGCAGTGATGTCGCGCTGCGCTTTGTTGGCATCACCATAGGCCTGCCCCAGCGTACTGCCATCGGTAGACTGTGAGGTATCGTAATGGGACGCCACGAAGGAAACATTCGGATCCTGGTCGGCGAATACGATGATATTCTCAATGATCTTTTTGGTCATCATACCGGCACTGTCGGAGGAGGCGCCGAGATCGACGTAGGCCGGGTGGTTGGTGGTCCAACTGTTTTCCAGTCGCCCGGCACGCCAGTAGGGGTCAAGCAACTCCAGTCGGGTGGGGAACTGATTGATGCCGATGCGTCCTTCAGCGTATTCCTTTTTCAAGATGTAGGCGATACCGGTGACCACCTGATTCCCCAGCGATTCACCGGATAAACGCAATTCGGGATTGGTTTTGTTCTGGATCGCGGCCATCACGGCATCAGCCAGCGTTACACTGACCGGGCGCGTGGGCGCATGGGTCGTGATATTGGTATTTGAGGTCGACCAACTCGAACCGGTCCAGTTGCGAATGGCGTAACGCATGCCTCCTTTACCGTTCGTGCTCCAAATCTTGGCTTCGGCCATCTGCGGCTTGGATAGGTTGGCATAGTCATCATCAGCCATCTGAACCCAAACCACTGATCCCATATTCCAAGCCTTGCGCTGGTAGTTCTTGTTCGGGTCTTTCCAAATGCTGATCAAATCCACCACCGGCTGTGAGGGATACATGCTGCCGGGCAGGAAGGTCATCGGCTCGATACGGTAATCACGTAGCTTGCTCGACTGGAAGTTAACCGCAGTTTTGGACCAGCCGTGAGAAAAAATGTGGGTGGGCTTACTGGGGTCGTAGTATTCAAGCGGTACCGGACGGCCAGGCACGTATTTGATGGCGTTATAGGCGTCTTTGTGCCAGTACAGACCGTAATCATGATCAATGGTTTTGAAGGTCCATGAGGACTGCGCGTTAGGCGTCAGGTTGGCCCCGCTGGTATCTTTGATGGCTGTAGAGAGCGTGACCGAGTAGCGGTAGTTGGGCTTGATGCCATTCCAGCTCGGGTTGTTCCAATCGAAGGTCCCGCCCGCATTGACGTAGAACTGCATGTCGGGTTTGAACACGGCTTGGCGAGGCGTGACCAGCTGAAAGGTGCCACTGATGGCATTCTGCTTGTTTTCAGCGTTATCGGTCATGTCCAGACGCTTCACGACAATATTCGCCGGAATGATGGTTGCTGCGCTCACATCGCGGTCAAAATTCACCACGATCCAGGCGTGCGTTTCAACATTGCTATCGGTGTAGTTATCACTGAAGGCAACTTCGTAGTTGGTGTAGTGGCGATCGA
>JBFHRI010000275.1:0-3853 GCA_041591755.1 Oleiphilaceae bacterium
CACGCTTATATCAAGGAGTGGGGCGGTAAATTCGTGATCCCGATTCCAGAAGTGAGGGTGCTCGATTAGTTTTTGTGTTAAGCCATTTTTTAGCATTGTTTGCGGCCTGAAATCGCTGGTTTCAGGCCGTCGTCATATGGATTGCCAAAAAGAATTTTTTAGAAATAGGAGAGATCTCAATGAAAGTACTTGTGACCGGGCATCGCGGATTTATCGGTACAGTAATGGTTCCCATGCTGCTCAAGGAGGGTTTTGATGTCACGGGTCTGGATAGCGACTTGTATCGCTACTGTACCTTTGGCGATGCGCCTGTCGAAGTGCCGACCATTCTCAAGGATGTGCGTGAAGTGCAAAAAGAAGACCTCAAGGGCTTCGATGCGATCGTTCACTTGGCGGCGCTGTCGAATGATCCCTTGGGTAACATCAATCCCGATCTGACCTACGACATCAATTACAAGGCTTCGGTACGTATTGCTGAACTAGCAAAAGAAGTCGGCGTGCAGCGCTTCGTCTTTGCCTCTTCCTGCAGCATGTACGGCAAGGCAGGCGATGACATTCTCGATGAAAGCGCCGAGTTCAATCCGGTGACTGCTTACGCTAAATCAAAAGTGTATGTCGAGCGTGATGTGTCGCAAATGGCCAGCGATAGCTTTAGCCCCTGTTTTATGCGAAACGCCACGGCTTATGGCGTATCGCCGCGTATTCGTTTTGATCTCGTCATTAACAACCTAGTGGCGTGGGCGCTCACCACCGGCAAGATCCTGCTCAAGAGTGATGGCACGCCCTGGCGTCCGTTGGTACATATTGAAGACATCAGTCAGGCTGTTATTTGCGCCCTGAAAGCCGAGCGCGAGGTGATGCATAACCTGGCGGTCAACGTGGGAAGCAATACCGAGAACTATCAAATGCGTGATCTGGCCAATATGGTCAAGGATGTCGTACCCAACTGTGAAATCGAATACGCCGATGATGCCGGTCCCGATCCACGTTGTTATCGCGTCAATTTTGACAAGATCCATCGCGTATTCCCTGACTTCAAGACGAAGTGGACGGCCAGAATGGGCGTCGAGGAATGTTATGAGGCCTACAAAAAATTCAATTTGAACAAGGATGATTATGAGGGGATTCGTTACAAGCGTATCGACCACATTCTGAATCTGATTAAAGAAGGCAAGCTCGATACGCATCTTTTCTGGCAGATCTAATGTGAAGTTTACCGAGGCGCCCATCCAGGGCGCGTATATTATTGATGTTAACCGCATCGGGGATGAGCGCGGCTTTTTTGGTCGTCTCTGGTGTCAGAAAGAATATGAGGCGTTGGGTTTAAAGGCGCAACTTTGCCAGTCGAATATTGGTTTTAGCCGGCAGGCGGGGACCTTGCGGGGCTTACATATTCAGCAAGCGCCGCATCAGGAAGTCAAGATTGTGCGTTGCACGCGTGGTGCCATGTTTGATGTGATTGTCGATTTGCGTCCGCACTCGCCCACCTTCAAGCAGTGGTTTGGGCTGGAGTTGAATGCCGATAACGCCACCATGTTGTATGTGCCAGAAGGTTGCGCGACGGGTTACCAGACACTAGTTGATGATACGGAAATGTATTATCTCGCGACCGAATTCTATCACCCGGAGTCGGCGCGCGGGGTTCGCTATGATGATCCGGCGTTTAAGATTGACTGGCCGCGAAGTCCGACGGTCATGTCCGAAAATGATAAAAACTGGCCCGATTTCACGGGCTGAATAAAACACCAACACAGGCTCACCACAGGTGCCAACATGATTATCGTGGATACCGCGATTGCTAAACGGCTGGCAGAGAAGCGCCCGCTTAGAGTTGCTATGATCGGAGCGGGCTACAGCGCTCGCCATATTGCGTCGCAAATCATCAGTTCGTTCCCCGGTATGCACTTGGCGCTGATCGTCAACCGCACACCCGAGCATGCGATACAGGTCTATCGTAATGCGGGCGTCGCACAGGTTAAGCAGGTCAGCAACAGTGCAGCCTTGCAGCAGGCGATGCAACAAGGCGAGTTTTGTGTTTCGGAAGACATTGAGCTTGCGCTGAATGCGCCTGAGATTGAGGCAGTGATTGAGACGACCGGCGACGTCGAATATGGTGCCTGGGCGACCTTGAAGGCCATTCAGGCCGGTAAGCACACCTTTGTCGTTAATTGTGAGATGGATGCCACCGTCGGTCCATTGATGAAGGTCTATGCCGATAAGCATGGGGTCATCTATTCCAATACAGACGGCGATGAGCCAGGGGTCGCGTCAAATCTGGCGCGTCATGTGCGCACCATGGGGCTTGAGGTCGTGGGCGCGGGTAATCTCAAAGGCTTTTATGATCCGCATCGTACGCCGGAAACCCAGCGCGCCTTCGCCGAGGCTCATAATCAAAAGCCACATATGATGACCTCCTTCGTGGATGGTACCAAGTTATCCATGGAGTTGACCGTCACCGCCAATGCCCTCGGCTTTGGCGTGGCCAAACGCGGGATGCATGGGATTGCCTGCGATGACGTGCGCAACTGCCTGAAGCATTTTCCGGCCGACGCCTTTCAGCCCGGTCGCGGCATCGTGGATTTTTTGCTCGGCGCGGCCCCTGCCACGGGCGCTTTTGTGATCGGTCATACCACGCACCCGATGAAAATGGACTACCTCAAGTATCTGAAAATGGGGGAGGGCCCGTTCTACGTGTTTTACACGCCCTTCCATTTGCCACAGCTCGAGCTTCCTATTACCGTCTGCCGCGGAGTGCTGTGTCAGGATGCAGCGGTGACGCCAAAAGGGCGACCCTATTGCGATGCGGTAGCGATCGCCAAGCGCGACCTCAAGGCGGGCGAAGTGCTTGATGGCAACGGCGGTTTTATGAGTTATGCACTGATCGAGAATTTTGAGACTGCCTTGGCGCAAAACCTGCTGCCAATGGGCGTGGCACAAAATTGTCGACTCAAGCGCGATGTCCCTAAAGATCAAGCCTTGAGTTACGACGACGTTGAATTGCCAGAGGGGCGCCAGATCGACGCCTTGCGTCGTGAAATGATTGCACATTTTTTCAAGTAGGAAGGAACGTAAGATGAAGGTGGTACTTTTTTGCGGTGGGCTGGGCATGCGCCTGCGAGAATATTCAGAAAACACCCCAAAACCCATGGTCCCAATTGGTCATCGGCCGATCGTCTGGAATCTCATGAAGTACTACGCGCATTTTGGCCACAAAGACTTCATTTTATGTCTGGGGCACAATGCGCATGTCATCAAAGATTACTTCTTGAATTACGATGAATGCCTGACCAACGACTTTGTGTTGGCCAAAGGCGAAACCAAGTTAATCAAGACGGATATTCATGACTGGCGCATCACCTTTGCCGATACCGGCCTTAACTCCAACATTGGGATGCGATTGCGTGCGGTGGAGAAGTACTTGGATGATCTCGGACCCGACGATATGTTTATGGCGAACTATGCCGATGGTCTTTCGGATGCGCCCCTAGATGAAGTGCTAAAGTTTTTCGAAGAGTCCGGTAAAACAGCCTGCTTCCTTTGCGTCAAGCCACAACAGTCCTTCCATTATGTGCGCCTAAATGACGATGGCACGGTGCACAGTATTCAAGACACCACGAACACTGGCCTGACCGTAAATGGCGGCTTCTTCATCTTCAAGAAACGCATTTTCGATTATATCCGCGAAGGTGAAGAATTGGTGCATGAGCCCTTTGCTCGCCTGATCGAGGCCAATGAGCTGGTGGCCTATCAGTATGATGGCTTCTGGAAGTGCATGGACACCTTCAAGGATAAACAGAATTTTGATGAACTCTATGCCAAGGGTGACTGCCCCTGGGCGGTCTGGAACAAGAAA
>JBFHRI010000276.1:0-3849 GCA_041591755.1 Oleiphilaceae bacterium
CTAAGTACTTAGTCATCCCGCAGTACCTAAATAATCAGTCATCCTGCAGTGCCTAAATAAACAGTCGTCCTGCAGCGCCTAAATAAACAGTCGTCCTGCAGCGCCTAAATAAACAGTCGTCCCGCGGCTTGACCGCGGGATCTGATGTACCCCGGAGTGGCGGCTTGAGGTCCCGCGGTCAAGCCGCGGGATGACTGATGTTTGTTGGCGGGGATGACTGATGTTTGTTGGCTGGGATGACTGATGTTTGTTGGCGGGGATGGCAAGTGTAAGTGGGGTTGACCGGTGTACGCGGGGCCCGCAGGCAAGGGGTAAGCAGGTAATTGATTCAAGCCCCCGAATCACTCTCTTTATTCCCGCGTTCTTTAGTCACCGTCAACCAATCCATACTCACCCCACTAATCGGGTTGAAGCGACTCACGCGCAGCACCAATTTGAGCAGCTTCGGACGGCGACGGATACGGGGTTCTTCGGCACGCGGGATGAACCATATTACAAAAGCCATGCGCAAAATCGCGGAACACAGGAATACAATGAAAAGCGAACTCGATAACCAGCTCTGCATCCCCAAATACTCGTACACTTGAGGCGAATGACTGGCAATCCAGCCGCCTAACAAGGCGAAGAAAAAGATCGCCAGAGCACTGAGGCCGGACTGCACCGCCGCATAGACCGCAAAATCGGAACGTTGCGGCCGGATGTCATACAGATAATTGGCCGAGCTTAAGGTAAAACCACTCCACGCCACGCCCGCCAAGACTTGCACGCCTAACAGATAGTAGAAATTGGTGGAAAAAAACCAAAGTATCGGAAAGCTCGGAATCATCAGTGCACAACTGAGCATCACTAGCCGATTACCATAACGATCGCTGATACGCCCCCACCAACTCAACATGAAGAACTGGGTCGCGACTGAAGCGACATGGTTAACCGCATACTCAAAGTAGCTGAACTGTAGCTCGCTAAGCATGTAAACCGCGAAAAACGGCGCGGAGAGCGAAGCGGCGCCACTGAGACCGGCAAAGAAAATGCTGTAGTTGCGAAAACTCGCGTCATGCAGAGAGTGGCGAAACTGGCGCATACTCTCAGTAAATCCCTTACGCGACGCAGTCACGGGCTCGGGGTCATGCATGAGATATAGCAGCCGCGCTGAAGTAAAACGGCCCGCAGCGGCCAGAATAAACACCAAGGTAAAGCCCGCCGCTGCGCTGCCGAGCCACTCCCCCGAACTTAACACCAGGCCCCCGCCCAGAAACACACAAATGGAAGCGATTTGAGTCAGGCGCGTACGCGCTGCAAAAAAAGCACCCCGCCGCCGCGCCGGTACGATACTCCCCATCCAGGCCCGCCATTGTGGCTGTATCAGGTTGTTGCAAACGAAATAGACGCACACCAGGACGATCAGCCAATACACCGCGCGCTCTTGATCAAACCAGAGCAACCAAGGCAACAGGCCGACCGCGGCCGCCTGAATCGCGGCACAGATAACGACAAACACGCGGCGCGGAATAAACTGGCACAGCCAGATTGAGAGCAACTGCGACAAGGCGCCGAAAAGCTGTGGGATCGCGGTGAGATAGCCCATCTGTAAGGCGGAAGCCTGCAGAAAGATCGCAAAGGCGTTGAAATAGTTGTCAGCCGTAGCAGTCGTAGCCGCAGAGGCGACCGCCTCCTGCTGCGAGCGTCTTAGCGTTCTGCGCAACCAATGCTTGCGTCGCGGTTGCAATGGCTGATCGGACTGAGTCATAGCTGACAGAGTACTCCCTTTACTTCTGGCCCTCTACCTCATTGATCGAAGGGGTTCGGACTTGCCCTCCTTGAGGGAGGTCCAGCTCCCTCCCCTTATGAAGGGGAGGGCTGGGGTGGGGTTAAGCAGGCGCTTCGGTAATGCTGTCACCCCCTCCCAACCAAGAGTGGGAGGGGCTCAATTACGTGGCAGACGCATCTCGATCCCTTGCTGTGCCATGAAGGTTTTGGCCTGCTGCACGGTGTACTCACCAAAGTGAAAGATACTCGCTGCCAACACCGCATCGGCACCGCCTAGGGTCACGCCATCGGCCAAATGCTGCAGGTTACCCACGCCGCCCGAGGCGATAATCGGGACCGCCACGGCATCGGCAATGGCTCGCGTCACACCCAGGTCAAAACCATTTTTCATGCCATCGCGATCCATGCTAGTCAGCAGAATTTCGCCGGCACCGTAGGCGACCATTTTTTTCGCCCACTCCACCGCATCCAAACCGGTCGGCTTGCGTCCTCCATGGGTAAAAATTTCCCAACGATCGGCTTCACCGGGAGCTGAAACTTTCTTGGCATCGATCGCGACCACAATGCACTGGCTGCCAAAACGGGCCGCCGCTTCGCCGACAAAATCTGGGTTGAAGACAGCCGCAGTATTGATGCTGACCTTGTCAGCCCCGGCATTCAGCATATTGCGAATATCCTCAACCTTGCGAATACCCCCCCCCACGGTCAGCGGAATAAATACCTGGCTGGCCATTTTCTCGACGGTGTGAATCGTGGTGTCTCGATCTTCATGACTAGCGGTAATGTCGAGAAAGGTAATCTCATCGGCCCCCTGCTCGTCATAACGACGCGCGATTTCCACCGGATCACCGGCATCACGAATACCGACGAACTGTACACCTTTAACAACGCGGCCCTGATCGACATCGAGACAGGGAATGATACGTTTGGCCAGCCCCATGACAGTCCTCAGAGTTTCAAATGTGCTTGCGCGTCGCAATAATGCTGCGCTTCCGCGACATCCAGCGTGCCTTCATAAATCGCACGACCAGTGATCGCCCCCATGATGCCCTGTTTGGACTGCGCAGCAAGCGCGCGAATATCGTCCATATTGGTAATGCCACCCGAGGCAATGACCGGAATCGACGAGGCTTGCGCCAAACGTACGGTCGCCTCAACGTTCACGCCCTGCATCATGCCGTCACGCGCGATATCGGTGTACACAATCGCGCTCACACCATCGCGCTCGAAGCGCTTAGCCAGATCCGTGGCTTCCAGATCCGACACTTCGGCCCAACCGTCGGTTGCCACTTTGCCATCTTTGGCATCGAGACCGACGATAATATGCCCCGGAAAGGCCTGACAGGCCTCGGCGACAAATTCCGGCTGCTTGACCGCTTTTGTCCCGATAATTACGTACTTAACGCCCGCCCGCAAATAAGCATCAATGGTTTCAAGACTCCGAATACCACCGCCGATCTGGGTTGGCATCGTCGGATAGCGTTGCGCAATCGCGCGGACGATCTCGCCATTCACCGGCTCGCCTTCAAACGCACCATTCAGATCCACCAGGTGCAAACGGCGTGCTCCCGCTTGAAACCAGCGCCCCGCCATTTCAACCGGGTCATCAGAAAACACCGTGGAATCTTCCATACGGCCCTGCTTCAGGCGCACACACTTGCCGTCTTTAAGATCAATTGCCGGAATGACTAACATGGCTTCGACTCGCTTCTCTAATAGTTTCAGACTCAGGAACGGCCGTTCCATGAGGCAAAATTCTTCAGCAGCTGCAGACCTGCATGCTGGCTTTTCTCAGGATGAAACTGCACCGCGAACACATTGTCGTGCGCGATCACTGCGGCGAAGGGCACGCCATAATCCGTGCGCCCGACCATCTCGGCCTGACTGGCAGGCACGTAGTAACTGTGCACAAAATAAAAACGCTCACGGTCGGGGATACCCTGCCACATCGGGTGCGCCTGCACTTGCTGCACTTCGTTCCAACCCATGTGCGGGACTTTCAAACGCTCGCCGTTTTCGATCATGCCGTCAGCGAAGCGCAAGACATCCCCGGCAAAGAGATTGATGCAATCAACGCCGTTA
>JBFHRI010000277.1:0-3828 GCA_041591755.1 Oleiphilaceae bacterium
TGCAAACACTTCCTCATAGCCATAATCGTTGCCGATCGCCGTCAGTGCGGAGGTATCGGTGTTCAGGGCAATCGCGGCAATGGATGGACGCTCTTGTTTGTAGCGGCCCACGAGTTCGGCCGATAGATGCTGCGCATCGGAGGCGCTACCGCCATTGCCGGCGAAGAGAATCTTACCGCCCTGGCGCAGACTTTCGGCGCACAGGTTAGCGGCGTCTTGCAGGGTTTGTAACAAGGCCGCGTCAGCGAGAATTTGCTGCTTGGTCTCGATGCTGCGCTGAATGTGTTTCTGAATGCGTTCGATCATAAGGCAAGGGCTCGTTAAGTTAACAATTCCGGAGTATTACAGCAAAGCGGCGATGGCGCGCAAGCTACGACTGCACCAGCGTTCATCCTGCCTGAGGCGGCGTAGCGCCGGGCCGGGGTAGCGGTCATAAGGCACATAGTGTACGGCAGTCCCTACACCGGCGTTGCGTGCACATTCTATATCAGATTCGCTGTCGCCGACCAAAATTGAGCGTTGCAGGTCCACATTATACGTCCGTGCCGCGCGCCAGAGCATGCCTGGTCGAGGTTTGCGACAGCAGCAGGGCAGGCCCATTTGGGGATGGTGAGGGCAATAATAGGTGTGCGTGATGGGTATACCCTGCCGCCAGAACTGGTGCTCCAGCCAGTCGCGCAAGACCGCAAACTGCTGGTGCGAATAATAACCGCGTGCAATGCCGGACTGATTGGTGACGATAATCAAGCGATAGTTGCGGGCAATGGCGCGGCGGCACAAATCGAAAATACCGTCGATAAACTCGATGTCGGCCTGGCGATAGACATAGCCGTGGTTGACATTGATGACGCCATCGCGATCCAGAAACAGCGCTTTATGGGGCCTTGTTGCGTGCAGGGAACTCAAAGTGCGTACCTTAAAGAATGTGCCGGCTCAGTGCATACAAGCGTTCGGCCACCAAGCGATGACCGCGTCGGCTCAGATGGGTCGGGTCGGCGTACAGAGTGGTATTCCGATGCGGGTCGAATGGCACGTCCAAATAAGCTGAAAACTCTTCATACAGGGGCAGTACATGTGCCGTGGCATGCGATTCGGCGATTGCATGCAAGCACTGGTTGTAGCGCTGAATGTCCTGATTACGACTAAGATCATGATTCGGGATGGTTTCGATCAGGACCACTGGCCGGGGCGCAGCGGCTTGAATCATCGCTTCGATGCGTAAACGATATTCCACGATGGGGACCACATTTTGACTGCCCAATGTCTGATCCAGGCGTAGGCGATGGCACAGCTTCTTGTATTTTTTAACCAGTTTGCGCGCCAGCTTGCGCGGGCCACTATCTGGATAGTAGGGCACATAGGGTGCGAAACGGACGGTGCGCCAGGCATCGACCAAGCCATACTGAATGCAAACCAGAGCGACATCCGGGGCGAGATGCCGTTCAAAGTAAGCGCTACCCTCGCGAATTGTAGCCATGGTATGACCACAGTTTTGCACCCGGTAATCGCCCAGTTGGGCCAGTTGCTCAGGGTAGGCCTGGCCTTCGATATCCGGCGTACCGCGCGTATTGCAGTCACCCAAAAACAAAATGTGTGGCGTGGTCATGGTCGGGTCTGTGGCAGCTTAAATATGAACAAGCGAATTCGATTGGGCGAGTCTATCAGTGCTGCGCGCTGAAAACGATACTCTGATATACGGTCTGCGTGCGGTTCGCCTGGGTCGTGATATCGAACTCTTGCCTGACGCGTTCAAAGGTGCTTTGAAAAGCCGCCCGCAGCGGAGTCAAGTCAGCCACCGCGCGTTGTAATTGCGCGGCCAGCGGCGCAGGCGCGATATCGTGGATCAGCGCGCCAGCGGGTAATAACTCGTGGGTGCCCGAGACGGGCGTTGATAGCACCGGGGTGCCCGCTTCCAGCGCTTCCAGCATGCTCAGGCTCATACCCTCCCGCTCCGAACAGATGACCAATAAATCGACCGCGGCCAGCTGTGCCCGCAGTGCTTCGGTATGGCCGCAGAGGCGCACCGTGGGGCCGGCCAAGGCTTCCAGTTCTGTACGCAGCGGGCCCTCGCCAAACAACAGCAGTTGTAACTGTGCCTGATTGGCGGCGCGGATCAGGTGCGCATAACGTTTGAGACTGACCAGGCGCCCCGCCGCCGCAATCAAGGGGCGCTGCGGGTCCAGCCCCCACAGCCGGCACAGTGTTGCACGGTCGACTCTGGCGCCTTGATAGGGCGCCAGTGCATTGTGAATCGTCGTCGCATTGAGCGGATAAAGGGCTTGTCGCACGCCCTCACTGACCGCAATCAGATGATCCATGCGGGCCAGCGCGCGCTGCCGGCGCTTGGTCCCGTGGACTGTTGCCAGGGTCTGTAACTCGGGAAAGTGGCGCTTTAGCATGGCCGCCAGCATGGTGGCTTTGAGGCCGTGGGCATGAACCAGATCGGGCTTGAACGTTTTGACGTGTTGACGCAATTCGCGGCGCAACAAAGGGTGGTAACGACTGCGTTGGAAATTACACGGAAAAAACGCTAACGCCGGCTGGCTGAAAAGTTCGTGATAACTCGTGGCGGCGATCACGCCTTGGCTTGGCGGGAGTGCTTGGGCCAGTGCAGCGACTTGTCGCTCCATGCCGCCGATCTGCGGGCCGGGCGAAGCCAAAAGATGTAGAACGCGTAGAGTGCTAGTCACAAAACAGGCGAATATTCTGACGCAGGTGTTCGGGATTGCGCGTGCCCATGATCACGCTGGTAATGCCGGCGGTTTCGCGTGCGATCTGGATGGCCGCGTGCAGGCCGTCCTGTTGCAGCGCGGCATGACCGGAGTTCAGTAACTTTTTGATCAAAATGCCTTTATTGTGTTCTCGGGCATAGTCGATCACGGCGCGTTCGTCAGGGTAGTCCGGATTAAACGCGATCATGGCGCAGTCACTGTGTTGCAGGGCGAGCAGGCCACCGGCCACGCTTTTGGTCGACATGCCGCTGGCGCGAATCCAGCCCTTGCGTTTAAGTTCTTGCAGCGTATCCAGGGCGCCATGCTGCTGGATGATTTTTTCATCCTCGCCATTGGAGTGAATCAATACCAGGTCCAGCACCTCAGTGCCCAAACGCTGCAGGCTACGCTCCACGCTGCGCGTCAAGGCCTTGGGACTGAAATCAAAGCGCGACTGTGCCGTGGCGGGATCAAATTCCTCCCCCGCCTTGGTGCAAAGCACCCACTGCTCGCGCTGTCCGCGCAGCAGCTCGCCGAGCTTAATCTCACTATCGCCATAGGCTGGTGCCGTATCTAATAGATTGATGCCGCCTTCGTGGGCGATCGCTAGTAGATTTTGCATGGTCGCCCGATCCGGCAGCTCGAAGGCGCTGGGATATTTCACGCCAGTATTACGACCAAATTTCACCGTGCCCAAACCGAGCAAGCTAAGCCGGAGACCGGTGTTGGCGAGTGGGGTATAGCGCATCGTCATAGCTTAATCCCAAAGTGCGCGCGCAATGTCTGGGCGTGGTAGTGAACTCAACGCGCTCAGGTCCAGCGGTTGCTGGCTGGGCGGCGGCAGGGCTGCCAAGGCCAGGTCGCTCAGTTGCGGAGCCAGTGCCAGTTTCGAGGGCCAGCCGACCAAGCAATTGCCCTGGCTTTGCAGCGAGGCGGTGTCCGGGCGCAAGTGGCCTTGCATTTCGGGCTCCGCGCGATTGACGCGATAGGTGCGCCATTTTGGCTGCTTGAGACTCAGCCAGGGCAGTAAATCAGCCACCGTTTGCTGGGCGCTTCGAATCAATTCGGCTGCATCCATCGCCACCCCGTTTTCAGCCAACAAGCCGCCCAGATACCA